>JAGOIG010000068.1 GCA_017995735.1 Candidatus Kapaibacterium sp. | reverse complement strand
TTCTTATTTTTGAATTTTTGAGGATATTGTGAATAAGAAACTTTTTGTGTTTTCATCGCCAAGTGGAGGGGGAAAATCTACTATAGTTCATGCTGTACTTAATGAATATAGTTGTTTCATATTGAGTATATCAGCAACTACACGCAAACCGAGAGAGAATGAAATTGATGGTGTGCATTATTATTTTGTAAGTCGTGAAAAATTTGAAGCAATGATAAAAAACAATGAACTAATTGAGTATGAAGAAATATTTGGCAATTATTATGGAACACCAAAAAGCGAAGTTGAAAAAGTTCAAGAAAATAATAAATGCTTAATTTTCGATATTGATGTCAGGGGAGCGCTTTCAATAAAAAAATTATATCACGAGGATTCTTGCCTTATTTTTATCGCTCCCCCATCTATTGAAGAATTAAAGAAAAGACTTACATTAAGGCATTCAGAAGACGAAAAAGAAATTCAAAAGCGAATAGAAAGGGCAAATTATGAATTGAGTTTCAAAGACAAATTCGATTATGTAGTTATAAATGACGATTTGCAAAAATCAATTGAACGAGTTAAAGAGATACTTCAAAAAAATGCACAATGCTTGAATTATTTAGAAGATTGATGGATTGCGTCGCAATTTGCAACTTTTAAATAAATAGAATTTGGATATTTTGCTTTTAATTCGCCAAAATATTTATTTGCTTCTTCAGTATTCTTTAATAAGCAATTAATTTGTCCAAGGCGAACTATAACACGTTCCATCACACTCAAAGGAATATCAGGGTCGATATAAAGTGCTTCAAGAGTAAGTTTAGCATCGATCACTTTATTATTTACTATTTTGCATTCGCATTCGTAAAATTTTGCTTCAAAATATAGAGAATCAGTTGGCAAAAACGTTTCTGCAATTGAGCTAAATTTTCCGCAACACTCTTTAAATTTTTGATTATCGAACTCTTGCAATGCTGTATCAAAGATACCAATTGCGGTTTGACGTGAATTTTCTATTTGAATATCGTTCATTTGAATTGCATTTGGATCCCTGGATGCAATAAGGACAGGCAATTCAATTATATTTGTATCTTTAAAGCGGGCGGAATTTATTTGCGGATTAGCAAATTGATCATTTTTAATATCATTTGAATTTTGTAATTTTATAGATGTATCATTATTAATTGATTGCGATGCGTTCTTTGGCAATGACGTTTTATATGCAGGTGCATGCATTGAAGAACAACTTGATAGCATAGCAAAAGCAAAGATAATATATGCAAATTGGAATTTCATACAATTTTATTATCAAAAATCAAACCAAAAAAATTATTTTGAAGAGATGAATTATAATTTCTCTCTATTTTTAAAGATATTATATTAAAAAATGTAATCATTTATTTTTCCATTTAATAAATATACGCAAAAGTCTTTCGAGATTAGGGTCATTTCCTGAAGATTGGGCTTCAACCGGTGGTTTAGGTCTTTCTTCGATATTCTCGGGTCGAGAGAAAAAGAGGGTTGATGCATATGTAATTAAAATAGAAAATTCAAGTCCTAACGAGAAAAATATGAGCGATGGTTCACTTACAGGGATAAATTTCAATCCTCTCAATCCAATAATCACAATCAAAAAGGCAGCGCCAAAGTAAACAAATCCGAGTATTGTATTTGAATATTTATCAGTGAAGTGATTTCGCATATAAATCTTAATACCTTTTATGAAATGTATTGCTTGATAGAAAATCGAAGAATTCCGCCATTGGATTGCATTTTGCAAAACTGCCAAATCATCTACATTCACATCATATTCAGATGCTATTCTATAAAGCCCTCTCAGGTCTGCATTTTCGATTTCGCTTGTCAATTCGTGTTGTGAAAATGAATCAATATGAGTGAAGTACTTTTTATAATGAATTCTATCAAGAGTATTAAGAATTTCGCGTTCAATCTTCTGTTTAATATATCCAAGAGGCAAAGGAAGTATAGTTGTTATATACACTCCAAATACAAGACCAAAAAGGATAGAAATCATCGACATAGAAAATAATGGTTGAAACCAAAATCTTGCAGCAGTGGGAGTTCCAACATATAAATCGACTGCCCAAATAAAAAGTGGGTCAGTTTGGCGTTGAATTTTTGTTTTTTCTAATGTATATGTTATTAATTCATTGCTCTTGCAATGTACAACACCATTTAATGTAGTCGCCACAAAATACTTTATCAAAGGGATAACAATAGCATAAAATAATACAGTACCTGCGATAATAGATATAGTAAATATCACCTTCTGCAGGATAGTAGCTTCTGCTAATACGAAATAATCGGTCTTTTCTTTATTCAAATATATATAAAAGTATTATTATACAATTAAGAAATTATTCAATTTTGCCAAAACCAACAATTTTTCCATTTTGTGAAATTTGATATAGAAATACTTGAGTGCTATAACTGGAAAAATCTTTTTCATAATAATTATTGAATTGTCTTTCTTCAATTTTTGCACCCAGCAATGAAAAAATAGTAATTCTATAATCCAACGAAGATGGATTATTTACAACTACTCTAAGGACCTTATTATCAAGAAAATTCACTTTCAAATTTGAATTAGAAATAGATTCAAATACAGATGAAGGGGTAAAGCTAAACGTTGCATCAAAAGATAAATTATCATTAGCATTATCTGCATTGTAAAAAATATATCTAATTGTGCCTGTGCCCTCGCTTGGTGTTCCATTTTGATAGTAAGAATAGTAGTGCGAAAAGAAAAGTGAAACGGGAGTTGTTGCACCCGCCTCAAGAGCATATGGAGAAGAATTATTCCAATCTGTTATAGTTGAGGGCGAGCATAAACCATTCCAACACACATCATAAGAATGACCTGAAGATATGGAAACTACTTCTGTCCTTAGCTTCAAATTAATTGTATTTTGAGAGATATTTTTGACTTGAGCAGTAAAGTAAATATCCCACGAGCTATCAAGTTTTGCTGAATATAATGATTGAGGTTGTTCTGCAAATTCAATACTCTGAGAATAAGCACATTGAAAATAGAAAAAGCATATTAGCAGTATGAAAGCTAATTTATTAATATTTCTTTTCATAATTAATCACTTTTTGGTAATTTTACATTTTTTGAAATAACGAAATTATGAATAAAATTATTAAAGTAAGCATTTTTTTTGGAATTTTATTATCAATTTCTCTTTATGCACAGGAGAGCACTCTACCAAAGGTGCAAATAAAGGATATTTACGGTAAGAGCATTGACGCGAACACATTAACTAATAACGGCAAACCATTTGTAATTGATTTCTGGGCAACATGGTGCAACCCTTGTATTCGCGAGTTAACTAATATTAATAAAGTTTATGAGAAATGGCAAACAGAAACAGGCGTAAAAGTTTTTGCAATATCTATTGATGATTCACGGACTTCCAAAAAAGTCCCGCAATTTGTAAAAGGGCGAGGATGGAAATTTGATATATATCTCGATGAAAATAGCGATCTAAAAAGAGCAATGAATGCAGGATATCCCCCACAGACATTTTTATTCGATGGAAGTGGCAAATTAGTTTGGCAACATTCGGGTTATGCTGAAGGCAACGAAGAAGAATTATATAACAAAATAAAGGAGCTTGGTACAGAACCAAATCAAGAAAATAAAAAGAACTAATTAATTTATTATTCTTGAAAATATGTCTAAGATCAAATTTATTATAATTTTTATTATTTTAATTTATTCTGAATCATTTTCTCAGGCTGATTCAAATAAGTATTTTATTAAAATCGATAGTATAAAGTTAAACACAACTAAAATTAATCATAATGATTATTTGATATTGATTTCCACAAAAGATTCATTATCCATTTATTATAGTTTAGCATCACCGCAGAATAGTCCAAAGGAAGATTTTTATTATAAAATAATTCTCACAAATGGATTCGATTCGGCTATCCATACTACAGGGTTTAATTCATTGAATTATAAAGCTCTACAAATGGGAAAATATATTCTCGATATTTCTGCATTTGCTTTAAAAGGTAATTGGAAGACCCCACCATTAACATTAAAAATTGTCTCAGATGATTCACTTGCAAAACTTGCTCAGCAAGCAAAAATAGAAGAACAAAATTTATTAAAAAATCAAAAAACAAATACACTCATAACTTCTCAGGAGAATAAAAGAGCAATTGCGATTCCAAAATACCTAATCTATATTGGCATCTTGGTAATAGTAGTATTTTTAGGTATAATTTTTGCTTTTATTTTCAAAAATAAATCTAAAACGTTTAAAAAGAATAATAAGGAAGGATTTTCGATGGAGCAGAAAGAAACTATTAAAACAGATGAAGGCATTAATAAAATTTTCGAAGAGAATAAGAAATTAAAAGCAGAAATCGATGAATTACATAGTCAAATGGATATTGCAAATATTCGTGTAACACAATTATCAACACAAAATAAAGAATTAGAAAGCAAAATTGAAGCACTTTTAAAAACAAAAGATAGCCTTGAAGAATTAAATCAGCAAAAAGATGAGCTATTTGCATTAATTATCCACGATATTAAAAATCCTGCAGCCATTATAAAAAATCTTGTCGATTTACTTCGTTCATATGACTTGACAGCCAACGAACAAATGGAAATAATACAGGACATTGCGGAAACAAGCCAAAAAATTCTAGATTTATCGATGGAAGTAACACTTGTTTTATCAATCGAATCAGGTAAAATGGCATTAAATTTCGAAACAAATCAAATTAAAGATTTAATAGAAAATGTCGTCTCCAAAAATCAAGTAATGGCAAAGAAAAAAAATATTAAGCTATTTACAGAATTACCTGATAATCTTCCTGAGGTCGAAATGGATTATCGAAAAATAAGCGAAGCATTGGAAAATTTAATTTCTAATGCTCTCAAATTTACAGAAGAAGAGGGCACAGTCAGGGTTCGAGCTTTTAAAGAAGGAGGAAATATAAATATCGAAGTAAGCGATAATGGACTGGGGCTTTCCGAAGAAGATGTCGAAAAGGCATTCCGATGGGGACAAAGATTGAGTGCTCAACCTACAGCGGGTGAACCGTCAAGCGGTCTTGGACTTTGGATTGTTAAAAAAATAATTGATTCTCATAATGGTCGGGTATGGATTAAAAGCGCATTAGGCAAAGGCTCAACTTTTGCATTTTCATTTCCAATCAAAAGAAAAGAATAGAATTATTATTTATAAAAATCGATAAATTCTTAAAATTATTAAGTTTCTCTATTTTATTATTATAAATTTGAAATTGCCAAGTTCAGAATTGCTAAATGAAATAAAATAGACACCTGATACCAAATCCTTTATATCAACAGACACCAAATTTGTCCCTTTTGGAAGTGTTAGATATTTAACTTTTTCACCATAAGTATTATAAATATACATTTGAATACCCTCGGACAAATTATAACAATTTAATGCAAGCACCCCATCATCAACGACTTGGCTAACTAATTCAATGTATGGAATTGTATTATCGATAATTATCCTTTGATTTCCAATTGGAATACATATATCCAAGACTTGAAGATTTCCATCTTCTTTTGTCAAGTATAACTCTTTGGAAGAATTAACTTGAAAATCAGAAATTTTAAGAGGAGTAATAGTTGGGCTCGAATACATTGCTATACCTTTAATAGCAACCAATTTTCCTTTACTATTTAATAAAGTATAGGCTTTCGATGAATCAATAGCAGCATCTAATTTTCCATAGCTATATTCATATTTAATTGGATTATATGAAATTAAATTCTCTCCCCTTACTGAAACTTCAATTGGATAAAATAAATATGTATCAAATTCAATAGTTGTCGAAATATACTGCGCTCTTACACGGGGCAAATCGTCACTAAGTTCAATATAAAAAGTTATTGTATCACCCCAATGTGCTTGATATTTTTCAATAAATACCTTAGAATAATATTGTTCTAACGGTACATTTGCTTGCAAATGAAAAGCAATTGTATCTTTACAAACTGAACTTTCTTCAATCATAAAATTATCATAAAATTCTCCAACTGCATTTGCCTTAAATGAAACAATTAATGCTAAGATGGATTGAGGTTCAATTAATATTGGAAAATTAATAACTGAATTATTGGACAGCGCAAAAATTTGAAAATCAGAATTATCAGGGGATTTTATAATTTGTAAATTTCTTGATACTGCTGAATTATTCATTACAATTATTGTATCATATTTAATATCGTCTTTCCATACATTAAGATAGTCAATATTAAATTTAGAATATGATAGATGCGGTTCAATAATTTGTGCTGCAAATTCAAGTTCCAATGTGTCAGGGCAACGTGTGGTTGCCCAAATTATTTTGCCTGAATAAGACGCTTCTTTTTGCGCAATTGCAGGATAGAAAGTAATGTTAATAATTAAACTATCCATTCCCTTGATAACCAAATTGTCGAATTTATCAATTGAAAAATAATCACCAAATTGCTTATCAACAGCGTAAAGAAATTCGTCTGCCATTCCCGTATTATAGATTGTAAACTGTTTGATAATTGGGTCATCGCATTTTTCTTTTATTCCAAAATCTAACTTTGCTGTATTAGAGCTAATAATTGTGCGATAAAAGCTGCTCTTAACGGGTATATCAAATGTTTGTCCAAAAGGTTGAATTGTTTCAATATGTAGTATTGCAAAAAAATTGCCTTCAATACTGGGAAGAAAATGGATAATCACCGCTGCTGAATCATTACCATTAATTATAGCGGGTAAATTAGGAGACTGAAAAATATTAAAGCAAGCATCACCTGAAATTGAGATTTGTGTAACTGTATCAGGTGCAATGCTATAATTTCTAATCCAAAGTGTGTCATATTGTTCCCCACTGCAATAAAGCGTTGGGAAATCAATAGTATTATCAACTGTTATCGAGCGTGCAAGACTTGTTAAATCAATTGGGATACATAAGCTTGTTGGGCATAACCCTTTCGCCTCAAAACACAATGTCCCTTTGTATGCGCTAATTTGATTTGCAATGATTTGCAAATTGAATGTAATGGATTGATTTGAATCAATAGTCTGAGATAATTGAGGTTGCAAATCTGCTGCAAATCCTGTTAGTGCAGGAGTGAAAGAATACTCAATTATATCCAAAGGAATATTGCCCGTGTTTGAAATTTTCAGAGAATAATTTTTAGGTTGATTTACCATAAGTATATCACTAATAGAACTTGGGTCAGAATTAAGCAAACCTTCAACACCTGTTCCTTTCAAATATATAATGATTTCTTTGCAATCCCCTGTTTTTATATTTATCGTATCGAAAAATTCACCTCTTTTTGTAGGAGAAAACATTAGTTCAATGTTTTCACTCGTATCAGGATTAAGATTTAATTGTGGTATTTGCAGATTAAATGGTTGCGAGCAATTTTTTAAAATATTTAAATTTGCTGATAAATTTCCTATATTTTTTATAGGAATCAAAGTATCAATTTTTGTTGTGAGGCAAACTCTACCGAAATCAATTATTTGATTTTTAATAAAAATATCTTCGCTCTCGACAGTACAAACTAATTTAATACTATAGCTTTGTTTATCGCCTCTTGAAAGGGTTTTATCATTATTATCAAAAGTAATATAAAAAATATCTGTACCAATTTTATCATAAGAATATTTAATAATTAGCGAGTCAGAGCTATTGATGTGAATTGAGATTGGCAATTGCTTTTTGCTAGTCCATCCAAGGATTTGGAAATCACCATTATGCAATGTTGATGAAATTTTTGAAATGACAAGCGGAGCATTCCCTGTATTCCAAATCGGGATAGTATCAATAATTTCTCCGCTACAAAGAATATTATAATATAGGGAATCAATCGAATTTATGATAGGTGAAACGCCATAAGCTTTGATAGTAATAGTAGTATCTTTATTGCAGGGAGAATATTTAAATTTAAAAGCAGCAAAGCTCCATCCTGTATCAAGTAATTGAATCTGGAATTGCGTTGTCGTGCCTGATGGAGAAATAATGAGTGGAAGTTCAGTTTTCAGAAGGATATGCTTATTCGCAGGAGTAAGAGAATTATATCCCGAAAGCGACTCGGCAAGCGAATCAGCGTACCATATTAGATCAGTTGTAAAAATATTACCACAAGAAGCAGGATTTAGCACAATTGTATCTTTTTCGGGTTTTATAGAGCTTTTAATTGTTTCGCCAATAAGTATAATTTCCTTTGTGTAATGTGTTGATCCATCGCTCGATTGAGCATCAATCAGTAATTTTGCGAGGAATTTCCCCTGTTTTGTGGGTGAAAACTGAATAACAACCATTGAATTACTGCAACTTGCAATTTGTGACTGATATGCGGGTTTAATTATAGAAAATGCATTATCGAAATCAAGTGTTTTTTGAACAGTCAAATTTGCGGGAATTAAGGATTGGTTTTGCACTTGAAATGAATCTAATTTTATTTCATCTGAGCAAATTTTGCCAAAATTAATAGTATCACGATCTGCAGTAATTTTTGCAGGTTTCAATCTATAAACTCCTTGACCTACAACCCATCCATCATTGGGACTTGTAAAAGTTATATCATCAAGATTTACATCTTCAATACCACAATTCCTAAGTTGCCAAGTATTTCCCGCATCAGAAGTATAATACACATTACGGTCATATCCGCAAGCCCAAGCTTCTGTCTGGCTCACTAACACCGCACCAAACATTGGATATCCTGCTTGAAATTCTCGCCAAGTTGTTCCCATATCCGTTGAAAATCGCATTCCACCCGCACTGCCTTGCCCCTCACACATTATCCCTGATGTAGGTACAACAATAGAATTCCCCATAATCGAAATTTCTTCCTGCCAAATTTCTGAACCACAATATGCAAACAATTGCCAGGTTGAGCCTGAATCAAGCGTTTTCCAGATTCTTCCACTTGAAACAGCATAACCTAATCCTGAGGGATAAAGTATCGGATCTGTTAAACCTGTATTTGGTACTGTTTGAACATAAAGTGACCAGGATACCCCGCCATTTGTTGTTTTATAAAATCTCTGTAAGCCATCGCAACCACCACCTAGAAGCACGCCATAATTTTCATTAAGGAAATAGTTTCCCCAATAATCCTCAGAACTAGAAGGAGTAATATCGAACCACGTTGCTCCCCCATCGGTTGATTTAAAAATCCCTTCGACACCCGATGTATAGCCAATTTGTTTATTAAGAAATTGAATACTTTCTATATGATATGCAGGCGATGGTAATGTTGATCCTTGCCAAGTAGTTCCATTATTGGTGCTGCGAATTATAAATCCATCAAATCCACAAGCCCAAACATAATTATTGTCTTCGGGTAACACCCATAAATCAAGATAATAACCATTATTATAAGGAGTGGGAATATTGGTCACCTTTTCCCAATTTTGAGCATAGCTTTGAAGACAGCAAAAAAGCAAGAATAAAATGAGTATATTAAAATGTTTCATACTTAACCTACCCTTGATAATTCAAACGAAATAAAAATAATTTATTTCATATTAAATAAGATAAAAATAAATTACAAAAATAATACGAGAAATTTATAAATTCTAATTAATATTAGATTGATAGAATGGATATTTTCAAAAAATTGTTTAATTTTGTAATCTAATAAAAATAAGAAAGGGCACTTAGCTCAGATGGTATAGAGCGCCTGCCTTACAAGCAGGAGGTCAGGGGTTCAAATCCCTTAGCGCCCACAAATCGAGCAATGCAGGAGTGGCGGAATTGGTAGACGCGCTGGACTCAAAATCCAGTGGGCATTAAAACCCGTGAGAGTTCGAGTCTCTCCTTCTGCACCAAATACGTACTTTACCAATTCACGTTTTCGGTTAATCC
>JAGOIG010000067.1 GCA_017995735.1 Candidatus Kapaibacterium sp. | reverse complement strand
TAAATTCAAAAAAATTGAAGAAAATCATTATCAAGCATTAAATTCTAATAGAAAAATAGATATTTTTATTGCTGAAGATAAATTACATAAATATGTAGGATTTGAAGGAAAAAGCTATAAATTTGAAAAAATTAGCAATGAGAATACATATAATGAAGTGGATGAAAAGGAACTAAATGAAGAAATAATTAAATCTCCAATGCCGGGCAATATTGTCAAAATTATTGTAAAAGAAGGTGATACAGTAGATGATGGCGATCCAATAATAATTGTAGAAGCAATGAAAATGGAGACTACATTATATTCATCGATTACTGGTATAGTAAAAAAAATATATATACAAGAAAATTCACAAGTAGATTCAGACACTGCACTTGTTTTAATAGAAAAAGAATAAACTTTAAATATTATGGCAGAAAAAAGAGAAAGTTGGGGAACAAAAATCGGTTTAGTTCTAGCAGTCGCAGGAAATGCAATTGGTCTTGGAAATTTCCTACGTTTTCCCGTTCAAGCAGCGCAGAATGGTGGCGGTGCTTTTATGATACCATATTTATTTGCTTTTATTTTATTAGGAATTCCGATGGTATGGGTAGAATGGGCAATCGGACGGCACGGTGGAAAATATGGTCATGGAAGTTTGCCTGGTATGCTTGATGTCCTTTGGAATAATAAAATTGCAAAATATTTAGGAGCCACAGGCCTCTTTACATCAACCGTTATTATGATTTATTATACTTACGTTGAATCTTGGAGTCTTGCCTTTAGTTTCTTTTCTATCACAAAATCATACTTTGGGCTTGAATCTTTTGATATGATGCACACATTTTTGACAAGTTTTCAAGGTGAAAATACTCAATTCTTCCCTTCAATTTTGCCCGCTTATATATTTATGCTTGTTACTTTTTTAATCAATTTTGCTGTTTTACGGAAAGGAGTGTCCAAAGGAATTGAAAAACTTGCACTTATTGCAATGCCCTTGCTTTTTATTTTTGCAATAGTTATTGTAATACGAGTTTTTACATTAGGGACACCTGACCCTGTTAATCATCCAGATTGGAGTGTAATAAAAGGATTAGCATTTATATGGGAACCTAATTTCTCAATGCTTGGAGATGCAAAAATCTGGTTGGCAGCTGCGGGGCAAATCTTTTTCACATTGAGCATTGGAATGGGCACATTATCAGCTTATGCAAGCTATCTTAAAGAAAAAGATGATATTGCGCTTGGCGCTGTAAGTGCATCATTTTTAAATGAATTTGCTGAAGTAATTCTTGGAGGCACAATTGCAATACCTGTTGCAGTTGCATTTTTTGGTTTGCAAGCAACACAAGGAATAGCCCAAGGTGGAGCATATAATTTAGGTTTTGTATCTATGCCAATAATTTTCCAAAATATGCCGATGGGTTCTATATTTGGGTTTTTATGGTTCTTGATGCTTTTTCTTGCAGGTATTACATCATCAGTTGCAATGGCACAACCTATAATTTCATTTTTAGAAGAGCAGTTCGGATTTAGCAAAAATAAAGCCACATCAATTGTTGGCGCCTGTATTTTTATCGGAATCAATCTCGTTATCATTTTCTTTCAATATGGGTTTTTGGATGAAATGGATTATTGGAGCGGCACTTTTACTTTAGTTCTTGTCGCATTGATTGAAGTTATAGTATTTGCTTGGATTTATGGTATGGATAAAGGGTGGGATGAAATCAACAAAGGTGGAGAAATTAAAGTTCCAAAATTATTTTATTATGTAATAAAATATATAACACCTCTTTATTTATTGGCAATATTAATAAGCTGGACAATTCAAGATGCTATACCAATATTTTTAATGAAAAATATCCCCGAAAATGATATTATATATCGTTGGTTATCACGTGGATTTATGATATTAATAGCTGTAGTACTTTTGCTAATGATTCGTTATGCCTGGAAAAGAAATGAAGGAAAAGAAAAGTTTAAAATTAACTATCAAGAAGAAAAAGGAGAATAATATGAATATATATGGATGGATTTTTATGATCGTTTCTTGGGGGCTAATAATTGTTTTTACTGTTTATTCTTTTGTTAAAGTTTTGCAGAGCAGTAATAAGAATTCAAAAAATGGTAATGATAGCAATATGATAAATAATAGTCCTAAAAATAGTTAAAATTAATACACAATTGATATACAATTTCTTTGAATAAAATCAAAAAATAAAGCCCACTTTTCGAGTGGGCTTTTATTTAAATTTTCATTTTATTATCTATCGAATTAAATTTCAGTTTTAGTTTCATCGGGATTAATTACTTCAGTTGAAGTATCTTTTGATTCTTCATTAACTTGTGCTTCATCTGTATTACTTGTTTGATTATGTATTGCTTCTGTTTCAGCATCACTCGAATTTTCATTTTGCTCAATTGGTTGCTCACTTTTCTCTTCTTTTTGAGGAGACACTTCATGGATTTTTGCTTGAATATCGGCAAGCCTGATTGGTTCAGTATTTTTAATTTCAATTTTCTCTTCTTTGATTTCTTCAAAAGCTTCTTCCATACTTGGATAAAAATTCACTTCTTGTCTCAAATAAGATTCAGTTTCGCTTTCCATACTTGCAATTTCTTCTCTCAATGACTCGAATTTTACTTCATAAGTTTGATATTGCTCAACATTAGGAACGGGATGCTGGTTATTATATTCATCAATAACTGATTGATCTTTTCCGCGTAATGCTTCAACAGCAGAAAGTACAATTTTCTTCGCATCTTTATCGAATTCAACAACTTTCAGAGGAAGCACATCCCCGATTTTGAAATATTCACTAATATTTTTAACAGGTGCAAAAGATAATTGAGAAACAGGTACAAACCCATCCACTCCATCAGGCAACTCTACTATAATTCCTTTTTCAATAATGCGAGATATTTTACCACTAGTTTCATTTCCTACTTTGTAGGTTTCTTCAAGTTTCTCCCATGGATTTTCAAATACTTGTTTATGGCCTAAAGATATTCTACGTTGCTCAAGATCAATTCCAATTACAACAACATCGAGATTTTCCCCTTTCTTAACAAATTCACCCGGATGACGAATCTTCTTTGTCCAAGACAGGTCACTAATATGAACTAATCCATCAACACCAGGCTCAAGCTCGACAAATGCTCCAAAGTTTGTAATGTTCCGAACTATGCCTGTATGTTTTGAACCAATTGGATAACGCTCAACTAAATCTGCCCAGGGATCTGGTGTCAATTGCTTCATTCCAAGGGCAAGTTTTTTATTTTCTGTATCTATATTAAGAACAATTGCATCGACTTCTTGCCCTAGAGAAACAACTTGGGATGGGTGTTTAATATGTTGTGTCCAGGACATTTCGCTAATATGAATAAGTCCCTCGATACCATGTTCAATTTCAATGAAGGCACCATAATCAGTCAAGCTGACAACTTTGCCATGAACTTTTGTACCTGGCAAATATTTATCTCCTATTGAATCCCATGGATGTGGTGTTAATTGCTTCATTCCAAGAGAAATACGTTTCTTATCTTGGTCAAAATCAAGTACAACTACCTTAACAGGTTGGTCAAGTTGAACAACTTCACTTGGATGTGTGACACGTCCCCACGACAAATCTGTGATATGAACTAAACCATCTACACCACCCAAATCGACAAAAATTCCAAAATCTGCAATGGCTTTTACTACCCCTTCAAGCACTAATCCCTTTTCGAGACGAGACATAATTTCAGCTCGTTGCTCGCTCATTTCTTCTTCAAGTAATACTTTATGGCTAACCACAACATTATAATTAGATTGATTAATCTTAACTACTTTTATGTCGATATTTTGACCAACCCAAGAATCAAAATCTCGAACAGGTCGGATATCAATTTGTGAACCTGGTAAAAATGCTTCAACACCCATCAAATCAACTACCATACCGCCCTTAATACGACGCAATATCTTTACATTTACAGTTTCTTGTTTTTCATATAATTCCGTTATCCTCTGCCAAATCTTCATAAAATCAGCATGGCGACGTGAAAGTACAATTTTACCTGTACTATCTTCCAAATTTTCTACATAGACCTCTACTACATCACCCGCTCGATATGATTCTGGATTAATTAATTCCGCACGCGGAATATAACCATACGATTTAAAACCAAGATCAACAACTATTTCATCCTTTGTGAAATCGACAATCTTTCCCTTTATAAGCTGGTCCTCTTTTATATTTGAAATAGAATCCTCAAACAAAGCCTGAAATTGACTATCTTCCATTTCTAAATTATCAAATCCATCATTTAAAAGCTCATTTAAGGGTTTCAATGGTGTGGATTGTTCTTTAATTATCGGAGATTCAATAGTATCCACTATTTGATTTATCTCAGGATTTAATTGAGTTGATTCTTCATTTCGATTTAATATGTCTTCTGACATTAAATCTACTCCTTTTTTGTTTTAAGTTAAACAATAGTTAATTATTAAATAAAGTTTACAAAATTATGAAAAATATTTTTAATATAAGACGATTAAATAATGAATTTAAATTTAATTTTAATTTCATTCTTTGCCAATCTTATCATTTGAAATGCAGTGAGGAAATCAACGTTAATAAGAATATATTGATCACTTTGCTCTGAATGGCAAAATTGATATTAAATTACACTTATTATTTTCTATGAAAAAATTCACTTTTTATTCTTAATTTAGTATTTTTAATATATTCTATGGCAAAGGAAGCCCCACAAGAATTAGTTGTAAATACTATTGAAAATATCATAAAGCAAACTCGTGGCAAATTCTCTCCTGAAGATGCTGTTGCTGCGACAGGTTATCCAATTGATACAATAAACTCTGCTTTACAAAGATTGCTCGAACTATATCGTGCTAAAGTATCGATGAACCCCAAAACAGGATCCTTAATTTTTGAATTTCGTTATCCACTTCAAAAAATTAATCGAAAAACTTTTAAAGAAGTAATTTCCAATTTTTTGCGTTCTCTATGGAAAATTTTTACCATAATTTATAAGGCAGCTGCGGGTGTCATTCTAATATTTTATACAGTTCTTTTTATTTTGCTAATTATCGCAGGAATATTATTTTCATCAAGCTCGGATAGGGATGATAATAGAGGTGGAAATCAAGTTAGCTTTATGTTAATGGGATTGATTCGTGGTATTTTCCAAGCATTAAGTTTTAGTGCAATAACAAATCCTGTGCGGGAGTATCGTGATGAATCGGGTTTGGTATATAAAACTTATGAAAAGGATAAAAATAAAGGAACAAATTTCATTCAATCGGTTTTTAGCTTCGTATTCGGTCCCGAGCGCCCCAAACTAGACCCTAATGAAAATGCAAAGGAAATAATTTCATATATTAGAAAAAAATCAAACGGAAAACTAACTGCTGCAGATATAGTTTTGCTCTCGGGTGTTCCTTATAGCATTGCCGAAGAAAAACTTGCTGAATATGCTGCTAAATTCAAAGGAGAATTGTCAATTTCGGAAGATGGAACAATAGTTGCTGATTTTTCTAATCTCTTAAATATTCAGGCTAAAGATTTAGAAGGTGGGAGAATTGTTTATTATTATAATGAAATCGATCCTCCCGCAGAACATACAGGCAATTCAATTGGAAGGAATCTAATCATAATTGCTATGAATGCATTCAATCTTTTCGTATCATACTCTATTGTTAATTCAGTACAACAACCAGATGTAGCTGGCGGGATGTCCCCTTTTCTTGTTTTTCTTTTAGGTTATTTTCCTTTTGTTTTCTCTATTACATTTTATCTGATTCCAATATTACGCATACCTTGGACTATTGCATATTCAAATAAACGTAAAAAAATTATCTTGCGGAAAAAAATCTTCCAGGCAATTTTTACATTGCCCGAGACAAAAGTTACATTCGAGCAAATTGCAAATGCAATAAATCTCCCTAAAGAATTATCAGACAAAGCCAAGCACACGCTTGAAAAGCTTGTGCTTGACCTGAGAGGTGAAATTGAAATTGGGCAAGATGGCTCAGCAATCTACAATTTCGAAAAAGTTAAAACAAAATTAAGTTTTTCTCGTAGCTAATAATTTACTATAATCCAATTTCTAAACCAAGAAATCCATTACGTTCTGCTCCTGGAAAGAATTCTTTACCTTGTCCCCCACCTGCATATAATTTATTAAATAAATTATTGATTTTGGCTTGCAATGTCAATGATCTTATTCCAAATATATCTTTAAATGTATAGGAAATATCTAGGTTAGAAATAAAATAAGGGTCCAGTATATTATCAGCATAATATCCACTTCCCATTGATTCTCTTAACAATTGATTTTGAGTCAATAAATCGCCAAAATTATCAGTTCGAGATTCTCCTACATACTGCGAAATGAATGAAACGAAAAAGTTATTAATCGAATAAGTCAAAGCAAAATTTGCTAAAATATCAGGGAAACCTGCAATGGGATTATCTTTGAGTGAAATATAATTTTGATTATCAATATAATAATTATAATCAATAATTCTATTACGACTGAATGTTGAATTTACTGAAAAGTTTAGGTTCCCATAATTTGATTTAATAATATCTGCATTAAAAGCCAATTCTAAACCAATATGTTGCGTTTTTGGAGCATTGCCCATAACGGGAAGTCCAAATATATCCAATTGTCCGCTCTTTACAAGTTCATCTGAATATTGCATCCAATAAAAATTAGCATTAAAATCCAATAAATCTGTCCTAAAATTATAACCAAGTTCCAAATCAAGCATCTTTTCGGGTTTTGTCAGCGGATTATTGAAATTATATAATGGATTTCCATTTTCATCCAAACGCACTTCAAAATTTGGTTTTGTACCCATAAATGATTCTGATGCATTATACAAAGCACTCATATTGGGTTCGCGAGTAGTATAAGTTAACAAAAAATAAGCATTCATTGAATTATTAAATAAATAATTCATACCTATTTTTGGATTGAAAAAAAGATACTCAATATTGAAAATCTCATTACCATTTCCTGCCAATCCCCCATCAATTGTTTTATACTGCGTATAAAAATTGCCAAGTTTTTCATTGTCTATTGCATATAGATTATAAATCAATTGCCCTTCAAGATTTAAGGATAACTTATCAGTAAAATTATAATTCTCACGAGCAAAGATAGAGAAGATATTTCTTACGCCATCAAACTGATAAAATTTAAAATCGGGGTTATAATTTGCGGGTAAGTTATCGGCATATCTTATTTTTCCCCAATGATCTGAACGATGCAACCGCAATTCAAAACCTGTCAGTAATTCACCATTTTTATGTTTCCATAATAATCGAGGTATCCAGCCCCCATGCTTATTGCTAACATTTGCTCTTATAATTGGATTTTGTGGATCTTGAGCATTTGGATAGCCATTTTCTGCAGTCAATTGGAACATTTGTGCATCTGTCCAACCTGTCGCATCGTAATCGAAATAACCATCCCCTGAATAAAAGAAAAGAGATGATAATAATTGAAGATTATCGCTTATATTAATATCATTAAGCATTTCATAATGAGGTTGAGAAAATGCTTCCTCTTCCTGCGGACGTCTTTGCTGAAAATAAGCAACGTTTTTTCCTGTGGAATCATATTCCCAATAATTATAATTGACGAGACGCTTTTCTTTATCCGTAATATACTGTTTTGGAATACCTGTGTATGACAAGCCATCAGATATTGGACCTCCAAAGACATTAATTTGTGTTGTAATATTTTTATCAAAGCGGGCAGCGCTCAAAAAGTAGCTATTCATCTTCACCCAAGACTGATCACGGTATCCGAATGAATTAATTCTCGATAATCTTGCATAGAATGCATATTTATCGACATATCCGCTGGATGCTTCAATTGAGAATTTGCTAATATTTTGGCTTATATCATTTGATTTTCCACCAAATTCTTGGAATCCACCTCCTGCGTATAATTTAATACCTCGCTGATTGACAAAGTTTGTAGTTGATAAATTAATTGTTCCGCCAATAGCGGGAGGTCCATAACTTGTAAGTCCGCCACCTCTTTGCACTTCTATTATTCCGAGATTAGACGAAAGATCGGGTACATCAATCCAGTAGACATCGTGATCTTCGGGATCATTTTGCGGAATTCCATTAATTAGGACTGAAACACGGCGTTGGTCAAATCCTCTTAATGAAAGGATTGAATATCCAATTGAATTGCCATTCTGCGAATAAGAATAAATTGATGGTAGAGTGGAAAGCATTGCGGGCAAATCCTGATAGATATAGGATTTTGAAATCTCGCTATGAGTTATCACAGAGAAAGGCACAGGAGATTTGCTTTCGATTGCGCGATTTGTCGAGACTGTTATGCTCGGCAAATAATAGATTTTCGATATTTCTGTGGTATCATTTTTTTGAGCAGATAATGAAAATGAATATAAAAATATCCCACAGAAAAATAAAGTCATTTTTTTTAACATTTTTTAACCTTTTAAATTGTGATACTTTATTTTTCCGCGAGGTTGCGAGTGGCTTTATTGAGAAGGTTAATCCTCTCCCGCTTCCCTACGCCAGTATTATCTGGATCAGGTTCGATGGGTCACTCTCAGCCATTTATTGATGGCGCCCCCACGGGTTTGCATTAAAAACGAAAATCAAATAATTTGATTGTAATTGATTTAAATTTAGAATTTTTAATATATTTTTGTATTTATTAAGTTTGTATTTATTAAGTTTATTCTAAATGAGGAAAAAATGAAAAGGGAATTTTTTTTATCCTTAATTTTATTTGTTATTTACACATTAAGTAATTTTGCTCAAAATCAAGAGAAAGGAATAACATCAGTTCAACCTATTTTAACTTATGTTGTATCAGGTCAAATCAACCCTATCCAAGTAACATCATCTTCAAACATCTTAAATCCAACTATCAGAGGAATTACACAATCAGGCATTAATGGCGAATTCAAGGTTTCAGGTACATTGTCACCTACTGAATCGTTATTTAGTTCTACTAATAAGAAGAATAATAATTATTTGCTCCAAGATTATGAAAACTGGATATTATGTGATTCACTATATCTTAGTTCATGTCTTTCAGGAAGTGAATATTATGGGGTTAAAATAAATGCACAAGATAAAAAATTAGAAATCATATCATCCAATTCACTTACAATCAATGCAAAAACCGCTATTGCAAAAGCACCTAAATGGATTCGACAAGAATTGGCTTATACTCTTTCACAATTAAATCAGGACCGACAAAATAAATTTGCCGATATTATTAATAATGCTGATGAGAAGCTAATTGATGAAATTTCTTTTTCAGTCGCGTATTCATCGCCAACTTTTTTAAACTCTTCTTATTGCTTTCCCGATCTTTTTCTTGAAAATGCGCAGTTACTATATAAACACGATAGCGACCTTAATTATGTCGAAATTATTGACTATGGGACTCCTTCAACTGACGAGAATTACTATTCAACAATTAAATATTGGAAAAATGATTCTGTGAGAGGCAAAATCCAAATCGAGGTACCGATGGATATTTATTATATGTATGTTGTGCATCCGAAAATTACAGATGAAATACAAACTTATATAAATCCAAATACTGTTGAAACCAATTTTGCGGGCTGGCATATTAATAATATTGCTGCTCCACCAACGGGCGTTTTTTGGAGAGATTATCTTTATACACATACAGAAGAAATACCTGATAGCAATGGAAAAATGTTCTCGATATTAAAAGATTCAGTTTCCATTTGCGATGTTTTATGGGATGATAAAAACGTCGAAAAGCAGGCAGTAAAAGAAGTTACAAAATGGGTAAATGATGTTATGGAATTCACTTCAAAAAATGAACGACCTCATCAACCTGTAAGAATTTACGATCTTCATATA
>JAGOIG010000066.1 GCA_017995735.1 Candidatus Kapaibacterium sp. | reverse complement strand
CAGAGATAATCCAAAAATACCAAGCAAAAGTAAAACCGAATTTCGCAAAATAATATTTTTAATATTTGCCCACATTTTGTCGCCTTTAATTTTGCATTAATAATATTTTCACAAATCCATTGCTAGATGCGCCAATTGCCTTTCCGCAAATTTTCTCACCCGCAAGGAATACTTTTGCATTTCCAAGTTCATCCGATGAAACATATTGACCATTTTCAATTACTTCTCGAGCTCTTACTATTGCAGTACCAAGAGTTATGACTGATATATTTTCTCCGATAATTGCGTCATAATCCGCCACTCCAAGCGATTGTTCGCCTAAGTCGCAAATACTACCTGTAAAATTCACAAAATGATATGCTGTAATATCTTGTGATGCTCTTACAGTGAGTCTTAATACAGGTTGATATGTTAATGCTGAAATAGACATATTTCCTCCTTAATTTTGAATTGTATTATTAATTAAAAATGCCGCTTCGGGCGCCACTGCCTTGATTTCCCAATTATCAGTGGCTCGAATTATTTTGATTTTCCCGCCATTTTCGTAATATGAATCAATTTCAGGCATCCCTTCTCTTTGAAATGTATAGCCATAACTTGGATTATACTGCGTTCTACGTGATTTTTCTGATTGATCCACATAAGCAATAATCACATTATTTTGCCATATATCCTTAAATATTCTTCCATCTTCTGAATATACACTTATCCCAATACAAATATTGTTAATTCCAAAGTATTGCTGCAACATTTCGTAAGATATTTTTAAATTTCCCGAGTTTTGCAAATAAGACAAAAGCATAGAATTAAAAGAAATAGCTTGATATGTATCCATCCCCATTAAAATAATATTAGGGCTACGACCAATATTTTCCCTCAGCTGTTCAATTGCTTCAGTTATTATGGTTAATGGATTTGTTGAACTACTATTAAAAGCCTCACTTGAATCTAAAATTTTCTTTGCTGATGTATCAAAATTTAAAGGATTTTGCACAAAATCAGCAATTGCTTTCTCTCGCTCCAATGCAAGAAGATTAAGTAAATCAGTTGTAATTTTTTGTTCATATTTCAAGGAATCGTATGTTTCCATTTCTTCAATATAATCCATTGCAACCTCGAGGTCCCTTTCCCGCAATGTAAATTCAATTGTGTCATAATCGCTTGTTGGAATTCTGTTAGAATTGCTTCTAATTGCTCGTTCAGAATTCCGCACAACAAAGGAATCTTTACCAAATTTTGGAACTTTACCTTTTTGTGCAGAAACCTTAACAATTGGGAATAATTTATCCCCAATAAAATTTGTGGGTGTATAGCCTTGTGCTATGTTTGTCAGTACTGGGTCGACCATTCTAAGCTGGTCAATGCGTGATTCTGCCATTTTTTCCTCCTTAATTGTTGATTAAATAATTAAATGCTTCTTCATAACTTAAATTTGGATTCATTGAAATTAGCTTCTGAATTTCTTCATCAATTTCTTTGCGTTCAGGATTTAGTGTCTTACCTGTGAATTTTTCTTGATAATTGTATGTAGCAGCGTTATCTCTTCGTGCAAATTCTCCAAGATGCGCGACTGTAGTTATTTTTTCAATGAAATCCATTAATTTTTGCGTTGTATTTCCTTGATCATCTATATTATGAATTGCAGTAAGTAAATCAATCAATTGTGATTTTAAATTGCTCGGTAATTTGCCTTTTTGAATAACTTTTTCTGAAAAATCATTGAAATTTGCCGTAGCAATTTGCTCTTCATATTCTATCAGCTTTGCCTTGAGAGATTCATTTTCATCTTGTAATGTTTGTACAATACTCTGGTATTCCGTAAAACTACTTACGTCAGCCTCGTCGCCAAATTCTGCGAAGTCAGATGTAAATTCAATTGGTTTCAATCCTTTAACTGCGGGAGTAGCTGCGCCAAGCATTCCGATATGCCTTAGCATATAATTTGGATAAAGCGATATCGACACTTTTTGGAAACGCTTTTGTCGAATATCTTCGACTAAATCCTGCGATAAATCCTTGAGATTTGCAAGCAATGTTGTACCACGCCGGGCAAGCTGCTCCACCCAACCAAAAGATGGCGCATTGCTTTCGGGATGCCCTTTGACAACGGGGGCAAGATTTGACTGATCTTCTTTTATGTTAGTATTGTAGGTTTGGACAATTTTATCCAAATCCTCAGCGGTAAACTGTTGAGTTTGACCATTTGAATCGGTATGCAAACCCGTTTTAAATATTTCAATCCACATTTTTAAATACTCGCTATTTTATTACAATGCGAAATTATAAGGAGTTGCAAAGTATGGGAAGTAATTTATTTATAAATAAATTGAAATTTATTAATTTGGTATAATTTTTTTATATAATTTCTTTATTTTAATTACAACCATATATTTGATATGAATGATAATATTTATCAATTTAGAATATTATGTGACACAGTTAATTTCTATCTACCAAACCCTAATGATGACATCCAAAGCTCAATAATTAAGAATAAAACTTTTTATGAATATGAAATGCTAAAGGATATCTTTGAATCCTTATTACCTGGGGATGTAATAATTGATGTAGGAGCAAATATCGGTAATCATTCTTTATTTATTGCCAAATTCTGCAACCCTGAGCAAATATACTCTTTCGAACCTTTTCAATATTCTTTTAATCTTTTAAAAAAGAACATTGAAATTAATCACTTTGAAAATAAAATTACTCCAATTCCATATGCTGTGGGGTCAAAACCAACTAAAGGAGCAATGTTAATTCGTGATGAAAACAATATTGGGATGACACAATTTATTGAAACAAATGATGGCGATATTGAAGCTATTACTCTTGATGAATATTTTGGGGATAATTTACAAAGACTTGATTTAATTAAAATTGATGTTGAAGGAATGGATTTAGAAGTATTAAAAGGGGCAAAAAATCTACTCAATAAATATCATCCAAAAATATATATAGAATGTCTTGATAAATCTTCCTATATGAATGTTTCTAATTTTTTATCCCAATTTGGTTATTATCTCAAAGGCACTTTTAACGGTTCAACTACATTTTCATTTGTATATAATTTTAAAGAGGCACAGAAAAATTACCAGAAAAAAATATCTTTTTTTGCAGGTGATAGCAATCATTTTCATTTCTTAGATCCAATCATACAATATCTAAGGTTTAATGGCTATGCTGTCCAAAAATATCTATGGGAGGGGAATAATCCGGCTAGGATGCTTTCTATTCTAAGAAGTTCCGATTTAGCTTGGTTAGAGTGGGGAAATGATCCTATTGTTGAAGCAAGCAATTTGCCAAAGTTTTGCCCAATTATAAATCGAATTCACGGATATGAAATATATCAAGATGATAGAATGAAAATTAATTGGGACAATGTTGATGAGCTTATACTTATATTTAAGAGCAGCTTCTTCCTTTCAGAATTTAAAAAATATGCAGATCCAAATATAGAACAAAAGACAAACATCAATATAATTCCTAACCCAATTAATTCCTTAATCAAATTTTATGAAAGGCAAAAAGGATATAAAATCGCTTTTATTTCAAGGACTCATCAAGATAAAAATCCATTGCTAATGGTGGATATTCTAGAAAAACTTGTCAGTATTAATCGTAATTATAAAATTTTTATGATTGGAGGCATACAAGATTCTGAATTATATCTAGAAGTGTTGGAAAAAATACGTCAAAAGGGTTTAACAGATAATTTTGTTTATGATGGAATCATAAATAATATTGAGGATTGGCTAATAGATAAATCATACATATTATGTACATCAAAACTTGAAACACAAGGAGTAGGAATAATGGAAGCAATGATGAGCGGTATTAAGCCTGTACTTTATGATGGATCCGGACTCGATATATATCCTGAAAAATATCGTTTTAATACAATTGATGAAGCTGTCAGTATGATATTAACTGATGATTATAATTCTTATGAGTATCGTGAATTTGTAGAAAAGAATTATTCTTCCCGAGTAATATTACCTAAAATTGGTGAATTAATCAAAAAAACTATAAATCGACAACGAAAACATTTTGATTATGAACCGCTTATTTCGATATGTATCATCTCATATAATCGCGCAAATTTGCTAATGAGAAGTATTAAATCTGCTTTAGCTCAGAGCTATGAGAAATTTGAAGTTGTTGTAGTTGATGATGGTTCAACTGATAACACGGAAGAAGTTATTAAATCATTCAATTCTCCAAAAATACGATATATTCGAAAAGAGCATTCCGGAATTGCAGCAACACGAAATCATGCATTAAGAGAGGCAAAGGGTGAATATATTATATGGGTTGATAGTGATGATGAAGTATCACCGTACTTATTAGAAAAATATATAGAAGCTGTTAACAACTATCCAGATGCTGATGTATTCTATTGTAATCTATTAATTATAAATCAAGAAAAAAATGAAATAGTTCCGCTTCGTTACTATGATTGGTATAAAAACGAAATGAATGCTTTATATTATTCAATAATAGCCGGATCCCCTATACCCGATCCTAGTACTTTGATTAAAAAAAGTATTTTTAATGAAATCGGCACTTTCAATGAAACATTTAGTAGAGCCCAGGACTTTGAATTTTATTCTAGACTTATTCTCTCTAAAAAATTCCATTTCAAATTTATTAATCAATTTGGCTATATTTATTATATTCACGATGATAATAATACGGGTATTATTACATCTCAAACCGACCAATCTTATGAAAGAGAAGTACTGAGGAATATCCTACAAAATGCTGATTTGCAAGAAATTTTCTATATGTTTGATTGGGAAAATAATTTTCAGTGGTCGCTTGCTCAAGCTTTTTATTTGCTTGCTCAGGGATTTGCAAATTATCAAAGTATAAAAAATACTTTATTTTTCTTTAAAGAAAACTATAAATTAACACGTAATCCCGATATTTTGCAGAAAATTAAAGCACTTGAAGATGGATTAAATCAGCAAATTGGTGTTATCAAACAAATAGCGAATGTCGATATTAATCAATTAGATGACAAAACTAAGAAAAATATACAATTAATAAAGGGAATTGTGGATGAAAATGAAGTTAATCTTGACTTTAATAAGCTTTTAGAAATAGAAAACATTGGAAAAGAAAATGAGAATATTATTAATGCTGTAATAAAAGATAATAACCGCATCTTGTTTATTTGTGATAATTATCTACCTTCTATTGGTGGAGTTGAGTTAGTTGTTAAGGATTTAGCTCTTGGATTAAAATCTAGAGGCTATAGTATTGACATTGCTTGTAAATGGTTTCCCACAAGGGATTCTGACGAATATGAAGGGATGAGGATACTTAATTTCAATGCAAATGACAATATTAATAATAAAAAGAATTTGCAGGAAATGCACAGATTAGCTCATTTAATTGAGAATGCACCATATAAGGCAATTATTATTTTGAGTCAACCTGATAACTGGATAGGCTATTCCGTTCGCCTTTTAAAGCATACTAATAATAATATCATTTATATGCCCAGTATTAGAAAAGACTTAATAAACAGTTGGAAAATTTCTTCAGATACTTCTAATATTATTGCAGATTTATCCAAAGCAAAAACTTTGATTTCAGTTTCAGAAAATGGATATGATAAAAAATTTATGGATGAATACAACTTGCATAATGTTTTTATCCCCCATTCAATTAATCCTATTGCAACGGAATTTGATTTCAAGAAAAAATATAATTTGATAAGAAAGCATTTGCTTCTCTGCGTGGCAAATTTCTGGCCCATTAAGAATCAATCTAATCTTATTAAATCCTTCATTAATGAACCAGGCGATTTTGATATTGTAATAATTGGAAATAAAATTTTAGGCAAAGAAGAATTTTTTGATTATTGCACTGAACTTGCACGCTATGATGATAGAATTACTATAATTCCAGGACTCTCTCCTGAAGAAGTCAATCAAGCAATAAAAGAAGCTGATTTGCTACTAATTCCATCACTTGGAGAAAGCGCGGGACCACTTGTTCTGCTCCAGGCAATGCATTACAAAACCCCCTGGATTGCAACACCTTATTGTAATGCTGCACCCGACGAGGCAGGCGGAATTATTGCTGAATTAAAGGATTTCCCAAAATATGCACGTATTTTGCTCGATAATCCTCATTTAGCCATAGAATTAGGCGAACTAGGCTATCAACATCAACAACGATCTTTTGTTCTGGAAAAGTCAATTGATGCTTTTGTATCACTAATTGAAGGAAAAAATAATATCCCCGATTTCAGAATGCCCGACGATATTCGCGATAAGCAAAAAATGCTCAATAAAGAAGTCGAAAAATTATCAAATTATCATAAATATCAGTCCGAACAATATATCTTTTCAATTATTATACCAACATATAATCGTGATGATGTGATTGGAATGTGCCTTGATGCAATCAATCAGCAAACATTTCCACACGATAAATTTGAGGTTATCGTAATTGATGATGGTTCAACTGATAACACCGAAAAAATCATAAAGAATTTTAAGAACACGTTTAAACTTACTTATATCAAACAAAAAAATGCGGGTCCCGGCGCTGCACGCAATAAAGGGATATTGTTCGCAAAAGGCGAATATGCTTTAATATTGAATGATGATGCTATAATGGATCCCCATAATCTCGAAGAGCATTATAATACGCATAAAGCAAAATATAATAATACAAAAGCAGCTGTATTGGGGACATTTGACTTCTCTCCAAAATTCACTAAACGCCCCTTCGTATGGTTAATGCAAAATTCAAATCTTGTATTTGCCTACAAACTCCTTGAGCCAAATAAACCATTTGACTATAAATATTTTTGGACTTGCAATATATCCCTAAAGACATCAGCCTTGATTGAATCAGGTTTATTTGATGAAAGTTTCCCTTATCCGACAATGGAGGATACTGAACTTGGTTATAGATTACAACGAATGGGATTTTATGTTTATTTTGAACCTAATGCAAAATCAATACATTATCACTGGCTTGATATTCCAGGATTTGTTAAAAGACAACAAATGAATGGGCGTAATATTATAAAGTTTATATCAAAATTCCCTGAAACCTTGATTACAGAAGGAGCTGTCTTTGGTTTTAATTCCCTTAACAGTAATGAAATTACCAAGCTACGGATCAAGAGAGATTATCTTATAAATACTGCAACAGAGTTAACTAAAAAATTAACAAACATTGATAACAACCTCGAAATTGATCCAAATAATGCGTATTTAATATTACCTGATAATTCAGTTTTCGATAAAGAAGAATTTAAAAAACAAATATATAATGCTGCCCGGATTATCCTCGAGTATAATTACTTAACTGGCATCCTAGAGCAACTTGAAAAGCAAAATTATAAACTTATCTATGAAAGAAAGCCAATATCAGGTCCTGAATCAATTATAGAGCTATGTACTAAATATCCCGAAGTGGAATATGAAAATCAAAATATTCAAGAAAGAGCAGACAATGTAGATTATCTAAGTATTTTGCAGCCAGATTATAAACCTTCATTCATCACTTCCGAGCAACCTGAAAAGATCACTAATTCTAATATGCCATTGAAAATTCTGTTTACAATGTATGGATGGGACGAAAGTGGTGGTGGTACTCAATTGCCCCGCTCAATTGCGATGGAATTGAGTAAATCTGGGTTTGAGATTGCAGTGTTTTATGCAGCGGGCAAGCATCCAAGCAATAATAATCCTTACTACTTAGAAGAAAAGAATATTAATAATATCCATCTTTATGGAATATATAATCGCCCAACAGTATTTCTTGATGAAGCAAATCCCCGCAGAGAAATTCGAGATGATCAAATTGTTGAATTATTCAATTATGTTCTTGATAAAGAACAACCTGATATTGTGCATTTTCATAATTTTCTTGGACTTTCATTTGCTATAGCCGAGGCAGCAAAATTGCGCAATATCCCAACACTTTTCACACCACATAATTATCATTTGATTGACCCTGAGCTTTATATGTTCGATATGGAAAATAAATTTAAAAAATGGAAAAATATTGATTTCTTCGAAAATTCAAATCTGCCCAAAAAATACCCAAATTTAATTACAGACTATAAAATCCGCAGGCAATCTGCTCGCAATATAATTGCAAATCAAATTGATTATGTGCTTGCAATTTCACAACGCGAAGCAGGAATACTTGCTGAGTATTCTGAAAATAGTGGCAATATTTATGTTATAAATCAAGTATCTCAAATATGTAATGATCTCGCTAAATCGAATTTAAAGCATCCTTGCCATTCTCCATTACGAATTGGATTTATTGGTTCAATTTTGATTCATAAAGGGATACACATAATTTATCAAGCAGCGGAAATGCTAAAAAATGAACCCGTAGAATTCTATCTTTACGGAATTGGTAGCCCTGATTTGATAAATGCACTTAATAAATCTTTTCCAAATTCAAAAGTAGTATATAAGGGCGCATATTCAGAAAATGATTTATTCCATATTTCAAAAGAAATAGATGCTGTAATTATCCCAAGCATTTGGGAGGAAGGCGGACCACTCACAGCTCCCGAATCCATTGCTATGGGGTTGCCTATAATTGGCGCAAATATCGGAGGAATCCCTGATTTCGTTCAGGATGGCGTTAATGGTATGCTTTATCAATATGATAATCCTGCAAACCTTGCAAATAGAATTCAGGAAATAATTGACAATCCGCAAATTTTGGACAAATTTAAAGAGAATTTGCAGTTAAACATAACATTTCAAGATTTTATCTCGCATATTTCAACAATTTATCAAAATATTGCAAATAAAATCCCAATGAATCGACACGATATCGAACTGCGTTTTCATAGCCATAGCAAAAAATTGCAACCCACCGTTAAAGAAGAGAATTATAAAGAAATAAATCAAATATCTGATAATTCAAATTCGTTTAACGAACAATATGTTGAAATTGAGGATCCTGTGGGAAATAATATCTCTAATACAATAATTTATAAGCCTTTAATGCTTCATTTAGGAAGTCAAGGAGTTGTTTTGGATGGATTTGATAATCTTGACGCGCAACCTCAAAGCTCAAAAGAAATTCAATGCGATGTAAGGCAATTGCCGTACCCGAATGAATCAGCAGATATTGTGCTGGCAATTGATTTATTGCAAGTGTTTTCCCATCGCGAGACAGATTCAGTACTTAAAGAATGGGTTCGAGTGCTCAAAAAAGGTGGAACGATGATTCTTTCAGTTCCCGATATGAAAAAAATCTTAAATGACTATTATAATAATAATTTGCCAATAAGCGAAGCAAATCAATATATTTTTGGTAAGCAAGCAAATGATTATGATTATCACTATAATGGATTTGATGATGTATCATTGCAGAAACATCTCCAAACTGCGGGATTGCAAATTGTTGAATTGCAACATCAAGCAAATTCAATGCCCCGATTGATTGCAAGAGCAGTGAAAATATAAGTTAATTTTAATGAATAAATTAAATGATTAATGAAATTTCTATAAAAACTCGCTCGCATACTGATATTGTCGATATTACGCAGCAAGTGCAAAATATTGTTGCATCTTCAAATATCAAAGAAGGGACTTGTATTATTTATGTGCCTCATACGACTTGTGGTATATTCATTAATGAAAATGCTGACCCATCTGTTGTGAGAGATATTGAAAATGCACTTGAACGCCTTGTGCCCTGGCAAGCAAATTATTCGCATATCGAAGGGAATGCGGCTGCTCATATAAAATCAGTGTTGGTTGGCACCCATCAGATTCTAATGATTGAAAGTAATCATTTGCAACTTGGCACTTGGCAGGGTATATTTTTAGCAGATTTCGATGGTCCGCGAACAAGAAAAGTAAGAGTAAAAATAATAAGTGATAAAATTTA
>JAGOIG010000065.1 GCA_017995735.1 Candidatus Kapaibacterium sp. | reverse complement strand
TTAAATAATATAAAAGGAGTGAAGAATTAATTTCTTCACTCCAAATATGCAGTATTTAATTAATTACATTATAATTTTTATCAATTATAGCTACTCTGATAATGCTATAATTTTTAAAAAATGCGATAAAACTATTAAAATTTTTAAAGAGCCTCTCTTTTATTAATTATAGACATAATTGATATCGCACGTTGCATCCGGATATCAAGCTGGGTACGATATGCTTCGAGATCTTCAATAGGAGTGCGGGCAACACCTGTTTCCATAGCGGCTTTTGCAACTGCGGGTGCAACCCAGGTTAAAACACGTGGGTCGAATGGCTTTGGAATAATATATTCACGTCCAAATTTCATTTGAACACCACCATAAGCTATTTTAACTGATTCAGGAACATCTTCTTTTGCGAGAGCAGCAAGTGCATAAGAAGCAGCTTTTTTCATTTCTTCATTTATAGCAGTAGCATGAACATCTAAAGCTCCACGGAAAATGAATGGGAATCCAAGAACATTATTTACTTGATTCGGATAATCTGAACGACCTGTTGCCATAATAACATCGGGGCGAGCATCTAAAGCATCTTCATATGTAATTTCGGGGTCTGGATTTGCCATTGCAAGAATTATTGGATTTGGTGCCATTGAACGCACCATATCTTTTGAAACAACATTTGGACCTGATAAACCGAAAAATACATCAGCACCAACTAATGCATCAGCAAGAGTGCGTACCGATGTTTCAGGAGCGAATTCTTCTTTATATGGATTCATTCCTATGGTTCTTCCCTTGTAAATCACGCCCTTTGTGTCGCACATTATGACATTTTCGGGTTTGACACCAAGTGAAATATGGAACTTTGCACACGCTATACCTGAGGCACCTGCTCCATTATATACAATTTTCATATCGCTTAATTTTCTGCCTGTGATTTCAGCAGCATTAATTAGAGCAGCACCGCTAATAATTGCAGTTCCATGTTGGTCATCATGAAATACAGGAATATCTAATCTCTTTTTTAATTCGTTCTCAATATAAAAACATTCAGGTGCTTTTATATCTTCAAGGTTTATACCTCCAAAAGTAGGAGAAATTGCCTCAATAATTTTTACCATCTCTTCGGGATCTTTTGAATTTACTTCAATATCGAAAACATCAACATCAGCAAATCTTTTAAATAGCACACCCTTACCTTCCATTACAGGTTTGCCTGCTATTTCTCCAATGTCACCCAAACCAAGTACCGCTGTACCATTTGAAATAACAGCAACTAAATTGCCTTTTGCAGTATATTCAAAGGCTTGTAAGGGATCTTTTTCAATCACTTTACAGGGTATGGCAACCCCAGGAGTATATGCAAGTGATAAATCCCATTGTGTTTCACAAGGCTTTGTTGTGATTACTTCAATTTTACCTTTTCTGCCCATACTATGGTAATGAAGCGCATCTTCATCAGTAATTTTCATAATTTACCTTTATTAAAAAAAATTAATTCTAATTTTTCTAAATTTTAAAAAATATAAATTACAAAATTTTGGCAAAATTAAAATAAAAATCCTTTGTAAAAAATAAAATTAATAATATTGAATATTATTATAGAAAAAATTTAACAAATTCTCATAAAATTTTTGTAATTTTATAAATTTTATAAAATGTAAATAAATGTTTTAGGTGATAATATGCCTGATAAAAAATCTAAAAAAGAAGACAAAAAGTACGTATATTATTTCGGCGGTGGTAAAGCAGAAGGCAACGCTGAAATGAAAGCTTTGCTGGGAGGCAAAGGAGCAAATTTAGCTGAAATGGTAAATTTGAAACTTCCTGTCCCTCCTGGTTTCACAATAACAACAGAGGTCTGCACTTATTTTTATGAGCATAATAGAACTTATCCTCCCGAATTAAAGACCGAGGTCGATAACGCATTAAAAAGATTAGAAGATGAAATCGGAATGAAATTCGGTGATCCTAAGGATCCATTGCTTGTTTCTGTCCGTAGTGGGGCAAGAGCTTCAATGCCTGGTATGATGGATACAGTCTTGAATTTGGGACTTAATGACATTACAGTCCAAGGTTTAATAGCCAAAACAAATAATCCCCGTTTTGCTTGGGATGCCTATAGAAGATTTGTTGCAATGTATGGTGATGTTGTGCTTGGACTTAAACCACAATCAAAAGATGATATTGATCCATTTGAAGAAATTCTTGATGCTAAAAAGAAGGCACGTGGCGCAAAAAATGATATTGATTTGACAGCAGATGATTTAAAAGAACTGGTATATGAATTTAAAGCTGCTATTAAAAAAAGATTAAATGTTGAATTTCCTGAAAAACCAATTGATCAACTTTGGGGAGCAATTGGTGCAGTATTTGGTTCGTGGATGAATGATCGTGCAAAAGTATATCGAAAATTAAATAATATCCCCGAATCTTGGGGCACAGCAGTAAATGTTCAGGCTATGGTATTTGGGAATATGGGAGAAAATTCAGGAACAGGGGTGGCTTTCACTCGTAATCCTGCAACAGGAGAAAATGTGTTCTACGGTGAATATTTAATGAATGCACAGGGTGAGGATGTTGTGGCAGGTATCCGTACACCTTTAACAATTGAAACCCTCAAAGAACAGAATGAAACAATTTACAACCAATTAGTAAATATCCGAAATATTCTCGAAAAACATTATCGTGATATGATGGATATTGAGTTTACAATTCAAGAAGGGCGTCTTTATATGTTGCAATGCAGGGTTGGGAAACGCACAGCATTTGCAGCAATAAAAATTGCTTTTGATTTTGTAAAAGAAAAAGTAATCAGCAAGAAAGAAGCTTTATTAAGGATTGAGCCAGACCAATTAAATCAATTACTGAGACCTGTGTTCGATGCGGCAGAAAAAGAGAAGTTTATTAAAGAAAAGAAATTAATTGCAAAGGGGCTAAATGCAGGACCTGGTGCAGCATCAGGACGAGTTGTTTTTAATGCAGAGGATGCTCTTACGTGGAAAAAGAAAGGTGAAAAAGTTATTCTTGTAAGAATTGAAACATCTCCCGAAGACATCGCAGGAATGAATGCGGCTGAAGGTATCTTGACTGCACGAGGTGGAATGACATCACATGCTGCGCTTGTTGCTCGTCAAATGGGGAAAACCTGTATTGTTGGCTGTGGAGCATTGAATATTGATTATAAAGCACGTCAATTTAAGACCGAAAATACATCAGTAATCGTAAAAGAAGGAGATTGGATTTCAATAGATGGCTCGACGGGTGAAGTATTTTTGGGGAATATACCAACTAAACCAAGTGAAGTAATCGCTGTTTTAATCAATAAAACGCTAAAACCTGAGGATGCACCTGTTTTCCAAATGTTCAATGAGATAATGATATGGGCAGATAAATATCGCAAGCTAAAAATCCGTACAAATGCGGACCAACCCGACCAAAGTGCCAATGCTATTCAATTTGGAGCAGAAGGTATCGGACTTACCCGTACTGAGCATATGTTCTTTGGCGAGGGTAAGATTGGACCAATGCGTGAAATGATTCTATCAGATGACACAGAATCACGTCGGAAAGCATTGGCAAAAATTCTTCCATTGCAAAGAGCAGATTTCGAGGGAATTTTCAAGGTGATGGATGGCAGACCCGTGACGATTCGCACAATCGACCCACCACTTCACGAATTTGTTCCACACGATGAAGCAGGCCAGAAGGAAATGGCTAAAGAAATGGGAATATCTCTCGAAAAAGTTCGTGAACGTGTTGAAATGCTACACGAATTCAATCCAATGCTCGGATTTCGAGGTTGTCGATTGGGAATAATCTATCCAGAAATCACAGAAATGCAAGCTCGTGCAATATTTGAGGCTGCTGTAAATGTTATTAAATCAGGTCAAAAAGTATTTCCTGAAATTATGGTCCCACTCGTCGGGAATGTCAAAGAATTAGAAGACCAAGAAAAAATTATTAGAAGGGTTGCAAATGAAGTAATGACAGAAAACAATATTCAATTTGAATATATGGTAGGAACAATGATTGAAGTACCTCGTGGTGCCATAACTGCGGGAAAAATTGCCGAAGTTGCAGAATTCTTCTCATTTGGTACGAACGATTTGACTCAAACTACGTTAGGATTAAGCCGTGATGATTCAGGTAGGTTCTTGCCTGAGTACGTTGCCCGAGAAATTTATCGCGTTGATCCTTTTGTATCGCTTGACCAAGAGGGTGTTGGCTTCTTAATGAAACATGCCGTTAAAGAAGGGAGAAATACGCGTAAAAAATTGGAAATTGGTATATGCGGTGAACACGGTGGTGACCCTGATACAATTGAATTTTGTCATAATATCGGATTGGACTATGTTTCTTGTTCACCTTTTAGAGTGCCAATTGCAAGACTATCAGCAGCTCGTGCAGCTATTAAAGAAACCTCAGAGCAAAAAGTAGAGAAAACTGATAAAAAAAGAAATAATAATAAGAAAAAAAGTAAAAAATAATATAATTTAAAGCAGAAAATAAAAGGGCTAATAGAATTAAATGATCTATTAGCCCTTTTTTATTAATTATTGATAGTTTTAATTATTTACAATTGTGCTAATTTTGGTACTATCCGAAAAAGTCATACTAACAGGGAACCAAAGTATTTGCAAATCTTGTCCCGAACGCACTTTTTCATCACGCTCATTATTTGAGTCATGGAAAAATGGATAAGCAAAGCGGCGTGTCTCTCCCGGCTTTATCACAGGAACTTGCGTCATTACTTTTGCAAGTTCTATTGGATATGCTTTGATTAACTGATTTTGCATATCGAAAAATCTAAATTGCCCCTCAAGATCTTTTATATCTTTATTTGAAGTATTAGTTATTTCAAATACAAGTATATCCAATTTCACCGTGTCTTTATCCTGGGGTTGCAAACCTAAATATTTAATCTTGTGGTTCGATAATATCTGAACTTTTGCAAGTGTTGCAACTAATTGCTTTGCCGAATTCTGCCAGAGATTTTGCTCTTCTTTTGTGATTATTTCACCTACTGTTTTGCCTGTAATTGAATCAGGTGTTAAACCATATCTGTTAATAGCAGAATTAAAGAGGTCAATTTGGTCGCGTGTCAATTTCTTCTCATTATAAATATTCTGAGCAATTTGATAAAGATTCTCTTTTGTTATCTTTTCTTGAAGTATAGGACTATTACTTTCCTTAGAACAAGAAAGAATTGACAAAAAGGAAGCTGCAACAAATAATATTAAAATAGATTTTTTAAACATATAGTAAACTAATTATTTAATAAATTACAAAATTAACATATTTAGGGATTATCTTTTAAAAATTCTTTTATCGCTCCATATCTTAGACCTTTTGAGCTTATATAAAAATCAGAATGTCCAAATTTTTCCTGTATCGAAAGGAATATCAAAGCCCCGGAAAACAAAATTTCCGCCCTTTTTGGATGAATATTGAATTGAGTAGCAATTTGCTTGGCTGACATCTTTGAAAGTTGCTGCGTTTGAGCTAAATTTTTCTCATATTTAAACATATATTTATCTATTAACGACGGTGCAAATTCCTTCATTTGCAATGCAATCATTGCTAGTGATGTAATTGTTCCACCAATTCCCATAAAATTGCTCGAAGAAAATCCATTTATGTTGTTATTAATTATTTCCTGAAGAATTTCTTTTGCACTTTGAATTTCATTTTCTGATGGAATATTATCATGGAAAAATTGATTTTTTAAAGTAAGGGAACCGATAGGAAGGCTAATAATTTTATAAATTTCATTTTCTGTACCATTAATAATTTCCGTACTTCCTCCACCAATATCAACGACTGTCCAAAGTCGGTTGTCGGGAATTGCACCCAGAAAACTTAAATATGCTTCTTTCTCAGGTGAAATTATATTGATTTTTGCATCAATACTTTGAGATAATTTAGTGATAATTTCATAAGAATTTTTTGCTCTGCGAAATGCTTCAGTGGCATTTGCTATGATAATATCGACATTATAATTATTAATAATTTCGCGGAACTTTGTTAATGCTTCTTTTGCTCGCTCTAATGAATTTTCAGATATAATTTCATTATTTGTTAAATCAGCGCCAATTTGTGGAATTGCAATTTCATCACAAATTGGTACTATATTTGAATTTTCGATTTTTGCAATTAACATCAGAAATGAATTTGTGCCAATATCAAGTGATGCAATTCTCATAAATAATAATATTTTTTTAATATTTCTAAGACTGTTTTGAACCTATGACTTAAGTTATAGGTTCAACAAAAATTTTTGTACCCCTTTCAAAAGTAAGATGCTTTTGTCACTAAGTGATTATTTATTTACACTTGAATGCTAATGAAACCCATTCGGATTCCTGAAGCATATCAATAAGTTCAAAATTCATTTCATTTGCAGATTGAATAACTTCATCCTTATCATAGACTAATATGCCTGAAACAAGCAAAATACCATTTTTGCTAACCAAGGAGTTATAAAATTTTTGAAAAGAGCCTTTGACTAAATTAGCATAAAGGTTAGCAACAATACCATTGGATTTGGGTAATGTGATATTTTCAATATCAGCTTCAAATAAATCAATGGAGTCCGAAACCCCATTCATCTCGAAATTTTCCGTTGCATTTTCGATTGCCCACTCATTATTATCAACAGCAAAGGCACGAGATGCACCAAGTTTTATAGCTAAGATTGCAAGAACGCCTGTCCCTGTGCCAATATCGAGCCAAAATTGGTTTGGTTGGACATATTTTTCCATCAATTTGGCAATCAATCTTGTGGTTTCATGCTGACCCGTTCCAAAAGACATTTTGGGATTTATAATTATAGGAATTTCAGCATTAACTTCATATTTTTTCCATTCAGGCAATATTGCAATTTTATCGGAAATATTAATGATTGGTATATTTTTTTCAAACTCTTCGTTCCAATTTTGGGCATTAACAAATTCTTCGGAGATAATTTTAGCATTTTTGTCTATATTTTTCAAGGATTGAAGCAATTCTTTATGCATCTTGTAAGTCCATTCGTCATCGAGGAAGGTCACAATTAACTTATCAGTTTCTTCTTGGATACCGAGGATTGGATAATCCATTAATACAGCAATCGCAAGGTCAAATTTTTCCTCGGGAATACTAATTGAGATATTTTTAAAATTCTTCATTAAAACTGATTTTAAAACGTTTTTAAAATATATAAATACAAAATTACTAAACTCATTAATAAATATGGATGAATCTTTGACTGAAAAATTATCTAAAATAAAACTTCTTGCGATGGATGTTGATGGGACGCTAACTGATAGTGCAATGTTTTATTCTGCTGAAGGTGAAGTTTTAAAACGTTTTTCTACTCGAGATGGGATGGGAATTACATTATTGCATAAATTTGGAATTCAAACTGCCATTCTCACAAGCGAGAACACGGAAATTGTTATACAGCGAGCAAAAAAGCTTAATATCCAAGATGTTATTTTAGGAACAAAAACAAAAGATGAGGATATTAAATTGCTCGGTAATAAATATCATTTAAAATTAGATGAAATTGCATATATTGGAGATGATATTAATGACATTCCTGTATTAAAAATTGTTGGCTTCAGTGCGTGTCCACAAGATGCATCAAAATTTGTTAAAGATATTGTGAATTATATATGCAAGCATAATGGAGGCAATGGTGCAATTAGGGAGTTGTCTGAGATGATACTTATTGCAAAAAATATTGATATTATTATATAATTTTTTTATAAATTTGTCGTTAATTAAAATATAATTTTTTTAAATAAAATTTTTGGAGGAAATATGGCAGAACAAGAACGTCAAAATGAATTTTTGAAAGGCATTTTAATTGGGTCGCTCGCAGGTGGCGCAATCGGTGCTATTGTCGGTTTATTACTTGCACCAAAATCAGGCGAAGAAACCCGCAAATTAATCGTAGATACAACTTCAGATATTTATAAGAAAACAGCAGATTATATTGTTGGTTCAACTGAAAAAGTAAAAACTGAAACAACAAAAGTTTATAACGAAGCAAAAGAAAAAGCATCTGAAATTGTAACCTCAGCAAAAACACAAGCTGAGGAGCTTATTAACCGTGCTGAAAGTGTTCTACAAGATGCAAAAGAACGAGCAGCACAAGTACAAACAGGTGTAAAAAGTGGTGTTGAGGCTTTTAAATCAGAAATTAAAGATACTCCTGATGAAAATTAAGGAGTATAATTTATGTTAAATATACTTTATATTGCTTTGATTGTAGCAGTTGTATTTTTTTGCATATTTATGATATATATGCTCACTTTAATTAGAAAGACAACTAATCTAATTGAAGAAACAAGGGAAAATCTAATTATGCAATCGAAAGAATTGAAGGAAACATTTGATAAGATTGAGGAAGCTGTGGACAAAATAGATGTATTTGTTCATACAGTAAATTCCAGTATTGATGATATAAAAAATATGCAATCTACAATCGGCAATATTGTTGCAAAAGCAGATACAACCGCTACAAATATACTTTCAAACATCAATAATTTTTCTGATTTGCTTAATACATCGTACCATAAAGTAGAAAAGCCTGTTAGCGATGCTGTGAATTTAATTAGTAATGTGGGCGGTTATTTTCAAAAAATAAAAGCATTCTTACCGACAAATAAGAAAGAAAAAAGGAATGCTGAAAAAAATAGACAGAATTAAGAATTTATTTCTTAATTTTGTAAATAATATGGATGGGTTCTTGGCTCAGTTGGTTTAGAGCGCTTCCCTGACACGGAAGAGGTCACGTGTTCGAATCACGTAGGACCCACAAAATTTTTAAATTAGCTTCCTAAAATATAACGCCAATACCTAAAGTAAAATAGCTTTTTGATTGCTCATTATCTGTTTTCCCAATTAAATTAACATAATTATATTTTCCCTCAAGGTTTAACCCTATTACTTTTAAATCAAAATCGATACCTACACCTATACCCGCACCAAATCTGCTATCGGATGGTGAAGTCGAAACAGCAACATCAACACCCATAACTTTTTGATTTACAGTAGAATAAATATAACTATATGTTAAATTTCCTGCAATATAGGGGCTAATAATTGAATGAAATGGATATAATTGTAACCCCGCTGATATTGGGACAATTTTTGTAGATGTAGAAAGTGTGGTCAATGTTTTTGATGGGTCGTTTGGATCTACAACTTTTATTTCAGATTCGGGAAAACTATTATAGGCAGCAGAAGCAAAAAATGTGAAGTTTTTATTTAGTTTGAATCCATATTTTATACCAATATAATATCCATTGTCAAGACCCTGCGAAATTAAATTGCCAATTGCGGTATCATTCACTCTGACCGTTTTGGAATTATATACATCATTGATTTTATTGCTTGGAGTCGAAAGCCCACCAAAAAAACCGAAAGAGCCTGATTCGGCAAAACTTTGCTGAAAGACAAATCCTGTAAGTATTAAAGTTGCGATAATTAATTTTTTCATAATTATACTCCATATTGATTTATTAGAAATCTTAAATAGTCGAAATTTTTGAACAAGTTATTTTTCCGAAAAACTTGTAGTTAAATACGTTTTTCGTTAATATTTGTTTTAAATAATACTGAAATCTGATTTTTTTCAAAATATTTATTTTTTTTATTTGTTTTTTATAGACTTTTATTAATTTGCATTTTAAATATAAACAAAAGGATTTAGTTATGTCAAAATTTCGTTTCTTATTCCCAATTTTGTTTGTAATGGTATTTTTTAGCTCAGCATATTCACAAACCAATATAAAGATGCCTATTAATATAGGAATTACAGGAGGATTGGGATTGAATATGCATAACCCAGACTGGACAGGACAAGGTCCATTAACGGGACTTCCACTTAGATATAATCAAACTTCAACAGCAATTGGATATTAC
>JAGOIG010000064.1 GCA_017995735.1 Candidatus Kapaibacterium sp. | reverse complement strand
GTATAAACACTATTGCCCCACCAATTATGCACAAATTCGTGAGCAAGTGACCCAGGCGAAAGCAACACCCAAGGCATATTCAATAATTTCCCTGAAAGTAAAGTATAACCAGGCATACCGAAACCTGTTGCAAAAAAATTATCTACAATTGAAAAGGAGTGATAAGGATATTGACCAAACAAATTTGTATACAATTTATAATAATTTATTGAAGCATCTAAATAAGTATCTGCCTGCGATGTTGAATCATTTGTATAAATCGCAAATTTCTTACCATCATATTCTTTTGATTTTTCTATATATCTTCCCCCAACTAATGTAATTTCATCCATTGGAAAATTTGTCCGAAATATATATTTTTTAAAAGGATTTGCAATACTTAAGAGAACATCACCACTCGTTATTAGTGTAAATTCTTCAGGTATGCTTGCCCTAATTGTAAAATTAGATAATTCATCAACTAATTCGGGATAAAATGAACCAGGGGGAAGATAAATTCCCTCATCTTTTTTTGCAGAAATAATACCCGCAGAATTAGAATGTCGCTGAGTTAGATTAATATCTTCAGGATTATTGTAAATTTTTCCTTTATAAGAGATTTTGATTGTTTCTTTTGATATTTGATTATTTTTATTTTTTAATGTTAAGGTTATATTATTATAATAAGTATCTAGTGTATCTATTTTATAATCATAATATTTAGATTGGATTTGCAGAATATTAAGACTTCGCAAAAGATGTAATGATAGTTGCGAAATTGGTTCGTCAATTGTAATTTCATCAATTCCTGTAAGATAAGAAGAATCGGGTTCAATAGCGATTGTAATATTATGACCCGCATTTATTTGAGCATTTGCAAAAATAGTACAAAACAATAATATAGTTGAGGCAAGGGAAATTTTTGAGAATTTCATATTTTTGATTATTTATAGAATTTCAAAATTAATAATTATTAAAATAAATTTTTAACGAAACAAAATTATATAAATTTCGTATTTATTTATTTATTTATATTGCTTTTAATAAAATAAGAGGAAATTTATGGCAGAAAATGAACCAAAATACCAGCCATCGCGATATGTACCACGTGCCCGGAGACGAAATTCGTGGATATTGCCAACTGTCATTATTCTTGCGGTACTTGCAATAATATTAGTTCCAACTATAATGTTTTTTACAACTATCGGCTCATTTACAAAATTTACGAAACCAGCAAAAGTAGAAGTTAAATCCAATACAGTTTTAACTATAGAATTGAATGAATTTTATGAAACGAGTACTTCCAATCCATTCACGGTCTTTGGTGGTAAGCAAAAAAGCTCTACTTTTCTTGAGACATTAACTTCAATAAAAGCAGCAAAGGATGACCCGAATATTAAAGGTATAGTATTAAAAGATGGAATTGGTAATTACGGGTTTGGAAAAGCGTCGGATTTATTGGATGCATTAAATGAGTTCAAGAAGTCAGGCAAATTTGTATATTCTTTCTTTAATTATGGAAATGAAAATACTTATTATCCCGCACTTGCATCCGACAAGATTTATGTGCCTTCAATGGGATTTTTTGAGCTGAACGGATTTGGTGTATCATCTGCATTTTTTAAAAACTTGTTTGACAAGATTGGAATAGAGTATTATGTCGAGCAATTTGAGGATTATAAATCAGCAGGCGAGCAATTTACACGAACAAAATTTAGCGACTCTGCAAAAAAAGAATTACGAATTTTGGTAGAACAGAGGTATCAAAATTTAATTGATACAATTGCAAAATATAGGAATTTAGATGCTAAATATGTTCTGAATTCTATTAATAGAGGCGTATATTCATCTGATTCGCTACTTGCTTTGAAATTTATCGATGGTGTAATGTCCGAACAAGATTTTAAGAAGGAAGTTTATAAAAAAGTTCTTGGCAAAGAAGTATCTGACTTATCAGATCTTGACGATGTAAGTTATATAGACATAGGAAATTATGTGCATCGCGAGAAAACTGATGGAAAGGCAAACGTTGAAGAACATAAAAAGATTGCTATCATCGAAGCTGCGGGCTCAATATCATCGGAATTCCAAAATAATCCCTATCAAAGCGAACAAGGTATAACTGATGCTCGATATATAAAATATCTCGAAGAAGCCAGGGCTGATAAAGATGTGAAAGCAATTATATTGCGAATTGATAGCCCAGGTGGAAGTGCTTTGGCATCAGATAATATTTGGCAAAAAATAAGAGAAGTTCGCAAAGAAAAACCTGTTTATGCATCAATGAGTGATGTTGCAGCATCGGGTGGTTATTATATTGCAATGGCTTGCGACACAATTATTGCATATCCACAGACACTCACAGGTTCGATTGGAGTTATTTCTATGATTCCAAATGTTAGTAAATTGATGGGGAAAATTGGTGTTTCAGTAGATACGATATCGGCAGGAGATAATTCTCAGTTCCTTAATGGTGCATTTCCGTTCAAAGAAGAGGATAAAAAGAAATTCAGAGAGTTAACATATCCTATGTATAAATCTTTTGTTTCTAAAGCTGCAGAATGCAGGCACAAAAGTTTTGAGGAAATGAGGCAACTTGCAAAGGGACGCGTTTGGACTGGTGAAGATGCTCTCAAAATTGGTATAGTAGATATACTTGGGAACTGGCAGACTGCAATTGATATTGCTAAAAAGCGTATAGGCGTTCCCGTTGATAAAAAAGTAGTTATTGAAGTATATCCAAAACCAAAGGATGAATTTGAAATGTTTATTGATTTTATGAAAAACTTTGGAAATTCAAATTCAGAAGGACTGGGGGCTATTTTGAAAACATTAGATTTCAATAAATCTCAAATTTCAACGTATAAAACATTATTTGATAATTTGCCACCAAATTTAAAACATCAAATGATATATAATTTGCAAATTATGGCATTATCAAAAAAGGAGCAGAACCTTTTAGTGTTTCCTTATTATTTTGAATTTTAAAGATGAAATTAATTAATTTTGTTATTATTAGTAAATTAAATTTTAGGTAATCAATGAGAATAATCAAAAAATTAGTCCTAGCGATCGCAGTGATTTCAATTGCAGGACAGGTCTATGCAAAAGATGAAAGCTTTAAACCAATCAAGTTTACAAAAGAAACTCTTGACAATGGTTTGCAAGTAATTTATACAATTGATAAGAGCGCGCCTGTTGTTGCAACAGTTGTTCACTATCGCGTAGGATCCCGGTACGAAATACCAGGGAAAACAGGTTATGCGCACTTTTTCGAGCATCTAATGTTCGAAGCGACAAATGCATATCCACGTGCTACGATTGATAAGTACGTCGAGGAAGCAGGAGGAAATATGAATGCTCATACATCAAACGATGAGACAGTATTTTATATTCAGCTTCCTTCAAATCAATTACAACTTGCGTTATGGATAGAATCTCAAAGAATGAGAGGATTGCATGTTGATTCAATTGGGGTTGAAACTCAGCGTGGGGTTGTGACAGAAGAAATGAAAATGAGACGTGAGAATAGCGCTTATGGAACATTCTTTGATAAAATTAGTGCTTATTTATTTAAAGGTGGAAATTATGAATGGACGACAATAGGCGCTTATGATGATATACAAAATGCAAAGATTTCAGATTTTAAGGGATTCTATGATACTTATTATGTTCCAAATAATGCAACATTAGTAATTGCAGGCGATTTTAATATTGACCAAGCGCGTCAATGGGTTAAGGAATATTTTGGGAAATTACCAAGCAAACCAATACCACCTGAAAAGCCAATGACAATTCAACCACTGACTCAAACAATTGTAGATACAGTCTATGACGAAAAGGCACAATTGCCAGCATTATTTATAGGATATCAAGGCACATCATCATTGGATTCAAATTATTATCCATTATCTTTATTAACAACTATCCTTGCAGCAGGTGAAAGTTCCAGAATGTATCAGGAACTTGTTGATAAAAAGAGAATTTCTGTGGAAGCAGAAGTATTTCCATTATCTATGGAAAAGGCGGGAGGTATTGTTTTTATTGATGTAATAGCACCTGGAAAAACTATTGATGAGAATATTAAAGAAATTGATAATTTAATTAAACAAGTAGCCAAAGAAGGCGTAACTGCCGAAGAATTACAAAAAGCAAAAAATATTATGGAAGCCAGCTTTGTTGGTGATAAAAAGAACGTTCTCCCAAAAGCAATGTCTCTTGCAAGCTATAATAGCTACTATCAAGATCCTAGCTTAATTAATACTGAATTAGATAAATATATGAAGGTCACACAAGAGGATTTGAAACGGGTGGCTAATTTATATTTGAAAACAGATAAAAGAGTTATTTTAATTTATTTGCCAAAACAAGGATCATAAGGTGATGAATATGAGAAAAATATTAGTTGCAATTTTATTATTTGTTTCGTTTTATTCGAAAGGTATTTCCCAGGAGGTTCCACCGAAGCCTGAACCATTACCTGCAAATCAATTTGTATTCCCTGAATATAAAACTGTTACTTTGTCCAATGGATTAAAAGTATTTCTAATCAAAGATGATGAACAGCCAACTATTATGATTAATCTGCTTGTTAAGGGTGGTACAGTGCTCGATGGCAAAAAATCAGGCTTGATGGATTATATGTCTTCTATGCTTACAAAAGGTGCGGGTAAACGAACTGCACTTGAAATCGCTCAAACTCTTGATGGTATAGGCGCAAGTGTAGGTGCAGGTACAAGGGGTGAGTATATGGAAGTTACGGGATATTCTTTGAAAAAGCATTTTAATACAATGTTTGATATTTTTGCTGATGTTGTACTTGCTCCCACTTTTCCATCTGATGAATTTGATAAATTAATGGATCAATACATTGCTTCTATCAAACAGAGGAAATCAAGTTCGCAAACAATCGCAAGTGATATGGTAAAAGCAGCTGTTTATGGTCAAGACCATCCTTTTGCTCAATTTATGACAGATGAATCGCTAAAATCCATAAAAATTGGCGATTTAAAAGATAGTTACAAAAAGACTTTTTTCCCGAATAATGCTACACTTTCCGTGACCGGTGATTTTGATGAAAAAGAAATTATAAATATTCTGGAGCAAAAATTTAAAAATTGGAAACAAGGTACGCCACCAAATCTTGAACCTCCTGCACCAAAATCTATGAAACGCGGTGTCTATTTCATTCCTCGCCCAGGTTCAAAACAATCCTCTGTTGTTATTTCCCAATTAACTATTCCTAGGAATCATCCTGATTATTATGTGCTAGATTTGACAGGTTCTGTAATGGGTGGGAGTTTTGGAGCAAAGTTGTTTAGAACATTGCGCGAAAAATATTCATTTACTTATACTCCATTTGCATATCATACTTCCAGTAAATATATTAATCGATTTGCCTGCGGAGCTGAAGTTAAGAACGAAAAGACAGATTCATCTATCACAATTATTATGGAACAATTACAATCTTTACAATCTCCTGATGGATTGACAAAAGAGGATCTTGATAGAATTAAAAGCTATAAAATCGGTAGTTATCTTATGTCTTTTGAAAGTTCAGGTTATATTTCAGATTTAATACAAGGCGCAGATTTTTATGGTGTCCCAATGGATCAAATTAAAAATTATCCTCAGATTATTCAAAATATTACAACTCTCGATATTTCTAAGGTTGCAGCGAAATATTTAACAAATGAAAAATCATATATAGCAGTGGTTGGATTGCCTTCATTGAGAGATTCATTAAAGAAATTTGGTCCTATTTATGAATATACATTAGATATTAAACCTGTCGAAGAAGAAAAAGCAAGCAAAAAAGCAAGTGGTATTTCCAAAGAGCAAGTGATTGATAATTTTGCAAAAGCAATTGGCGGAAAAGATGCAATAAAAAATGTGAAAGCTTTAAAAATTGAAGGCTCACTAATTCTATCAGCTCAGGGACAATCCTTCAATGGAAATGTTATGCAAGTCTTTGAATTTCCTGACAAGGTTCATACACTTACTAAAACTCCTTTCTTTTCGACAGAAGTTTGGATTGATAAAACAAAGAATAAGGGTTGGACAAAAGCTCAAGATTCCACGATTGAGCTTACAGGTGATCAATTGGCTGAAGCCGAAGAATCAACAAAATTTGAACTCTTTGATTTGATCAATATTTTGGATGATCCAAAGTATAAAGTTGATGTAAAAGGTGAAAAGGAAGGAATGATAATGCTCAAAGTTGTTGATCCAAAGGAAAACGAACAAATTTATTATTTCAATAAAACAACAGGTCTGCTCGATAAAATTGAAACAACACAATCTACTCCTCAAGGACCAATGGACATTAGCATAGAATTCAAAGAATATGAGGATTTTAAAGGTATAAAATTACCATTAAAACAAATTACAACTACACCTATGTTTTCAACTACAGTCGATGCTAATTACTGGATAAACCCAGATTTATCGGGAGAGTCTTTTCAACCGAAATGATTTTGAATAAATAAATATAAATTTAAAAAGGCAACATTTCTGTTGCCTTTTTTTATTTGTACCGAGGGAGGGATTTGAACCCCCGACACACGGATTATGATTCCGTTGCTCTAACCAACTGAGCTACCCCGGCTTTTGATAAGATTACAAAATTATCAAAAAATAACGAAATATTAAGAATTGTGAAGCAAATTTTGAATTTCATCACGAAGCTTGGCAGCCAGCTCATAATTCTCATCTTCAATTGCTTTATCCAAACGAGATTGAAGAATATCAAGTTTTTTATTGCCTGTTGTATAATGTTCTTTTTCGCGTTCCGGTTTTGGTAAACTTCCATAATCTTCTGGGTCTTCCTCATCATCTTCTTGGTATTCCTCAGTCTCACCAAGTTGGGGGGAGACACCTGCTTCATCAAGAATATCTTCATTAACATATATCGGAGCATGCATTCTTAAGGCAATTGCAATTGCATCGCTTGGACGACAGTCGATTTGGACATCTTCCTCATCAAAATTTAATTTTGCATAAAAAGTTCCTTCATCTAAAGAATCTATTATTATAGAACTCAGTTTATATCCAAAAGAATTAAGTATACTTTTTATTAAATCATGGGTCATTGGTCTCGGCGGATCGATATTTTCCATTTCGAAAGCTATTGATTGTGCTTCAAAACCGCCTATTATGATTGGGAGTCGTCGCGAACCATTCACTTCTTTCAATATTAATGCAAAAGCATTGCCTCCCGGCGTAGAAGAAATACCTAATATTCTTACTTCAACTTTATTCATTTCCTTTTTCTTTTAAAGTATTGACGAAAAAGATATTATTTTTATGTTATAGGTTTATTCTTTTAATTTATCTAATTGATTTATCAATTTTAAACTTATTAATCTACTTGAACCAGCTGATTGGTAAATATGATTTTTTGGGATTTCACCCAGAGAGTTTCTTTTTTCTTTATCAATGATTAGTGAATACAACCATTGTGTTAAATACTTTGGTGAGGAGATAATTTGCAATGCACCATTTTCCAAAAAATATAAAGCATCATATGATTTTTTTATTTTTGGACCACAAGACAAAGGTAGCCCATAACCCCCAGGCTCTGCAACCGAATGAACCCCTTCACCAAATCCTCCACCTATATATGCAAAATTCCCAATTGCATATAGTTGCAATAATTTACCTATGGAATCGCAAATTATATCTCTATAATTAATAATTTGTCGTATTTCATTATATGGTTTGTTTGATTTTAAAAGCTCCAATACCTCACTTAAATATATAAAGTTGCCGAATAGAAGATTTGATAAGAAATTAAGCCGTTCCTTTGTTGGTTCATGAGGTACATATAAAACGCGTATTTTTAAATTCAGCTCCTGCCTTAATTCTTCAACTGCTTTATATATAAGTTTTTCATCGGGTTCCCAAGTACTTCCTGCAATCAATACATATTCATTTTCATCGAATAATTCGCGAGGTATTATCTTTTTGGTTTTGGCTTCTTCGATTTTTGCAACTATTCTATCATATCTTGTATCTGTCATTGTGCGAATATATGAACGAACGCCAATTCGCTTGAAATATTTAGTGTGCTTTCTACTAACTGTATATATATTATTAAATAAATTCATCGATGAACGGATAAATAATTGTGTTAAAATAAAATTGCGGTAGAATTTCCTAGATGGTTGCGTCGCATTAATTAATATTCGTGGAATACTTTTTTCTTTTAATATCATAAGATGGTTCCGCCATATTTCATATCGCACGAAAACAGCAATGCTTGGGTTGATTAACTCTATAAATTTTTTAGCATTACGTTTTGTATCAAGTGGCATATAAACAATAGCATCGGCGTAGGGATAATTTTTTTGTGTATTATAACCAGAAGGTGAAAAAAATGAGCAAATTATCTGAACCTCGGGTCTCATTCTTTTTATATTTTCTATTACAGGTTTAACTTGCTCGAACTCGCCCATAGATGCCGAGTGAAACCAAATACGCGGTTGATTCTCAGGCAAAATATCAAGCGCCATCCAGCTTTTTCTGCAATTTTCTTCTCGCTCAGCTAATTTTGCCTTGCGCTTTTTAAATAACTTAACATATAGCAAAGCAATCGGGATAAATATATAGTTATAGATGAATGAATACATTAATTCTTATCTCCATAATCTTTCAATTGCCAATAAGGTGGTGATGTTCTAATAAGATGCCCTGATTCATCTGCTACCTCACTCATTATACGAGAATCACCATTTATAATTATATGATTTGTTCTTGTGTCCATCCTATCTAAAATTGTGTTTAAAATCCCTAAGATTATTAATTTTGAAATATTAAATGATATTAGAATGCAAATTAAAGAAAATTTAAGATATATTGCTAAAATTCTCTTTCTAGCCCTTATTATTACTTGTTTGATTTCTCCCGATTTGTATTCTAAAAGCAAGAAAAGACACCGTTCCTATCGCCCGCGAATTGTCAAAATTAATATTTCAAAAATCGATACTCTTGACCATCAAACTTTGCACAATGGAATTGATTACTATAAGATTAATCTGGGGAATGGTAAATCTCATTTTTCAGTTCATTTTGCTGAAATTGATCTGAAAAATAATCAATTATCTCCTGTCGTTATTAAATCAGGAAATCAAATTAATGGTCTTGAAAAATTGCCCGTACTTTTTCAGAGATATAATGAAACCTATATCGATAGTCTATTTATTGCAATAAATGCAAATTTTTGGCGTGCATATTCAAATACTCCTATCGGTCCCACAATTATAAATGGAGAGGTAATTGAATTGGCTCAGCATAAAAATTGGAGTAGCTTTTTTATTGACAATCAGGGAGTGCCATATATTGATAATTTTAATATTACGGGTGAAATATCGGGCAAATTTAAATATAAGATAAGGCAAATCAATCGACGCTCTGATTCTAATGGTGTCGTTATGTATAATCATATTGCAGGCAATGTGATTCCTTTTATTCAAAATAAAAAAATACAAGATGCACTTGATTCCGCTTATGCTGTATGGGCAGAAGATTTGCCAATTATTGATGAAGATTCCGTTGAAATGGAATTCGATACTGCCGCTTTTATTGAAGATTACACTATAAAACTCCGCGAAAATATGATTGAACAACCCCTTACTAAGTTATTGGTTCAATATATAGATAGCCCGATTGTTAACAAATCATATAAAGCAATTGTTAAGCAAATTTCATCTGACACAATTAAATTGCCAATCGGTTGTGCTGTTATCTCATTTGGAAAAGATATTCCTCCTGATTTAATTCCTAAACTTGGGGACACATTGACATTTTTTTTCAGGACAAATAAAGAACAGGATAAATATTTTAAAATGGGAATTAGCGGTAGTCCTAGAATAGTTCGAAATGGTGTTGCCAAGCAAGAATCAGCAACGGAAGGCAATAGCTCGCGACGGTTTATAAGTTGGCAGCTACCTCGCACTGCAATAGGTTTTGATAAATCACAATCAAAACTACTCCTGGCAGTTGTCGAAGGTACTGATTCGAAAAAGGGACAGTATGGAGCAAGTTTGCAGGATTTAGCCAATATAATGAAAATGTTGGGTGCATATCAAGCTATGAATTTAGATGGGGGAGGCTCCTCCACTTTTGTAATAGACGGAAAGAATCTA
>JAGOIG010000063.1 GCA_017995735.1 Candidatus Kapaibacterium sp. | reverse complement strand
TCCTTAAAAAGGGAGGTCATAACCGAACCCGTAATATCTCCTCCTAACACAACCACATTATCATACCGTTCGCCGAGTGTTACTAATCCTTCACCAAAACCAAATCGCGTTGGTTTTTGATCTATTAATTTATATTCTCTCATTATTGCTCCATTTTAGATTCTAAATTGGATGATTTGATTTTTCGTTCATATACATCAAACTCTTTTAGAGCTTGAATTGCTTGTTCTTCATTGGGTGGATTTCCGTGCCATTTATAATTATTTTCCATAAAAGATACTCCCCTTCCCATAAATGTATGTGCGATTATGCAAATAGGTTTTGCATAATCTTCTAATGAATTTTTAATGAAATAATCAAATGCGTCAAGAATTTGATTATAATTATGTCCATCAATTTCTATTACATCAAAATTGAACGCTTTAAATTTATCTATTAAAGGATATATATTCATTACATCATTAACATATCCATCAATTTGGCAATTATTATTATCAACAATCCAACATAAGTTATTTAATTTATAATTTCCTGCTGCCATAGCAGCTTCCCAAGTGGAACCTTCTTCAAGCTCGCCATCACCAGATAAAGTAAAAACTCTTTGGTCGGTTTTATCAAGATATTTATGGCTTAGAGCCATACCTACTGCAATTGAAACACCGTGTCCAAGCGAGCCTGTAGATGACTCAATACCAGGCAATTCCATATCACGACCAGGGTGGCCTTGCAAACGGGAATCAATCTTTCGCAAAGTCTTTAATTCCTCCACTGGAAAAAATCCTGCTCGAGCTAAAGTTGAATAAAGAATTGGAGCTAAATGTCCTGCACTTAGCACAAACCTATCACGCTTTTTCCATTGCCAATTTTGTGGATCATACCGCATAACTCCTCCAAAATATAATACAGAAAATATGTCGGCAACACCAAGTGATCCACCACTATGACCTGATTTTGCAAGGAAAAGACTTTTAATAACATCGCGACGCAATTCCAATGCAATTTCTTCAAATTGATCTGGTTCTCTATAAGTATTTTGAAATGTTTTTTGTTGAAATTCGATTGTTAAAGGCATTTTTTATTTTTTGAAAATTTTTAATTTGCAAATTAATACTTTTAAAGATTTGAATAACGATTTAATCGTCAATTTAATAAATTAATTCAAGAGCTAAATGAGCATATCTTCTTGTCTTATAATAAAAAATGAAGAAAAAAATTTAGAACATTGTCTTAAGTCAATCTCTAAATTTTCTGATGAGATTATTATTGTGGATACGGGAAGCACAGATAAATCTAAAGAAATTGCTTCTAAATTCACAAATAAAATTTTTGATTTTAATTGGAACGATAACTTTGCAGAAGCAAGAAATTTCGGTCTCAGTAAAGCCACAAAAGAATTTATCTTTTCAATTGATGCCGATGAATATGTTGAAAATCCCGAGGAAATAAATCTTACTATATCTAATAAAAAAACAAATACAGGTGGATGGCTTGTTAATGTTATATCAAAAGCTTATGATAAGAATGGCAATATAGAAAAGATGCAAACAAGCCTCTTACGACTATTCCAAAATAATCCAAAAATCAAATTTGAGGGTATTATTCACGAACAAGTTTTTGAGAGTATTTTATCACTAGGTCTAAAAATTGAGAATTCGAATATTGTTCTGCAACATACAGGATACTTGTTAAGTTCAGAAGATTTTATAAAAAAACAAAAAAGAAATATTGAATTGCTGAAGAAAGCATTGGAAAGGGAACCACAGAATTATTATTTACTTACTCATCTAGGAAAAACATACTCCGCATTAGCAAAACCAAATGAAGCAAAAGAAATTTTTAAAGAAGTCATAGATAATTGTTCAAATGATAGCATATATAAAGTTGATGCTTTAAATTATTATTCAGTTCTTTTATTTGAAGACAAAAAATATCGTGATACAATTAAATATGCTCAACAATCTCTTCAAATTATTCCAAAACAAGCTAATGTTTATTATATAATTGGAGACGCTTATCTTCAGTTAAATGAACTTGACCAAGCATATTATTCATATAATGAGGCTCTTAATTATATTGATTCTGAAGATATAATTTCAAATATTCTCGGGCAATACCAAATTCCAGAAGAAAATATATATTATAAAATTGGTTTTGTCCTTACTGAAATGAAAATTTATGAAGATGCTATTAAAAATTTTGAAAATGGACTTAGAATTAATCCAACAGATTTTCCCTGTTTATTAGGGATTGCAAATACTGCATATCAAATGCAAAACTATGATTTAGGTAATAGATTTTTAAATGAAATTGAGAAATTATACCCAAATAATCCATATATTGAAAAACTAAGGAAAAGCATAAAACAAAATAATGAGTCACAATTATCCACAAATAAAAATGAAAAAATTAAACAAAAACTTAATCAAAATCAGATAGGACAATCTAAAAAGCCATTCCTTAGTTTATCAATGATTGTAAAAGATGAGGAAAAATTTATAAAGGGTTGTTTGGAAAGTGTAAAAGATATAGCAGATGAAATTATTATTGTCGATACAGGTTCAAAAGACAAAACAATGGAAATTGCTCATCAATACACAAATCAAATTTATCAATTCAAATGGTCTGATGATTTCGCTGCTGCCAGAAATGAAGCCTTGCGTCATTGTACAGGTGAATGGATATTATATCTTGATGCTGATGAAAGATTAGCAATTACAGATAAAGCTGCTTTTTTAAATTTTTTGAAATATATACCTCTTGAAATTGGCGGAATTAATTGTTTAATTGAAAGTAACCATCTTAATTTTGATGGTGCAACTGAAGTTCATCGAGGTGGTTATCCCAGATTATTTAGGAATCTTGGTTATCCAAATATCTATTTTCGTGGAAGAGTTCACGAACAAATTTCTCCATCAATATTAGAACAAGGAAAAGCGTTTATTAATTCTGATATAAAAATTGAGCATTTAGGATATAATCAAAACCGAGAGGTAATGGAATCTAAAATTCGTAGAAATTATAAATTATTATTACAACACGTAAAAGAAGAACCGACAAATGGTTATGCTTGGTATCAACTCGGTCAAACACTAGCGCAGATGAGATTAGTTAAAGAAGCTGAAGATGCTGTGAGGATGGCAATTCAATGTGGTAATTTGTCCAAATCTGTGCTTGCAAGTGCATCGGCTACTCTTGCTCAAATAATGGGAAATAAAAAGAATTTTGAAGAAGCATTATATTGGTCTGAGGAATCATTAAAGAATGCCCCAGACCAGGTTTTTGCTATGAATTTGAAAGGATATGCTTTGCTTTATTTGGGTAGATTTGATGAATCACTTCAAGCTTTTCAAGAAACTTTACTAAGAATAAAACAAAAAAGAGGAATCCCACAATCTGGGTTTGATGTCGAAATTCCCGAAGAGATAGTTATTCGAGGAATGCAAAAAGCACAGACAAAAGATTCCAATTTTAATTAATATAGCAATTTTATTTTACAAATATATGAGGAAAATTATGCAAGATCCAAATACTAATGAACTTGAAAAAACAAATCAAAAAACAATTTCAGAAAAATCTTTGTTTTCTAAAATCAAAAATGTGCTTAATACAGCAGGGCAAGGTCTAATCGAAAAAGTGCTTTTGTTGTATTATGTTTTTAAAGATACTGATACACCTCAAGAAGTCAAATTGGCAATTGTTGGCGCTCTAACATATTTTATTTTACCATTTGACACAATACCAGATTTTTTTGCAGGTCTTGGTTTATCTGATGATTTAAGTATAATAATGGCAGTACTTGTTTTAGCAACAAAAAATATAAAGCCAGAGCATAGACAATTAGCCCATAAAAAATTACATTCTTTATTTGGAAATTAGTTTCAAGCAAATGCGCACACGTAAGATAAATATTATTTTTCTTTTATTAATAATTATTCTTAATATTATTTATTCACAGGAGGTTCATTCTCAAAAAGTTGGGAAAATTATTGTCAAAGTCAAAGGTTTAAAAAATGACAAGGGCTATGTGCGTTCCCATCTTTACAATGATCCCGCTACTTTTCCATTAGAGGCACCTAAATCAATGAAAAGAATAGTAGTCAAGCCAAAGAACAAGGAAGCCACTTTAGTCTTTGAAAACATTCCTTACGGAACTTATGCTCTTGATATTCATCACGATGAAAATGCAAATGAAGAAATGGATCGTTCTGTTCTTGGTTATCCAAAGGAGGGCTTTGGTTTATCTAATAATCCTAAATTATCAATTAAAATCCCTCAATTTGACCAATGCAAATTTACTTTATATGATTCGGTAAAAGTAATTACAATATATGTAAAATACTTGCCAAAAGTTTAATTAAAAGGGGCTAATGTGGGATAGTCTTGACCGATTATAATTGTTGTTCTCACAAATAATGAAGAATCTATTTGAGAAATGACTAAAGAATCAGCAACACCAAGCAGTTTAGCTACCTTCATCGCCGAAAGAGTATCACCTAGCCTATCGATTACTATTGTTCGTGTCAAAGGTTGAGAATAATTTCCAATTTCGACAACATCGAAATTGCGCATTTGCATATATGTTCGAACTTTATTTGCCAGTCCATTTATCACAGTAGAATTCAATATACTTACTTGAATTACTTCTTGATTATTTATTTTCTCGACATTGCTCGCTAATTGAGAATTGACACGGGGAGAATTTAATACACTATTTGCAAACGCAAAGAATAAAGTACCACACAAGATAAATAATATTAATATTACCGCATTTAATAAATAATTCAATAATTTTGCTTTAGGTTTTGAATTATTTTTATTCCTATTTTTAAATAATGAAAAAGCCATATTTCCTAATCTAATTTTTAGTTGTTAGAAGCAAAAATTATACCGATTACATTCGCTATTTTTTTATAATATAAATTTATGTTCTTACTTCACAAAGTTCAATAAATTTTATTTTAAGCTATATATTTTAATTATATTTCCTTATATTTTTTTTCACCCTGAATTAGAAGTTTAAAAATTTGCTGAACATTAAATTCATTTGTAAATGCTTTAAAGCGAAAAGCGAAATAAATACTGACAAAATATTTAATAACAGGAAAAGCATTAGCAATTAAAACTCCCCTATCAATAAAATATCTTTCATTATAACCCTCGAACCAGCTTGAATCCTTTTGAATCATATCAGCGGTTTTAAAAGGATATTTGAATATTTTTAATCGTTTTCTTAATGCTTCACGTAGGAATAAATTATCTTCTCCACTTGAGAATGGGGCTCCCCCACCATATAATAAAGAAAACCAAATATTCTTTTTTATAATACTATTTCGACGAGCAACAATTCTATAAGTTCCATATCTCATAAAATTATATGTTCTTACCCTGCCTATCTTATCAATTTTTCTTTTGTCTTCTCTATCTGGATTTGCGTTAATATCCACTTCAAATATGATAATATCAGCATTAGGAATCTTTTCAAAAGCTTCAATAATTCCATCTTCATAATTATTCACAAAGACCATATCATCATCTGCAAATATAATTATGTCCGCAGTTGCATTTAATAAAGCAATATTTCGATTTTTGCCAACACCTCTATCAGGTGTAGTGATCATTTTGACTTTTTTATTATTTATTGTATTTTCAATATAATCAAAATGATTACTTTGATTTGCAATAATTGCATCAGTTTGTAAATTCATTTTTTGATATAAACTGCAATCAGTTTGATTCATTGTAACAACAAGGACTTCTATAGTTTGTTTCTTATCCATTAAATTTCTTCTTTTTATAGAGTGATATTGAAAATTAAAAATAAATAATAAAAATAATAATTACAAATTTCAAAATTATTAATTTTGCATAAATTATATTTATAAAAATGAGGCATAAAAAGTGAAAAAATTTATCTTTTCATTTCTAACTTTAACAATTTGTTTATTTTTTGTTGCACAAGCACAAACAGAAACAAAATTAATGAGTTTCCCAAATCCCTCTGCAACAGAGATAACATTCACGTACGCAGGCGATATTTATGTTGTACCAATCCAAGGTGGCATTGCTCGCAGAATCACTACATCTCCAGGAATGGAGCTTTTCTCAAGATTTTCTCCCGATGGTAAAACTATCGCATTTTCTGGTAGTTATGATGGGAATTATGATATTTACACTATTGCGAGCGTAGGCGGCGAACCAAAACGCTTAACTTATGGCGTTGATATTCCAAATCTACCTGAGCGAATGGGACCCGATAAAATTATTATGCAATGGACGGCTGATGGCAAACGAATTTTATACCGCGGCAGGCAAGATAGTTGGAATTCACTTGTTGGTAATTTATATTTTGTAGATACAACGGGTAGATTGCCGCAAATTGTCGAGTTGCCCAGAGCAGGTTTTGCATCATTGTCCCCTGACGGGAAGCAATTAGCTTTTAATAGAATTTTTCGTGAGTTCCGTATGTGGAAACGTTATAGCGGTGGTCAGGCTGATGATATTTGGATTTATGATTTTGCAACAAAGAAAACCACCAAAATTACAGATAATCCTGCTCAAGATATAATTCCAATGTGGGTAGGAAATAAGATTTTCTTCTTGTCAGACCGTGACCGTACAATGAATGTTTTTGTATATGATTTGAATACAAAAGAAACTCGAAAGGTGACTAATTTTACAGAATATGATGTGAAATTTCCATCCCTTGGCGCTGGCAATATTGCATTTACAAATGGTGGTGAGATTTATTTATTAAATACAAATACTGAAAAATATCAAAAAGTACCTGTTCAAATTGCTGAAGATTTCCCATTAGTTCGAACGCAAATTGTCAATGTTAAAGATAATATTGAAAATTATGAAATATCACCTGATGGTAAATTTGGACTTTTTTCAGCAAGGGGCGATATTTTTGTAGTACCTGCAGAAAAAGGAAATATCATTAACTTAACAAAATCCAACGGCGTGCACGATAGAAATCCGCAATGGTCACCCGATGGAAAATATATTGCATTTATTTCTGATAAAACAGGTGAAGATGAAATTTATCTTATTAGACCTGATGGAACAGGGCTAACCCAATTAACAAACGATGCAAAATCGTATCGCTGGGAATTACTTTGGTCACCTGATAGCAAAATGATTTTAAATTCCGATAAACTTATGAATTTATATTTAATTGATATTGCCACAAAGCAAGTTCGGACAATTGCGAACTCAAAAGTTTGGGAAATTAGAGATTTTTCGTTCTCACCTGATTGCCAGTGGATAACTTATACGGATTATGCAGAGAATCGCTTCCCCGTAATTTACCTATATTCAATCAAGGAAAGTAAATCATATCAAATAACAAATGAATATTTCCAAAACGCCCAACCAACATGGGATCCAAAAGGAAATTATTTATATTTTGTATCCGATAGACATTTTGATGGGAAAATGGGGAACTTTGAATATAATTACATATTCAATGATATGCAAACTATTTTTGGTATTGCATTGAGAAAAGATGTAATCAATCCATTTGCAAAATATGAAGGTGAATCCCCTGTAAAAATTGATTCAACAGCTGCTAAGGATCAAAATACAAAATTTAAATCTGAGAAAAAAACAAAGACAGCAGAAAAAACAAGTCCCGATAATTCTATAAAAATTGATTTTGACGATATTCAAAATAGAATTTTTGAATTTCCGATATCAAATGGAAACTATTATGGCTTATATGCATTTGAAAACAAAATATATTATGCCCGCTATAAAGATGGCGTTGAACCCACACTTTATGTTTTTGATTTAAAGGATAAAAAGGAAACAGAACTAGGAAAATATCGATCTTATCGAATTTCAAATGATGGGAAATCAATTTTAATCAATCAAAAAGGCGATTATTATATAACAAAACTTGATTCAAAAGTAGATTTAAACGAAGGCAAGCTCAATCTTGATAAAATGGAAATGTCCCTAGATAGGCGAGCAGAATGGAATCAAGTGTTTAATGAAGCATGGCGACAAATGAAATACTTCTTTTATAATCCAAATATGAATGGATTAGATTGGAATGCAATTAGAGAAAGATATGGCAGATTAGTTCCTTATGTTAATCACAGATATGATTTAACTCTACTCATTGGCGAAATGATCGGTGAACTTGATGCAGGGCATTGCTATGTTGGTGGTGGTGATATGCCAAAAGTTGAACCAAAGAAAATTGGTTTGCTTGGAGCACGCTATGAACTCGATGAACAAACAGGATTTTATAAAATTACAAAAATTTTTGAAGGCAGGAACTGGGATAATGATACTCGTTCCCCATTTACCGAACCAGGTCTAAATGTAAAAGTTGGCGATTATATCTTAGCAATTGATGATGAACCAACTTCAGCTATCAATCAACCAAACAAATTGCTTGTCAATAAAGCAAATGAATTTGTAAAGTTATTAATCAATTCTAAACCATCAAAGGATGGTGCAAGAGAAATATATGTAAAAACAATTGAATCTGAAGATAAGCTTATATATTTAAATTGGGTTGAAGATAATCGGCGGAAAGTAGAAAAAGCTACAAATGGACGCATTGGCTACATTCAAATTCCTGATATGGGTTTCGATAATGGCTTGCGAGAATTCGTCAAATACTTTTATCCACAATTGCAAAAGGAAGGCTTGATAATTGATGATAGATATAATGGTGGTGGAAATGTTTCATCATTAATAATTGAAAGACTACGCCGAGAAATTGCAATGGTTGAACAAGCTCGAAATCAACAAGTTGTATCTCCACTTCCTGATGCTGTTATGCCGGGGCCTTTGGTTTGCTTAGTGAATCAATTATCTATGTCAGATGGTGATATGTTTCCTTATCAATTTAAAAAGTACAAGCTTGGCAAAGTAATTGGAATGCGAACCTGGGGAGGAATTATCGGAATTCGTGACCCGTTACCATTTACAGATGGTAGTTATTTGATGCGTCCTGAATTCTGGAACTTTGGTGCAGATGGAACAATGGTTGTTGAAGATGAAGGAGTAAAACCTGATATAGAAATAGAAAATGATCCTGCATTAGAATGGAGCGGTACTGATGAGCAGCTGAACAAAGCAATTGAAGTCATTTTTGAAGAAATGAAAAATAATCCAAAGCAACAGAGACCCACAACACATCCACCTTATCCTGTGAAATAATAATTTTTTTGATAATAAAAACTCCATTGTTTATAGCAATGGAGTTTTTTTATTATTTTCGTCTATTATTATTAATTGATAATTTATTTGAAAACATAAGAAAATAGAAAATAGGGATTTATCCCCATAATATATATATATTCAATATTTTTTAATAATTTTATATATTTTCAAAATTGAATTAATGAAAGATTTTTTTAACATTTTAAAAAATATTATTTCTACTATTGATTGGGTTTATATATCTATTATTGTTATATCCTTATTTAGCGGGATTATCCTACATAATAGTTCAATTAAATTAATATTAATCTCTATTGCGATTTTGTTTGTGATTGCCCTTATTTCCTCACTTGCTCAAAAATTTACTGATTACTATTCTAATTTTCCAAAATCTACTTTTAACAAAAATTATGATTATAAAATTACTACTCAAAGCAATGACCAAGCAACTCGCAAAACAATTGAAAACTTCGATAATAAAGATGAGTATTTAATAAATATAAAAAATGAAAATAATGAAGAATCAGAAAAATCTAAATCTAATGAAAATAATAGCGAAAAATCTAAATTCTATTATTTTGATGAATTTTCATCAGTTAGAGTGGTTCGTAAAATTGATTCTTTTGAAAATATAAATAATGAAGGACAAAATATGGGAAATATACAATTAAACTTTGAAGACAGTTCTGATTCTTCAAATAATAACAATAAAGAGCAAACTCACGATATTTCGGAGAATTTGACAAATGATGAATCTTTGAAGGATAATAATAACAACATTGTTGATGAATTTAAATCAGAACCCAGTCAGCAAATTAACTTAAATTTTGAAAAAATTGCAATGGATTTCCCCATTAATACATTTTTTGAGAATCATCCCCTGTTTGGAAACGAGCCAAAGCAAGAGCTTGAATATTTTCTTTCAAGAATTTTAATGATTATAAAGTCAAGCATTTCTGCAAATACAGTAGCTTTGTTCTTTCTAAATCCATCTGAAAAGAAATTAAATCTATATTCATTTATCACAGAAAATAATGATTTACTCTCAAAAATTCGTGAATTCTCAATTGATAATGATATATTAAGTGAAATCTTAATAAATGCA
>JAGOIG010000062.1 GCA_017995735.1 Candidatus Kapaibacterium sp. | reverse complement strand
TACAGGATGAAAAAGAGAAATTTATTTTTAATAGTCCCATGAATGATTATTTTAAGTATTAATTCATTAATATATGCGCACAAAGAATGGGTACATCAATATATTGTCAAGGAATCATATAAATTTTTAGAACAAGAATTAGGTGACATTCCCGAATTGAAGTATTATGATTTGCTCGGCAATTGCGTCCAATCAGGTTTAATATATACAGACAGGATAAATATATCATCGCTTCCCGCAGGATTTTACACTGTGCGATTTTACAAGGATGGAAAGCAGGTTGTGGAGAAAATGATGAAGGAAATGTAATTGGAAATATTAAATTGAGGAATGTAGGGGTTCAAAATCTTGAATCCCTCACAGAACCATTGCAACAGAGGGCTTTAGCCCTCTGTGCTAGATTATGCACTAAGATAGTGCAACCACATAGTAGCACAATCCTCCTTGATTGTGCTTCCCTGTCATTCTGAACGAAGTGAAGAATCCATTCTTGATAACTATGGATTCCTCGCTATGCTCGGAATGACAAGGAGTCAATTCCCCCTTTAATAAGTGGCACAATCATCCTTGATTGTGTAATTCTGCACCAGGATGGTGCAGCCACATAAAGTAGCACAATCATCCCTGATTGTGTAATGCTGCACCAGGATGGTGCAGCCACTCTACTGATAAATCCATATGTTCCAGTCTCCTAGAACACACGATGGTATTTTATATTTTAGGGTAGACTATTTAAAATGATAAACTATATTAAATAAATCTCTTATTAAATATAGTGTTTATTACATTTTATTTTCGCAATTTTGTTTTTTAATCATTTTGTAATTATAAGAAAGTGAGATGAAATGAGTATAAGTTTAATAGCAAGAGATATAAAAGAATCTGCAACATTAATGATAAACGAAAAAGCTGCAGTTCTTAAACAAAAAGGTGAGCCAATTATTCATCTTGGAGGTGGCGAACCTAAAAGCAAAGCGCCTATGAGCGCGCTACTTGCCGCTACATCAATAATAAATTCAGGAGAGGTACGCTATGCCCCTGCTGACGGAATTCCCGAATTAAAACAAGCAATAATTAAATATACAGAAGATTATTATAAAATTAAAGTTGCACCCGAAAATGTCATTGCATCAAGCGGTGCAAAGCAAGCAATAATAGTTGCTCTGCAAGCAATTTTAAATCCTCAAGAGGAAGTGATGTTTCCTGCACCATATTGGGTGAGTTATTCTGAAATGGTAAAAATGTGTGGTGCAATTCCTGTCCCTGTTTTGCCAGAAGATGGATCTTTCCAACCGAGAATTGAGGATTTCGAAAAGAGATGTACATCATACACAAAAGCAGTGATTATCAATTCACCAAACAATCCAACAGGAGCGGTATATTCTCGTCAATTTATTAAAGATATAGTTGCATTCTGCGAGGAGAAAGGATTATATCTAATTATGGACGATATTTATCATCGGCTTGTCTTTGATGATGCTGAATGGGTAAATGTTTATGATTATGCAAAGGAATTGACAGACACATCAAAAGTGATAATTGTCAATGGTGTTTCTAAACAATACGCAATGACGGGCTTCCGCATTGGTTGGGCAGTAGCGAACCGTAAATTGCAAGAAGTAATGCGTATTTTGCAAGGACATCAAACTTCGGGTCCGTCGGTAGTGATGCAAAAAGCGGCAGTTGGAGCATTAAATGGTGTTCAATCTCAAGTTGAATCCTTGAGAGTAACACTGCAAAATAATTGCAAAGTAATGATGGAACGCTTGAATGCTTTCGACGGTATTCGTGTGACAAAACCTCAAGGGGCATTTTATTCTTTTGTTGATTTCAGTTATTATGAAAAAGATTCCCGCAAACTTGCTGATTTCTTACTTGATAAAGTAAGGGTTGCGACAGTTCCTGGGATCGATTTTGGAATGGAGGGATATTTGAGATTATCCACCTGTGGCTCAATTAAAGATATTACAGAAGGCACAGATAGAATTAAATGGGCATTAGATCCAAATTCTCCAAATGAATTATATATTGGTCAAAGAAAATTAGTGAGGGATTGGTTATGAAATATGTAGAAATAAATTCACCTGCTAAGCAACAAGCAGCAGAATTCAAAAGTGATTATGATTTGACAAATCATGGCTTTCGCAAAATCAAGACAGCATTTTGGAATTTGCCTGTTGAATCTTTATATGAAGAAGCAATTTTTAGGAACGAAGGTCATTTAGTAGATAGAGGTGCATTGCAAGTTTGGACAGGTAAGTGGACTGCTCGCGCCGCTAATGATAAATATATTGTCAAGGAGCCTACATCCCAAGAGAAAATATGGTGGGGACAATATAATAAACCAATGGCTGAAGAAAAATTTGAGGGTCTGTTAATTCGTTTGCTTTCATACTGCCAAGGTAAAGAATTGTTTATTCAGGACTGTTATGTTGGGGCAGACCCTAATTACCGTTTGCCTGTTCGTATTATAACAAGCACTGCGTGGCAGAGTTTTTTTGCAAGAAATATGTTTATTTCTCCAAAAACAAAAGAGGAATATAAATATTTTATTCCTGAATTTACATTAATCGCAGTTCCGGAATTCAATGCCGACCCATGTATTGATGGTACTTTAAGCGAAACTGCAATTGCACTTAATCTTGCCCAAAAAGTAGGTATCATTGCAGGAACAAGCTATGCAGGCGAAATAAAAAAGACTATCTTTACTCTTATGAATTACTTAATGCCTTTACAAAATGTTATGTCTATGCATTGCAGCGCAAACGTTGGTGACAAAGGCGATGTAGCGTTGTTTTTTGGTTTAAGTGGCACAGGAAAAACAAGTTTATCCGCCGACCCAAAGCGTCATTTGATAGGTGATGATGAACATGGCTGGAGCGATGATACTGTTTTCAATTATGAAAATGGTTGTTATGCTAAAGTTATTCGGCTATCTGCTGAAAATGAGCCTGATATTTGGAATGCAATACATCGTTTTGGTGCAATTCTTGAGAATGTAGTTTATGATATGCCATCTCGGAAGCTTGATTTAAATGATGATAGTATTACTGAAAACACGCGTTCTTCATATCCATTAAGTTTTATAAATAATGCAGTACCCGAGAAAATGGTGAACTCGCAACCTAAAAATATTATTTTCTTAACCTGTGATGCAACAGGGGTTATGCCTCCAATTGCTCGCTTAAATCTAAATCAAGCAATGTATCATTTTATAAGTGGTTATACTTCAAAAATTGCAGGTACCGAAATTGGATTAGGAAGAGAACCAGAATTAACTTTCAGCTCTTGTTTTGGTGCACCATTTATGGTTCATCATCCTTTCTTTTATGCTAATTTACTTAAAGAACGGACACAACGTGCGGGAGCAACTATTTGGCTTGTTAATACAGGCTGGGTAGGTGGCAAATTTGGTGTTGGCAAGCGTATTTCAATTCGTCACACACGCAATTTGCTTAATGCTGCATTAGAGGGGAAACTCGATAATGTGAGATATAGACAAGATAAAATATTTGGTTTTGAAGTGCCACTAGAATGCCCCGATGTTCCTGAAGATGTGTTGGAACCATCAAATGCATGGGGAAATAAGAAAGAATATTGGGAAAAGTATGATTCACTTGCAGCGCGCTATATAGAGAATTTCAAGATGTTTGAAGCAGGTGTCCCTAAGGAAATAGTTCAAGCAGGTCCGAAAAGAATAAATGTGAAAGAAATGGGATTATAAAAGTAGATTAATATTTTAATTTCAAATAATTACCATTAAACTATACTGAAAAATAATATGGAAGGGCGATGTTTTATGTCGCCCTTTTTTAATTCACTAAAGTATCTCTCAATTTCCTATCTCTAATTTCGTCTTTTATTTATTATAAATTAATGAGTATAATTATGAATAGTCAATTAATTCCAATAGTAATTGAGCAAACAAGCCATGGGGAACGCTCTTATGATATTTATTCGCGTTTATTGAAAGAACGCATCATTTTCCTTGGCGGTCCAATTGATGACAATGTCGCAAATCTTGTCATTGCACAATTATTGTTTTTAGCAAGCGAAGATCCTGATAAAGATATAAATCTATATATAAATTCCCCAGGTGGAAGTGTCACGGCGGGATTGGCAATCTACGACACTATGCAATTTGTAAAACCAGATGTTTCTACTATCTGCGTCGGACTTGCTGCATCGATGGCTCAATTGCTTCTTACAGCAGGCACGGAGGGTAAACGATATGCTTTGCCAAATTCCCGTATTTTAATGCATCAGCCCTCTGGTGGAACCCAAGGACAATCGGTTGATATTGAGATATATACAAAAGAAATAATCCGCACACGTGAGCAACTTTATGCAATCATTGCAAAACATACAAAGAAATCTGTAGAGCAAATCACAAAAGATGCCGATCGAGATTATTATATGACTGCTGAAGAAGCTCTCGAATATGGTATTATTGATAAAATATTATTAAAATCTACCGATGCATTATCTACAAATGGAATAAAATAATAAATGGGAAAAACAGAAAAGACTGTGATATGTTCATTTTGTGGAAGGGCGTCATTTGAGGTCGAACAAATGTTCGAAGGTGTAAATGGCGCCCATATCTGCAATAATTGTGTAGAGACTGCCCATAACATTTTAAAGAAAGAAAATAGTAATAAACAAAATTCTGAATTAACACTTTTAAAACCGAGCGAAATAAAATCTAAACTTGATGAATATGTAATTTGTCAAGAAGATGTAAAGGTCACTTTATCGGTAGCAGTTTATAATCATTACAAAAGAATTTTATCAAAGGAAATTGAAGATAATATTGAAATAGAAAAAAGCAATATCTTGCTTATCGGACCTACGGGAACAGGCAAGACATTGCTTGCTCGGACACTTGCCCGCATCCTAAATGTCCCATTTGCAATAGCAGATGCAACTACAATCACCGAAGCAGGGTATGTTGGTGATGATGTGGAAACAGTATTGCTCAATTTATTGCAAAATGCTGATTATAATGTCGAAGCAGCAGAGCGGGGTATAATATTTATTGATGAAATTGATAAAATTACTCGCAAAAGTGAATCAGCAAGCATAACGCGTGATGTTTCGGGTGAAGGTGTGCAGCAAGCATTGTTGAAAATTTTGGAGGGAACTCGATCAGGTGTTCCTCCAAAAGGAGGCCGCAAACATCCTGAGCAGTCCTTAATTTATTTGAATACGAAAGATATTCTCTTCATTGTTGGTGGTGCGTTTGAAGGATTGGATAGCATTGTATCGCGTCGTATGGGAAAAGCTGAAATTGGTTTTACTGCTAAACCTGCAAAGAAAATTGAAGAAACTTATGATTTGCTTAAAGAAGTAGAACCCGATGATTTAGTAAAATTTGGCTTTATTCCTGAATTAGTCGGTAGATTGCCTATCATTTCTGCACTACACGACCTTGATGAAAATGCTTTACTTGATATTTTGCTAAAACCAAAAAATGCGCTTATTAAACAATATCAAAAATTATTTCAAATGGATAATGTAGATTTAATTTTTGAAGATGATGCTTTAAAAGAAATAGTTCAGCAAGCAAAAAAATTGAAAACCGGTGCCCGAGGATTGCGTGGTATTGTTGAGTCGATTTTGAAACCAATTATGTTCGAAATTCCCGATTTAGAACATATTAAAAAAGTAATTATTACTCAGGAGGTTGTAAAAAAAGAGGCTAAGCCCATATATAAATTCAGAAAAGAAGCAAAATCAGCTTAATTACTGAATAGTTTTTTTACTTTATTTTCAAATTCTAAATCATAGAACAATATTTTTTAAAAAAAAATTTAAAAAATATTGTTTTTTTGTCAATTATTATTAATTTAGAATATTATTTTTGAGGAATTATGATAGAACAATATATAGATTTAGCAAATAAGCAATGGAATAATCATCAAGTGATTACATTTCCTGAAGATATGTACGAGGAAATTAGTATTCAAGAAGCACTTGATATATTAGATAAAATTGACCAAAATGCACTTATGTTATTACCATTGCGGGAAATAAAATTTTTCACCTGGCTAAAGGAAAATGCACCCGAAATCTGGGATGATTTATGGAATGACGAAAATTATGCAGAATATGTAGTCTCAATTTCCTTTTTGCCAATGCTTATTTATAATACTAATTTCAATGGTTTTCCAATTTGCGATTTGCTCGAACACGATAATTATTTCTTTACTCGTCAAATGATGGATACTGAGCAAGGCAGAACAATGATTGAGACATCTCAAACAATTTTCGAGAATCATCAACCACTTGCTTTGCATCAAATTTTAGCTCTTGAAATTGATTTTAATGCGATTGATATTTGGCATTTCGCATATAAATACAATATTACACTCGATAAAGCTTTTGAAGCAGCTGAGATTTTATTTAACGATAAAGCTTTGAAACATATTAAACGTGCTGAAGATGTTGTTCCATATTTAGAATTTATTTAATTTTAATGATATATGTTAATCCTGAAATTCGGTGGTACTTCTGTTAAAGATGATGAGGCATTTGCGCGGGTTCTACAAATTATTCAGGAAAGCTCTAATTCCGAGAAATGCTTTGTGGTGCTATCGGCGTCTGCAACAATCACAGATTCTCTGATTATGCTTATGCACTTCGCAGTTCATAACGATTTGGAAAATGGAAGAACTTGTTTTGAGAAAATTTCGCTCCATCATTTGCAGCTACTATATAAACTTATTCCCGATGATTCGCCATATTTTAATGAAGCAGAAACAAAAATTCGCATACTACTTGATGAATTGCAAGAAATATCGAAAAGTGTGAATTTCCTGAAAGAATCAACTCCCCGTACACTTGATAAAATTATGTCTTATGGTGAATTGCTTTCGACCACTTTAATGTATTATTATTTACTTAATAATAGCTTGAATGCTTTCTTTGTTGATGCTCGTGAGATTATTGCTACTGATTCATCCTATAATAAAGCAAAAGTAGATTTTGAAAAATCTAAAATCAATGTGAATGAAAAGATATTACCTCTATTTGATGAAGGGATGGATATTGGAATCTCTCAAGGATTTATTGGTGCAAATAATTCAAAACAGACCACTACACTCGGACGAGGTGGTTCGGATTATACTGCATCTTTATTTGGCAAATTTCTCAATGCTACAGAGATTCAAATATGGACCGACGTCGATGGTATTCTTTCAGCCGACCCCCGACTTATAAAAGAGGTTAGTACGATACCTGTGATGGAATTCAATGAAATGCGTTCACTTGCATATTTCGGTGCAAAAGTTGTTAGCCCCGATGCATTAATTCCCGCTATTGAAGCAAATATACCTATTAAAGTCTTGAACACTTTTAGCGAAACCCTTAGGAAAGGCACTTATATTCTGCCCAAACTAAATAGACAAAAATCCGAACTTCATTCAGTTATGCGGATGGATGTATATAAAATTAATTTTTCTATTTCCAAATTAGATAACTTTTTGGAAGACTCTCTGAAAATAATCACAAAAATTCAGCAACAAAATGGCAAAATCTACTCGATTTCTATACTTCCCGATAAGCTTACAGTGTGGATTGATAAGGCAACATTTAATAAATCCCACTTTTCTACGACTTTTTCAAATTATTCACCTGAAATATGTGATGACCTAACATTGTTTGGGCTTGTTGGTATTAATCTTAATAATTTCGATAGTCATCATTTTATTACAAGATTCCATAAGTATAAATTTGAGTATATAGAAATTGGCGTAAGTCCTAATGAAATATTGATTTCTATTAAAAGTGAAGCAGCCCGTGAATTTTATAGAGAAGTAAATCAATTTATACTTGCAAATTTAAATGTATCATAACGCGCTTGCTATTTATCAAAATTTCAGTAATTTTGTAATCTATAATTTTGCCACCTTAGCTCAGCTGGTAGAGCAGCTGATTTGTAATCAGCCGGTCGGCGGTTCAAGTCCGTCAGGTGGCTCAAATCCCCCCACTATTCAATTACCCTTCAATATTTTTTAATAAATAATAAATGCCTTTACAACAGAATAATTACAATATTTGCTTAATTTCTTTTTCTGATTTAGCGCTGGATGGCAGATCGCGAAATTTCATTAATGCTTTTAAATTATTGGGCAAATCGGTGCTGACAATTTCGCTTGCATCTGTAAACAAAAGGCTAAATCCCTCTGTTGATAATTCCCCCTTAAAAAAGGGGGTAGGGGGATGTGATTGCAAAGGGCTAAAGCCCTTTGTTGCTGAAGATGATTCAATTCAAATTAACATTAACACCAATCAGCGATTCTTTCGGCAATGGATTGAATTTATAAAAAATGGCAAAAAATTAAAATCGCAATTTTCAGCGTCTATCTATTTTGCATCCGATTTGTATGCTCTTGCCCTTGCTGTTAAACTTGCTAACAAAAATACTGTGGTGATTTATGATTCCCGTGAAGTATTTTCTGCGCTTGGTCCAATGCATAATGATTCATTCAAACAGAATATAATTTCTCAAATTGAAAAGCGACTAATCCGCAGAGTTGATAAATTCATTGCATCAGGCGAGCTTGATAGAGAATTTTTAATTAAACATTTCAAAACTGATAAACCGTTCTATGTAATCAAAAATTTCCCTTTTTATACCTCTCCAATTAATTCAAATTTATTAAGAGAGAAATTTCAAATTGAAAAATCAAAGAAAATCCTGCTTTATCAGGGAGTTCTACTTGAAGGGCGTGGTATTATGCCAATGCTGGAGCTTGCAAAATTGCGGGATGACATTGCAATTTGCTTGATTGGTGATGGAAAATTTAGAACAAATATTGATAATTATACCAAATTAAATGAACTTCATTCAAAAGTGCATTTAACAGGAAATATCGAATATAGCCAATTGCATACGTGGACTTGCTCTGCGGATATTGGAATGGCGTTGATTGAACCTATCAGCTTTTCTTATGAACTGGCTCTCCCAAACAAATTGTTTGAATATTTGCAAGCGGGATTGCCCGTCATTGCAACAGATTTACCTGCTATGAAAGATATAATTGAGAAATATCATTGCGGTATTGCCGTAAGCAAAAATTTATTTATTGATGAAATATCACGGGCAATTGATGAAATTTTAAATAATTATGAATATTATCATTCAAATGCACTAATTGCGGCAAAAGATTTGTGCTTCGATAAGCAAATTGAAATTATTCGCGAAATAATTACGATTACTCAATAATACTTCCGACGTATTTTGAAATTGCTATGCAAGACGTGAGCCCAGGTGAATCAATTCCAATTAAATTAATAAAATTCGGAAAACCAAGCTCATGCTCATTTTTAATTATAAAATCACGAAATCCTTCGTTGGGACCTTGTAATTTTGGACGTATCCCTGCCTGATCAGGTGTCAAATCTTGCAATTCCAATTGTGGGAAAAAACACTTTACGGATTCGTAGAATTTTTCCTTTAATCCCTCGGGAATTGTATAATCCTGTATATTTTCAGGCAAATACATTGTGTCGGGACCCAATTTCAGCATGCCCGCTAAATCGGGAGTTATATGAATCCCAAGTCCAACGGAATTTTTTGCAGGTGCAGGATAAATCAAATGCTTGACCAAATTGCTCTTGCTGGGCGCAACTTTAAAATAATGTCCGCGACAGTAATGCAATTGATAATGATTTTTTTCAATTTCAATTCCCGCACTTTGGGCAATTCTATCTGCATCAAGTCCCGCAGAATTAATCACAACGGAAGAACATATCTCGAAAATTTCGCCATCCATTGATTTTACTATCAAATTATAACCCTCAGCAATTTTTTCATTTTTTTCTACTGAATGATTATAAATTATATCCACAGAATGATTAATTGCATAATTTTCAAAGCTTTGCATCAGACTATGCGAATCAATAATGCCTGTATTTGGAGAAAAAATCGCCTCCCGCGCAATAATATTAGGCTCTACTTTATTTAATTCCTTTTCTGAAATCAATTGCAAATTATCGACACCATTTTTTTTGCCTTGCTCATACAAATTGTGCAAATTCTCAATATCGGCATCATCGACTGCTACAATATATTTGCCCAATTGCTTGTGAGGAACATTATACTTACTGCACCATTGGTAAAGTTGGCGATTTCCCTCAACGCACAGCTGAGTTTTTAATGAATCCTCGGGATAATAAATGCCCGAATGAATTACCTCGCTATTTCGTGAGCTTGTTTCCCAGCCAAAAGAAGGATGGCGTTCAATCACAAGTATATTTTGTCTTGAATTGGATAATTCTGCTGCAATAGCCAATCCAACAACACCCGCACCAATAATCACAACATCATAATCCATATTTTCAAAATTAGCAATAATTGTGTTAAGTGGCGCAATCATCCTTGAT
>JAGOIG010000061.1 GCA_017995735.1 Candidatus Kapaibacterium sp. | reverse complement strand
TAATTGTGGATAGAGATCAGATAAACCCTCCTTCATTTTTACATCCGTTGTGTATGCAATTAATGCTCCCTTCGATGACCATCGGAGATTAGATGCTCCATTTTTATAAAAGCTGACTTTTTTTATCCCACCTTGTGGAAAATCCATAATGTATGCTTGAGGGGTTTTCTCTTTATTAGAGATATATGCCAATCTTTTGCTATCAGGTGACCATGACGGATTCGACTCAGAATAAACATCATTGGTCAATTGAACTAGCTCATTTGTCTCCAAAGAAATTGCCCACAAATCGGAATATTGTTTATTATCTTCAATTGAGGGCGTTGCCACGATGAATGCAACCCATTTTCCATCAGGCGATATTGTTGGCTCGCTTATTCGTTGAAATGAAAATAAATCTTGACTGTTTAAGTTATGCTGCTGTTGATTGATTTCAGGAATTTTATATGTCTCCTGTTTATTATTGGAACAGGAATTCAATAAAAATAAGGAAATTAGAAATAAAAATACTGCTTTAATTTTGCTTAACATAAAATACTCCAAATTAAATTAAAAAATAACTCAAAATTAGAGAAAATAGTTAATTTTATGTATATAAATTTGGTAAAATTATGAACAATGATTATATGGACCGAGCTATAGAATTATCGAGAATTGGAATTGAAAATGGGGGCGGACCTTTTGGGGCAGTCATTATCAGAAATGATGAGATTATAGCCGAAGCACATAATACCGTCACTATCGAAAATGATCCCACTGCCCATGCTGAAATAAATGCAATACGAACAGCTGCTCGACTACTCGGTAGATTTGATCTTTCAGATTGCGAAATTTATTCATCTTGCGAACCTTGTCCAATGTGTCTCAGTGCAATCTATTGGGCAAAAATCAGCACTGTTTATTATGCAAATACTCGACACGATGCAGCTCATATTGGTTTCAGCGATGAATTTATTTATAATGAATTGAAAAAAGAAAATGCTAATAAAAAAGTTCAATTAATACATATTGAAAATACCGCCGCCATAGAAGTTTTTAACGAATGGCTGCAAAAAGAGGATAGAGTGGAATACTAAAATTGATAATTTTGTTTAAATTTGTAAAAAATAAGATACATAAAAAAATGAAAAGAAATCATATAATTTTTTTAATAATAATCATTACTTTGTCTTTTGCAGGGTGCTCCAATAACAACGAGACGAAAGATTATATTTATAAAAATATAAGAATCAAAAATGGGCAAAAACTTATTGAAGGCAAAGAGTATGAAGTCATTTATAAAATTGGTAATCCAATAGATACGCAATTTTCTTTAGAAGTATATTATCAACAAGAAGAAATTAATAATTATACAGAAGTCGTTTATAAATTTGAAAAAATTGATAGTGTTCATTATACAACAAAAATAAAGATTTTACCCAATACATCCTGGATTACAATGTTTGTATATATACCTTATGGGGATGAAATGTGCCGTTCAACAATGATTCCAATTTATAAAAATGATCATCAACTTTCATTTGGTGCCAATATTCCTTTATTAAAATATGCAGATACATCTACATATTTAAAGTATTTCTATAACGAAAGACAATCTTATCCTGATAATTTAGGTATATATGCTACAAGATGGTTTTATGAACTTAGAGGGAGAATTATTAATAAAGATTCTGTCCTAAATCAGATTCAATATTTGGAAGCTAATTATAATAAAAACACTGCTCTTCCATTACTGCAACTTATAGCATATACAATAAATTATGATAAATCAAAAATTGATATTGCAATTAAAAATATTCCCAAAGTTAAATCAGAACGAGCGTTAAATAATTGGGAACTTACAAGCCTTTTAAATGATGTTCTATTTGGCAATGATAGTTTGCATAGCGATTTAACTAAATACATTAGAGAACAACTGATTCTAAACAATCCAAGTTCATTTTATACCAGTTCTGAAATTCGTGGGGGTACAATTTGGGATAACAAAAGGATAGATTCCACTATTGCAATTGATGTCATCAATAAAGTAATTGAGAACCGGCCTAATATTATATATTATAATACCCCAAAGGGTTTAATATTGAGCAAATACTTTTTACCCGATTCTCTTGCTTCTTTAAATAAAACATTAGATCTATTGAATAATGCTCTTGAAGAATATTATAATGGTAATTATGAATTGCATTTTTCGGGCAAAGATCCAAATTATAAAATGTTTGTCACAAGAGGTTTGATCCAATCAATTGTATATAATAAAGCTATAAAATTAAAGAAATATGATGAAGCAATAAATTATTTTAAAAATTCATTAAAAAATTTCGATCCTACAAGCAATAACAGAGCTATGACTTATGATATGATTGGGAAATTGTATTTAGAAGAAAATAATAAGGACTCTGCAATAAAATATTATTATTATGCTTATAGCATCCTTCCAAAACCACACTTATTAGAAAAATTAAATAAAATAATGTATAATAATAAAAGGATTGAAAGGGAGAAATTAATAAAAGAATTAGAAGAAAAGTATCAGTTTCCCGTAATATACCTAAATGAAAAAGCGCCTAAAATTGTTTATGCCGATAATAGCCAAGTGAATTTATTAAATCTAAACAAGCCTAAACTTCTTATATTCTTCAATTTGCGATGTAGTATTTGCGAAGATTTGATGGTAGATTATTTAAATTCTAATATTGATGCTGACGATGTATTTGTAGCATTAATTAGCCCCGATGATATAAATTCTCTTAAGAATTTCAAATTTTATGAGCTTTTCAACACAAAAATTATAGCAAATGCATTTGAAATAATAAAGTACTTTGATGTCGGTTTCGGTGCACCGCAATATATAGTCATTTCAAGCGATAATCGAATTATATCCAAAGGAGATGGTTATATGAAAGGCTCGATCGATTGGGCTTATCTTTTCAAACGGGACGGATAAACCACTTATTTTCCCATCACTACGACTTCTTTTTGCTTTTCCAAGGCAATGGGGATAGCATCCGTTATATTTGCAATTAGTATTATTTCAAGCCCATCCTTTATAAAATCGGAAATCTCATCTAAATCCTTTTCATTTTCCTTTGGAATTAGCACCGTTCGAACACCATAGCGTTTTGCAGCAAGCAATTTTTCACGCAATCCACCAATAGGCAATATATTACCACGTAATGTAATCTCGCCCGTCATTGCCAAATCTCCCCTTACAGGTGTGCGAGTGATTGCCGAAAGCATTGCAATACCCATTGTAATTCCCGCTGATGGACCATCCTTAGGCACAGCACCTTCGGGAATATGCAAATGAATTTCTTTATCTCGGAAAAATTCATTTCTAATATTGAAATTATCAGCATTAGAGCGAATAAAAGACAACGCTGCCATTGCACTTTCCTTCATTACATCACCAAGTTTACCAGTTAGCAAAAGCTTTTCACTACCTGGCATAATTGATACCTCGATTGGTAAAATCTCACCGCCAACGCTTGTCCAGGCAAGGCCATTTGCAACACCAATCTGCGATTTCTTATTATCAGAGAGCTTATGGTACTTCTCTCCTTTCAAAAATGTATAAACATCATCGACATCTATTGTTAATTTCTTACGCTTCATCATATCGGCAAAAGTAGTAGTTTTTTTTGATTGAGTTTGTAATTTCATAGCGTTGAATTCAGAAAGCATTCGCCTCACATATTTACGTAGTACAGTTGAAATTTGGCGTTCGAGTTCACGCACACCCGCCTCACGTGTATAGCCATTAATAATTTTCAATATCGCTTCATCAGTGAATTTAATTTTATCACGTTTGATATTCAATTCCTCAAGCAATCTTGGGATAATATGATTTTTTGCAATTTCCAATTTTTGAAAATCCAAATAACTAGATATTTCAATTACTTCCATTCTATCAAGTAAGGGTTGAGGAATATCATAAATTACATTCGCCGTTGTAATAAATAGCACATTTGACAAATCATATTCAACTTCGAGATAATGATCTGTAAAAGATGAATTCTGCTCAGGGTCAAGCACTTCAAGTAAGGCTGATGCAGGGTCGCCCTGAAAAGATGTAGATAACTTATCAATTTCATCAAGCATTATAACGGGATTGGTTGTTCCTGCTCGTTTCATTGCTGATATAATTTTGCCAGGCATTGCGCCAATATATGTTCTACGGTGCCCACGTATTTCTGCTTCATCGCGAATTCCTCCAAGTGAAATACGTATAAATTTTCTCCCCATAGCACGAGCAATTGATTTACCAAGTGAGGTTTTTCCTGTTCCCGGTGGTCCAACAAAACATAGTATTTGGCGTTTTGTTTTTTCAGTTAAATTCAGAACAGCAATAAAATCGAGTATTCTTTCTTTCGGCTTTTCCAAATCATAATGGTCCTCATCAAGAATGCGAGCAACTTCATCAATATTCAGATTATCTTCTGTTTTTTCTGTCCAAGGCAAATCTAAAAGCAATTCTAAATAATCTCGTTCGACTGAATAATCGGGATTATAGGATGAATAGCGACTTAATTTTTGAAGTGTTTCATTTGCTTTTGCTTTGGCAATTTCAGTGAAGCTTTTATTTTCAATATTTTTTTTCAATTCCATAATTTCAGGAGTAGCAGCAATCTCTAAGCTTTCATCGCCAAGCTCATCGCGAAGGAATTGTATTTGTTCACGGATCATCATTTTTCGATGATATTCCTGCATTTTTGTATCTAATTTCTCATTAAGCTCATTTTTATAATAAAAGACTTGATTTAAATTATATAATATTTCATATAATTTAAAATATAAATCATAAAGATTTTGAATTGTCAAAAGCTCTAGTTTCTCATCTTGCGTTGTTTCTATATTTGAAGCAATTATATAAGCTTGTGCAAGCAAATCATCATTATTTATAAATTCATAGAAAAGTTCATCAGTTATTCCTTCGACAGTTGATAGATATTTTCGAAAAACTTCTATTGTTCTATCATGGAGAGCGTTAAATTTGACATTATTATCAATATCCCTATTTATTTTTAATATTGTATAACTACCCTCAATTATACTTTCACTCTGAGTAAATTTATTAATTTTAACAACTTCAAAACAATCGACTCGAACTTTCATCATATTTCCTGGCAAACGCAATATTCCACGAATTTTTCCAAGTGCGCCATATTCAAACAATTCTGAAACCAATGGCTCTAAATCGTCGGTTTCGATTTTTTGTGGCACAAGCAATACATTTTTACCTTCATACATAGATTTATTAACTGCCTTAACTGAAAAATTTCTTCCAACCACAACGGGAATCGACGTACTAGGATAAGCAACTAAATTATTTAATGGAAGCACAGGTAATAATTCTTTTTTAGAATCTTGAGAAAATTCATTAGGAATTGATTCATATATTTTTTGTGTTCGACTTTTCATAATTATTATTTTATATTTTATATAAAGAAGTTAATATGATAAAAAAATTTTGAAATAAGACAAATACTAATTAATTGAGGCAATTTGTAAGTGAAAAGTTAGAAGATATGATTAATTAATAATAAGAAAGAATGTTGTTAATTGTCAGTATGTAGAATAGCAAATCGTATTAGTTGAGCCGCATTTGTAAGTTCTAATTTATTCATTAAGTTATATCTATGGGTTTCAACTGTCCTTACACTAATATTTAATTTTTTGGCTATTTCCCTAGAAGAACAACCATCTGCTAAATAATGGAGAATTTCTTTTTCTTTTTGTGTTAGATTAACTTTTTCTTCTGTTTGAGAGTAATTTGTAATAATTCCATCGCGAATTATCTTGATTATAGATTTGCTGTAAACTTTTTGACCCATCACAACATTATTTAATGCTTCAATAAGAAATTGTGGGGATACACCTTTTGAAATATAACCATCAGCTTCTACTTTTAATGCTTTTTCAATATGATTTATATCTTCAAAAGCTGTGAATATAATAATAAAAGTATAAGGACAGACTTGTTTTATTTTTGGAACTGCCTCAATTCCTGTCAATTTAGGCATTAATATATCTAACAAAACGACTGTTGGTTGATATTGTTCTGCAAGTTTAATTGCTTGCAAGCCATCTTCAGCTTCAGCAATTATATCCATATTTTGGGCAACAGATATAACTTTCCTCAATCCTGCCCGCAAGATTTCATGGTCATCAGCAATTAGAATTTTTATTGGATTTTTTTCTGTATAAATTGACATTTATCCTCATAGACTATTTTTAATATCTTCAATTTCTTTTATCCAAATATCTACACTTGCATCGCTCGGCATCCTCCAATCTCCACGAGGTGATAAAGCCACAGTTCCAATTTTCACACCATCAGGGAAACAAGAGCGTTTGAATTGATTTGCAAAAAAGCGTTTATAAAACACCTCCATTGTGCTTATTATTTCCTCTTTTGAAAAATTATTCTCAAAAGCAAAATTTGCCAATAAGAATATTTTTCTAGGGGATAATGCAAATCGTATTCCATAATATAGAAAAAAATCATGCAATTGATAGGGGCCTATTATTTTCTCTGTTTCTTGATTATTATATAATTCATTTTTAGAGGGTTGAAGTTCGGGGGAAATTGGTGTTTGAAGAATATCTTGTAAAATACTCTCAATCCCTTCTGGAGCTTTATTATTTTTATACCATTCTATTAGAAATTGGACTAATGTTTTGGGAACGCTTGCATTGACATTATACATAGACATTTGGTCTGCATTATATGTATTCCATCCTAATGCGATCTCCGATAAATCACCTGTGCCAATAACAACACCATTTACCTTATTTGCATAATCCATTAGAATATGAGTGCGGCGCCGGGCTTGAGCATTTTCAAAAACAACATTTATATTTTCTTCATTATGCTCAATATCTTGAAAATGGGCGCGTGTGCTATTTTTAATATCAATTACTTTTAGGGTGGTTCCCAATTGCTGAGCAAGAAGCTCCGCATTAGATTTAGTGCGAATTGTAGTTCCGAATCCCGGCATTGTAATGGTATAAATTCCTGATAATGGCAAATTCAATTTTTTGAAGCTTTCTACAGCAATAAGCATTGCAAGAGTGGAATCTAAGCCACCCGAAAGCCCAATTACGCAATTTTGCATTTTGAGATGAAGCAAACGCCGAGCAAGAGCTGTCGATTGCAGATTTAGAATTTCTTCTGCAACTGCATCTAATTTGTTCTTATCATTTGGAACAAATGGACTTGGCGATATTTCGCGATATAAATTTGATACTTTTACATCGAATAAATCAAATTTAATATCGCGAAAATCTAGATAATGATTTGTAGAATTAAATGATGAATTCTTGTTTCGCTCATTATTTATCATCTCAAAATCGCAATCGGCAATAATCATTTGAGAATCAAAATGAAAGCGCTCGCTTTCATTGAGTATTCTTCCATTTTCAACAATAACGCAATGCCCTGAAAAAACTAAATCGGTGGTTGATTCCCAAGCAGAGACATCAGAATATGCATAAATTGAATTTATTCTCGCAGATTGATTTGCAATCAATTGCCTTCGATAATCATATTTTCCTATTAATTCATTACTTGAAGAAAGGTTTAATATCAAATTAGCACCTGTAAGGGCTAATTTAGAACTAATGGGCGATACAGCCCATAAATCTTCGCAAATTTCAATGCCAATCTTTAGGTCAGGAAATTGATTTGATGAGAAAATTAAATCATTTCCAAAGGGAATTTGTTTTCTTTCAATTTCCACAAAATCATATTGAGAATCAAAAGCGGAAAAGAACCATCGCTTTTCATAAAATTCATTATAATTTGGCAAAAATGATTTTGGAATAATTCCCTTTATTTCACCATTATTGATAAATATTGCTGCATTGTAGAGTTTTCCTGCATTGAAAATTGGTGCACCTACAATAATTGAAGCTTTAATATTCTTAGATAAATTGCATAAATCTTTTAATGCTATGAGAGTATCATTAATTAATTTATTTTGAAAGAATAAATCTCCGCAAGAATAACCTGTTATGGATAATTCGGGAAATAATATAATTTGCGCATTCTTTTCAGATGCCAACCTTATTAAACGTTCTATTTCTTTTAAGTTATAATCAATATTTGCAATTCTAAGTTCGGGACTTAAAACTGCTACACGCACAAATCCATATTTATTTAAACAAAATTCCATAAGTTTTAATATCTACCAAAATCATCTTCGTCCAATTTTATCACATCTGAAGGATTTACATCATAATTATAATTTGAATTCTCCACTAATTCTCTATGGAGTGGTCCTTGATCTAGTGTATTTTGAGTTGTCCTATTAACAGATGCTGCTGCTTGCTTATTTAATCGAAAATGCTGAATCATTTCTTTTAATAACTTTGTTTGACTCGATAATTCCTGAGCTGCCGAAGCACTTTCTTCTGCACTCGCTGTATTTGTCTGTGTCACTTTGTCGATTTGATTAAGTCCTTCATTTATTTGAGAAATCGCTAATGCTTGTTCATTTGATGCTGCAGCAATTTCGGCTACAATGTCAGCCGATTTGATTGAACTAATTCTAATTTCATCAAGGGTTTCATTTGTTTTGGATACAATTGACAATCCTTTTGATACAGAATTTTTAGAATTATTAATTAATTCGGTTGTTTCATTTGCTGCTTGCGCACTTCTTTGTGCAAGATTACGAACCTCCTCGGCTACAACAGCAAAGCCTTTTCCAAAACGTTCTGCACGCGCAGCTTCAACTGCTGCATTTAGAGCAAGTAAATTTGTTTGGAAAGCAATTTCATCAATTACGCGAATAATTTTCGAAATGTTTTCGCTTGATAAATTGATTTCATTCATTGCTTCGACAAGTTCATTCATTTGTTTAGTTCCACTATCAGCATTCTGCTTTGTTTCATTTGTAATAACTTGAGCTTGATGGGCATTGTCAGCATTTACCCGGGTTTGTGATGCTACTTGTGTTGTAGAGCTTGTAATTTCCTCTAACGATGCTGCTTGTTCAGTTGCACCTTGCGATAAAGCTTGACTTGCGGCGGAAACCTGCATTGCACCTTGCGATACTTCTTCAGCACTAATTTGTACTTGATATATTAGATCATTTAAAGAATTAATAGTTGCATTTGTAGTATCTTTTAGTTTGTCAAAGTCTCCTCGATAGTCTCCATTCATCATTTGTGTCAAATTTCCTTCTGATAGATTCTGTAATATTCTGATTATTTCCTTTAAAGGGGATTTGAAGGATTCAATTGTGTTTAAAAATGACACAATTATATCTTTAAACTTACCTTCATATTTATTCGAATTGATATCAAAATCGAGATTTCCATCAGCAGAATTCTTTGCAATTTCATTGATATCCTGCATTAAATATTTAAGTGCCTGCACCATATTTTCAAGAGCTTCTACTAATTTATCATCCCCAGATCTCTTTGCAAGTTGAACATTTATATCACCTTTGCTAATTTTGGTAGCAAGTCCAATAATTTCTTTATTGGTATTTATTAAATTATTGATAGCATCCTTAGTAATTTTATATTCCCCTTTTTCATCGCTGGTAATAAGATCAGGAATCTCCCCTTTTGCTAATTGATCTATATAATTGGTTATAACTCGCAAAGGCCTTGCCATTTCTTCGACCGCAGCATTGAATTCTTTTATCAATAATTGATAATCACCTTTAAAATTTGATTGATCTACACGATATGACAAGACACCGTCTGTTAATTGTTGTGTTGCCTTCCTAATTTCATCAATAACTGTTGAAATTGTTGTAATCATAACATTTAGCGATTCAAACAATGGTAAAAACTCATCTTTATTAATTGTTTTAACATCAATTGGCTCCATTGAACCATTTGCAATTTTTTGGGAAATATCAGTTGCATTCTTTATTGGCTTTCTAATTGTGCTGCTAAGATAAATTGACATAATAACACATACTACAACAGATATAACACCTAATACAATTAAAGTTATTAATGACGAAGAAAATTTCCTTTGAGAATCGCTTTGTACTTTTTCAATTTCTTGTTTCCCAACTTGCGAATATTGAGTTAAAAGGGTTCTATAGTCATTTTCGAGAGGTTGTAAAGATTGTTTATATGTTTGCACAGCATTTGTAAAATCTCCGGCATTTAACAGATTAATATATCGTTCCCGAGCATTAAGAAATTTTTCACGTGTAGTTTTGAGAGAATTAATAATTTTTAATTCAGCATCACTCCCAATATTTTTAGTCATATAATCCATTAATTCATTTACTTCTGCGGAAATTTTTTTCATCTCAATTTCAATTTCTGAAACAGTCGTTTTATCTTGAGGAATACTTAACTCACGAAGCAATCTCATATGATCCTGGAAGATTTCCATATACCGACTACTTTTAAGAATCTTTTGGACGTGATTTTTATTAACATCCTCAACTTGCTTATTTAGAGAAGAAATACTGAATACAGCAAATATTGCTGCACATAATGG
>JAGOIG010000060.1 GCA_017995735.1 Candidatus Kapaibacterium sp. | reverse complement strand
TTATACCATTATTTGAGCAAAAATCAAGAATTGGTTCAATTATTTTATGTAGATATGAAAATTATGCATTTGATTTTGAGGAATTGCAATTTTTGAGGACATTTGCTGATAATATGGCGGTAGCCGTTGCAAATTCATTATTGCTTGAAGAAGCAATTGAAAAACGCCGTTATCAAATGGAGTTAATGTATGCGCAAAATATTCAAAAGAAAATAATACCTGCAAAATTTCCTGAAATCGAAAATTACTCAATTGCAGGTATTTCAATTCCAGCAAATGAACTTGGAGGCGATTACTTCGATTTAGTATATTTAAAAGGTGGAATACCAACGATCCTTATAGGAGATGTATCGGGCAAAGGTGTAAGTTCAGCTCTATATTTAGCTGAATTGAAGGGAATTGTTCTATCGATTGCGGAAAGTGTGGGGACAGCACAAGAATTATTGATAAAACTCAATGAAATATTATATCCAAATCTTGAAAAACAAATATTTATTACTCTATCGGCAATATCATTAAAAGATAATGCAGGAAATATTGAATATACACGAGCTGGACATACGCCACTTGCTATTAAACAGAATGGCACAACACAGTACATTGCACCAAAGGGTATCGCACTTGGCCTTGCCTCCCCTACTATTTTTAATAATAATCTTGTTTCTTACTGCACAGAATTGCACGCCAATGATATTTGCTTTTTATATTCTGATGGGTTATCGGAACTATGGAATCCACAGAATATTGAATTTGGAGAGGAGGGAATAGTTAATTTATTAAGCAATAATCACATAGCAAATGCACAAGATTTGATTGCAAGAGCAATAAATGAAATTGATAATTTTAAGAGCAATAATAAATTAAGAGATGATTTAACAATTGTTTCAATAATATTTTTAGGAAAAAATAATGAAAGAAAATGAAATTACTATTATTACTTCGAGGGATGATGATATTAGTATTTTACAAATAATTGGCTTTCTTGATGCACATACTGCTAATTCACTAGAAAATGCGATAGGAAAATTAATTCGTGAAGATAATTTCAAAATTATCTGCGATTGCACAGAGATTGAGTATATAAGTAGCGCGGGGTTTGGTGTATTTATGGAATTTATCGAAGAATTAAGAGCCAATGGTGGAGATTTGAAATTCACTGGACTTAGTCCAAAGTTAAAAAATTTGTTTGATTTACTGGGTTTTAACGTTTTATTTGAAGTTAATGATGATATCGAAGAGCTCAAAAGTAACTTTACAAAGGAAGCCAAATAATTCATTTTTGTATTTTAGGAAATTCAGAGTTAAACCTGTAACAAGTGAATTATATAGAATAAGGCAATTCATAAGAGATTTTGGCCATCTAATTGGATGTAATGATGAAAAATTATCAAAAATCGAATTAGTTGTCGATGAAATTTGCTCTAATATAATCCAATATTCGTATAGAAATTTTCAAAATGATTCCTTGAGAAAACTTATATGGGTTGAATGTGAGGGAAATAACAAATCAATGGTCGTCCGAATTATGGACCGTGGGGAACCATTTAATTTAGTAGAATATAATGCACCAACGATAGAAGACAATTTAAAGCATCCACAGAAAGGTGGATGGGGCATTCCAATAGTAAAAGCATTAGCGGATAAAATTGAAATATCTCGAATAGATGGAACGCCCGGTAAAAATATTGTAGAATTACATTTTAAATTAGAATAATTAAATGTAAATAATTTCATAATTTTGTTAAATCTCAAAAAATGATTTCTATATGAAAGGTTTATTGATGGGAATTGCTGTAATTGGGGGAATTATTTTAGGACTTTTCCCAAAAATTCAGTTTCCTAAACCAAAATGGTGGAAAATTGGGCTTGTTATACTTCTAGCTATCGATTTAATCTTAATTTTTCTACCAAATACTGTTGCTAATGTGCCATATTCAAATTACTTGGCTGAGCAGGGCAGCTCTGTTTGCTTCAATCTAAAGATTGACAAATCTGCAATTCAAAAAATTGAGAACAATAATATTTATATATCGAATCTTGATTATCCAATTTTCTCAAGTAAATCTAATATTGATAAAATCTCTTCCCGTAATAAATCTATAATTAATATAACTTTCACACCCGAAAGCAAGTCATTTAAATTAAATAAAATAGTATCGAACATTATCCCGCTTGAATATCCTTATATTATTGAATTAAAAGAAAGGGTAAGAATACTACTTCTGCACGTACCACTTGCGTGGAATTCAGTAGTAGCATATTTGCTTAGTATGATATTTGCAATATTTTATTTACATAAGAGGGAAACATTTTATGACACAATTGCAGTATCATCAGCGGGGATTGGCGTGCTTTTTACAATTCTTGCAACTCTAACAGGTATGATATGGGCAAAGTTCAATTGGGGAAGCTTTTGGAATTGGGACCCGCGTGAGACCTCAATATTTCTATTATTAATTATCTATTTTGCATATTTTGCACTGCGGTCAGCAATAGATAATCCCGAGATAAAGGCAAGGCTTTCGGCTGTATATTCAATAATTGCATTTATTGCTGTACCATTTCTAGTATTTATTCTCCCACGAATAACAACAGGTTTGCATCCAGGAGCAAAGGGAGAAGGCACAGCAGGTCCAGTTGTAGGCTCGGGTGGAATGATGAATTTCGATTTAATGATAACGTTTGCATTGTCAATGTTTTGTTTTTCATTATTATTTTTCTGGATTTTAAATTTAAAAATCCGAACCGAATTAGTTGCAAATAAATTAATAGAAAATAAATAAAGTTTATGATGGAATTTTTGGAAAATAATACACTTTACATTGTTTTGATAATATCATTAATAATTTGGATAGGTATTGCCTACTATCTTTGGCGAATTGATAATAGGCTTAAAAAATCAGAAGCAATGTTAAGCGTAAGAAATGAAAAAAAGAATTAGAATAAGAGTATTTTCTCTTAATGTATATTTTTTTTAATTTTGTAGAATATAAATTAAGGATAATATGAAACCTAAATATATTATAATTGGTGCTATTGTAATTGCGTTCCTATTACTTGCTGTCTTTTCGTTCAGCTCAAATAAAATTGATTACTCTGATTTCCAAACAGCAAGGCAAACAGGTAAAACAGTACAAGTAATTGGCAAAGTCAAAGATGCAAAGCAAGCGGTATATAATCCATCGCAAAATTTGCTTGTATTCAGTTTGATTGATGAGAAGAATAACACTGAGAAAGTCTGGTTTTCAGGTCCAAAACCTAATAACTTCGATATAGCTCCAATGGTTGTTATTAAAGGCAAATATCGTGAGGGTAAATTTGTTGCATCTGAAATTCTAACAAAGTGCCCATCTAAATACGAAAGCAAATTTGAAGAAAAAACGGGTCAAAAAAATTAATTTTCCATTAAAATAAAGAGTTCACAATGTTTGGAAGAGTTGCTATATACATTGCTTTAATTATATCAATTATACTAACTTATATATTTTTATCAAGCAAAAAAGACAGTAGATTATTAGGCTTTGCTCAACGATTTTATGTGGCTTTACCCATAATATTTCTTTTTGCATCTACTTATTTATTGATTAATATATTAAATCATAACTACGCATTTACTTATATTTGGGAATATTCAAATAATCAATTAAATACATTTTTACTTATAACTTCATTTTTCTCGGGGCAGGAAGGCTCAATTCTATTGTGGGGAACATTAATCTCAATATTTGGATTAATTGTAAGGGGTTATGCACGTAAATATGGATACGAAGAATATGTGCTTGGATTTATATCGCTTGTCATTGTATTTATTACCTTATTGCTTGTATTTAAAAGTCCGTTCGAATATATATGGGAAACTTTTGCTGAGCAAAACATACCTGCAGGATTTAAACCTCAAAATGGAAGAGGACTCAATCCAATTCTCCAAAATTATTGGAATATGATCCATCCACCAATACTTTTCCTTGGTTATGCATCGCTAACAATACCTTTTGTTTTTGCGTTAGCAGCATTGGTAAAAAGGGATTATCAAAATTGGATAAATATTGCAACTCCGTGGGCATTATTTTCAGCTGCTGTGCTTGGTTTGGGAATTATGTTGGGGGGATTTTGGTCTTATGAAACACTTGGTTGGGGTGGATTCTGGGGATGGGATCCTGTTGAAAATTCATCATTGATGCCCTGGTTGCTTGTAGTTGCACTCATACATTCAATGATAATTCAAAGGAAAACGCAAGGACTTGTTAAAACTAATTTTCTGCTTGCAATTGCAGCGTTTGTGTTTGTTATGTTAGCAACATTCCTGACACGTAGCGGAATACTTGGCGAAACCTCAGTTCATTCATTTGCGGAACCAGGTCGAGCTGTATATTTGATACTTTTGATTGGTTTAATTCTATTTGCTGTTCTTGGATTGGTACTTTTTTTCATTCGATTTAAAGATATAAATAAAAATTCTCAAAAAATTGAATTATCTGTTACCTCCCGCGAATTTCTTTTAGCACTTGGCACATTGTTAATATTCTTGATAACTCTTATTGTATTGCTTGGAACAACTTGGCCCATAACATCAGAATTGATGTCAGGCGAAAAATCTTCTATTGATATTTCATTTTATAACAAATGGAATCTGCCACTTGCAATAATTATATTAATACTTAATGGAATATCACTCTTTTTCCAATGGAAAGCAACAGATTTAAAAGTTTTCTCAAAGCAAATTTTTATTCCATTTATAATTAGCATTATTTTAACTGTCGTTCTTGCGATTTTAAAGATTGATAGAATTGATTATATATTACTAACTTTTGCAAGCATATTTTCAATTATTTTAAACGGAATTGTTGCGTTTAAAATTCTTAAAAAGGCAAATATTTATAAGACGGGTGCAATGATTTCGCATATTGGCGTTGCTGTGATGCTATTTGGCGTTATTTTGAGTGGGGGATATACACAAAGTAAAGTGATTAGTTTGAAAATGAACGAGAAAGCTCAAGCTTATGGCTATAACATCACTTATCTTGGAACAATGCAGGTTGATAAAGAGCGGACTGACCAGGAAAAGTATCAACATTTTCTCAAATTTGAAAAAAATGGTAAATCTAAAATTATAAAATCTCTGATATATTGGAGTGATTTTAATAATTGGGAACAAATGTTTCTGGAACCTGGTATAAAATCATCATTAACAAAAGATATTTATATCTCCCCTATTTCCTATGAAATGGGCAGTGGATATCCGACATTGACATTGAAAAAAATGCAATCGGCAATTGTACCAATTGACACATCAATTACTTTCACTCTTCAATCTTTTGATATGACGGGATCAGAAACGAATGAAAAAAATCAATTTTTGATGGGGGCAGCAGTAGAAATACAGCGTAATGGCGAGATTTATTATGATACCTTGGACACGTGGATTGATATGCAACAATTACGTGGCGAGCCAGATTGGCACAAAATTGCAGGAACAGATATAGAAGTGGGCTTTGCAGGTATGAACCCTGGTGAAGAGATTGAGGAAACTCTTGGTATTTTTGAATTTAGACATCAATCGGAAGCTCCAAAGAGTGCAACTGCAATATACACATTTAAAATAGAAATAAAACCATTTATGTGGCTAGTGTGGATTGGAGCAATCCTTATTGTGATTGGATTTTTCATTTCAATACCTAAAGCAGTAGAAAAAAATAAAACTTCCGCACCAATACAGAAATTAGAAGAAAAAGAAGAGTAAAGCTTCAAATAAAACGACAGCGGCAATTAACATATCGCCCCTTTTGAATTAAAGATGTATCATTTATTACATTTTAATAAATTTTTGTGCTGATAAAAATCGATTATTTAAATAAAATTCTATAAAATACATTGATGAAGGCAAATCATTAATATTTATACTATTATTTTGATTTATACCTTCTTGGACAATTGAACCATATACATTGTATATTTTATAATATGAATACTCGAACTCTTTGCTGATATTGATCTCTGTAAATGTTGGATTTGGATAAATAATATTCTCACTTTTTAAATCATCTTCTTTGACCTTTGTTATAATCTCTGTATTTACTCGTAATATACCAAAAGCCAAAAATATCCATAATTCATTATTATTATACATTAGTACATTAGTAATAGTACCGGGGAATATATCCTCACGTTCAAGAAATATATAAAGTGAATCTAGTGGATAAAAGTTTTCTAAGCTAGCATCAATATATATCGAATTATTTAATATTGAATCTTTTGGGATTTCCTGCAATAGATAATCATTTGAAAATGTATATATACTCTCCTCCTTGCCAAATGATGCCATATCCTCCTTGCCAAATGCCATATATTGACTAGGATTCAATTTAATGATTTTTGTAATTGGCTCATAAGCAGGATAATTTTTGTTATACTTTTTCAATCCATTTGCTTCTGTAAATGGTTTCCATTCCCCATTTTCAAGGAGCACTATACCGCCATCAAATATATGATCTTGAGGATATGAAACATCCAATGCAAACCATATTTTATTTTCTGTCTCAGGATATATTTGAAGTACCCTCTTATCTAATGTATCAGGATAAGGTGCAAAATATGAACTTGTTGCTGTTTGTATTAATTCTGTTCGATATGTATTGTCTTGATTGAAATACAATAAATTCCCATCTTCTTTCATAATTACATTGCCAAAAAAGTCCAGCGTTTTCATAAAACCCAAATGAAGTAATATTCTATTATCTGGTAATGTGACAATACGTTGTTGATCACTAAATAGTAATTTCCCATCACTGAGATAAAAAGTATAATAGGAATTGAACCGTTTTACAATCTGAAACTTCTTGCCATTGAATCTGATTAGCTCGCTAAATTGAAGCCTTTTAGGTGTTAGGGTATGTCCACGTGTTTCAATCCATAAATTATTATTTTTATCAACTGTAAAATAAGTATATTGCCTACAATTTTGCAATGAATCATTAATATAGAATTTATTCCACATTCCATCTTTATATTGATACATACAAGTCGCGCCACTTACCCATAAATTACCCGATGAATCATAATGAATTTGGGAATCCATCGTACAGACCAATGGTTCCGCTTGTGGAGAAATTACACCCTGCTGAGTATTAAAACAATAATAAGGCAAATACTCCCAATTTTCGCCATCATAAACACAGACTTTACACAGCCAATTGTTGCTATCACTCATTTGCCCCAATACTGCTACATTATTTCGATAAATATCCTCACTTGCAATATATTCCATATCTAAGACCATACTATCGACCTTAAAACCTTGAGCATATAAAGAAAATGGGAAAAAGAATACAATTAATAAAAATGTTTTTGTAATTATTTTCATTTTTGAAATTCCTTATTACATTTTAATAAATTTTTGAGCTGATAAAAATCGATTATTCAATTTTTTCCCTCTAATATTATTATTTCTTTTATAATATTGACAAATTACAAAATAAATTATTATTATTTATATTTTAAAATAGTAACTTATCTATTTTCTATATCCGAATCTTAAATAAATAAGTGGATTGCGCGAAACCTTTTGGTTTAGTCGAGGAATTGGTGTATATTTTGATGAAGGTAATATTGCAGATTTGAATTATTAAAGCAAATTTATAAATCTTACATTGATGATACTTTATATACTGCAGGAAAATATTTAGGTTTGGGTATAGCACGGTGGTTTGCTTTTGCTGCTTCAATCCAAAGTTCCTTTGCAATTAACACTTCTTTAAGTGCTTCTTCTTGTGTTTTACCAAAAGCCGAACAATGTTTTAAGTCTGGAATATCTGCAATATAGCCACTATCTTCATCGCTAAAAAAAATATTAATATGATAATCTTTCATATTATTCCTCCAAATTTAAATTATATTTTTCAACTAAACTCAATAACTGTTTTATTTGATATGGTTTTACTTCCCCATCAACATTTTGTATATTGATTAGTTCAGAAATTCCATCCCTTTTGTAAATATAATGACTCCCTTTTGCTCTATCTAATTCGAAACCAAAACCTTTTAATAACTTAACAAAATCATCATATTTAACATTCTTTTGGTTTTTAAGAATTCTCAATAGTAATTTTTGGTTTTTCATTTTGTTGGGCAGTCATTTTACGACTTACTTCAATTTTATTTACATTATATTAAACGAAAATTATCCAAATAAATTATTAATAATCATTTGCAAAAACGTAAAAAAATAAATAATATTTCTTGATTTTTCACAATATTTTTCCCCCTTTTTCATTCATTTATTTTTAAATTCTGTTCAAATTATGAATATCAAAACTTCTCGATTTCCTTTATTTTCATTAATTATTTTTTTTATTTCTTTTTGTGCATTATTTTCAAAAGAATTTAACGAGTACGAACTCTATAATTTGCGAGATAAAGACATAATCATTCGGATGATGAATGGTGATATACTTACTGCGAAAATACTTGATTTTGAGAAATCAGATAGTGGTAATTATTCTATAAGCGTTCAAACACCGATTGGGAAAACAAAGGTATTTTCTTATGAAATTGCTGAAGTCCAACCCGTTGAGAAATACAATCGCCAAAGCCACCGTATATATCTACTCCCAACGGCAGAACCAATTGGGCAGAATCATTTTATTGGGGATTTTGAGATGCTATTCCTTTATGGTGGTGTGGGAATTTCCAATTTTCTATCAATTACTGCGGGAACATCTATTATTCCATATATACCACTTAATGACCAAATCAGCGTTGCAAATGCCAAGGTTACATTTCTAACATTAAAAGGTGATACATATCTCGATAAAATGTCGTTTGCGCTCGGTGGAAATTATGCGCTAATAAATACCGAGAATAAGCTTTATCATATTTACACATCAATTTCAATCACAATGCCAAAAACAATTGCCTCACTTTCAGTATTCACAAAATTTGGGAACCACGATGTTTATGCTGTGCATTTTGATAATAATCTCTTTGATATGACTTATGAAAATGGTTCGTTTGGAATTGCTGCGGGGCTTGATACGCGATTTTCAACAACAAAAGATATACATTTTATTGGAGAGGTGTGGAATAGCGATGTTGCAAAACCTACTAATACTGCTGTATTAGTAGGTTTTAGGATTTGCAACACAACGTTATCGGCGGATTTTGGTGTTGCTATAACAACAAGTCCGTTCTTTATACCATTTGCGAGCTTTGTTTGGACACCGTTTTAATTGCCCGGTTTTGCACTTATTTTATCAAGTGCATCTTGCGTAGACTTCAATATTGGCTCAACTGATAAATCTGCGCCCACAGCTTTTTCCATCCAAACTTTAGGAACAAGTCTGCCTTGTGAAAGCATTCTCACCATCTCGCTACCAACATTTTTGCCCTTCATATATTGTTCCATTTGATATTGCACAATATGGCCAATTGGATATGCAGGCAAATATAGTGGATAATCAATCATATGTGAATAAATCGCAAGAATAGGCTCATCTTTTACACCAAATACGGGAGCATAATATTTGTTCCAAGTATCTTTTGCAATTTGGATAACTTGATTTTTCAATTGCTCGGATGTTGCATTTGGATTTTTATACATCCAGTTCCATACTTGCATATCAACAAGCGCCACACCCATAATTTCATACATTTGCCAATATGTATCAATCATTTGCAAAGCATCAGCATCGGGATTATTTGTTTTTATACCAAGCAAATCTAAATCGCGTTGCTGGAATACAAATGCCCAAGCTTCTGTAAATGCTGTATTGGGTACTCCATGAAGCATATAATAATCCACATCGTGAAGGGTAATAGTTTGCTCTGTATTATGTCCCAATTCATGAACAGCAATATTATATCCTTTGTAATCCATACCTTTACCTTGTGGGATACGTGTGCGGAGATGGGATTTTTGGTCGCGCATTTCAGCCCCCCATGCATGTCCTGCACCACGTGCGGGATCGACTTGGATTTTAGATGCAATAAATTGCGCTTTATCTTTTGGAAAACCTAATTTTGCATAAATATTTGGAATATCCTTTTGGAAAGCATCAACCGTAGGATATTTTTTGGACGTGATTTTTGTCAATTCATCTTCGGAAATCGCACTACGGCTTTTAAATCCATCATACCAAATATCGAACGGTTCGAGAGGTCTACCAAGTCGTTTGGAAATCAATTCTCCAACTTGTTTTGCAATAGGTGAACTTACAAGTTGAGTAAAGAGCTGTTCTACGTCTTTTTCACGAATTTCTAAATCTTCATCAAATGTTCTTGCGATTGCTGAAGGGAGTTTCGGATAATATTCATCAATTTTCTTTGAAGCAAGATAATTGTTCAAAAGTGTTTTATAACGCGTATCGGGTTCGGCAGTTAATTGCACTTCCTTTCCGTCTTTGAAAGTTTTATTTGTGTAAGGATTCCAATTATATTCATTGCTATTTATCACTTTTTCGGGAATAGTTTGAGTGATAATGCGTTTCATTACTTCGTAAATCATTTTTTGATGAAC
>JAGOIG010000059.1 GCA_017995735.1 Candidatus Kapaibacterium sp. | reverse complement strand
CTTCAAAACAATATACTAGATATATAATACGCCCTAAGTATCCTGTAAATCTAGCATTTCACTATATGTACACAGATAATACTAAATTTGAGCAGACTTTAAGCGATTCTACAAAAAGGCAATTTGAAAGAAATATAATTTATTATTTCACACTATATTCACCAGGTTATCCCAAAGATGGTTTTACAACATTAAGAGTTTCAATTGATTCATTAGAATATACATATAAATCAGGTAATGATTCAATCTATTATAATTCTCAATCCGATACGCTATTGCCACCTTTCAATCTTAAAGATTACGATATTTCATCTGTCATTCTGGGCAAAAACTTCGATTTTATATATTCACCATACTGGGATATTGGAAAAGTTGAAGAAGGAAATGTCATCGAAAAACGACAATTTATTAATGACCCTGTGACGGGTATTGATGATCCTTATCGAAAATATCTTTGGAATTTTCAGTTATCTGATGAAAATCTTGGATATACTGTTGATCTGCTGAAAGGAATTATACCAGCGCATTCAATTGATACGAATATGGTAAAAATTGTCCCGATAAGAATTGCAGTAGAAAATTTATCAATACTTGCTGATAGCGCACGAGTCAAATTAATTACAGCGAATTCTAATAAGTATGTACTTAGAGCAGATTTTAATCATTTTGTACCCTTAAAAAATGAAGTAGTAATTCCTGAATTTCTTACTTTTGTTAATTTTGAAGGGGTAACAGGTGACGGCTCTTATATATTAAATTTGACTCCCCAAGGAAGGGTTGATTCAGGCGAGTTAAATCTAAAACTTAATTTACAATTTCGTGACCGAAAAGAAATTATTAATGAAAAAATTGAGAAACATTCTATTTGGCAATTACTTGAAAATTATAAAATTTAAATGAAAACAAGAACAATATTAATTTTATCATTTTGTATTATATTTATCAATTTACAAAAAGCTAAATCAGAAGCAAATCCTTTAACAGTAGAATTAGCAAGGCAATTTAGCAGTGATCTCTTTACTTCCAATGGAATTCCATTTCTTGAACCTGTTGTAAAAGTTGTAAATTTGACTTCTAATACGGGTTTCTTTTCAAATGCATTTGTACCTCATAAAGTTGCAAAACCATATTTTCATTTTAGCATAGAAGGTATGGTTGGATTTGTTCCTGATAAATATAAAACTTATACTCCATCAATTCCCAGCGTACCCTATAATACTAATGATTTATCAAAGTATATCTCTATAACTCCAGGAGGCATTAATATTGACACCATAGGTCTTATTCATTATTTTTTCCTCAATTTAATATATGATGGTGTCTCTGGAAATCATAAAGGTATGATAAAATTGCCTCCTTCTTCTGTCACAGCACTTGGGAGTCAAAGTGCGTTTCTTGAATTAAGACACAGCGCGTTAGATTCGTTAGTTAAAGCCCATCCTCTATATTCACTTTTAGATACTTATGGATTAAGTGGCTTAAAAGATAGTATATCAAATATTATCAACCATTTTCCAGAACGATTTACTTTACCAACGGGAGGAGATGTAAATACTATTTTAGCAGGTGTCCCTCAAATTATCATTGGTTCATTTTGGGGGACAGAACTTCTATTGAGATATGTTCCAAAAATAAATTTAGGTTCTACAATAGGCAATTTTTCATTTTGGGGTGCAGGTTTGAAGCATAGCATTACGCAATATTTTCCAAAATCTCCAATAGATGCTGCTTTGCAAATTGTCTATCAAGGAACAAGTCTTGATAATACGATTGGAGTTACAAATGCAAAATTAAAAGCTAATGCGGATATAATGAATATCAATTTACATATATCAAAAGAAATTCCTAAAATCTTAACAATTTACACAGGGATTTCTTATGAATCTATCCAAATTAAAAGCACATACACTTACACACTTCCCGTAGAGATTCAGTATCAATTAGGTTTGCTTGAATCCCCTCATAGAGAACCAACACCAGGCTTTCCAGGCGATCAAAATCCACAAATCGCGAAAGTAAATGTTTCAAATAATCATTTTAAATATACTATTGGATTGGCAAGAGCATTTGGACCAATATTAATATCGGGGAGTTGCAATATAACCGATATGGTCCTTCTCGGCTTTTCTATAGGATATAATTTTTAAATTTCTATAATACAATAATAAATATAAATTATAAATATAATACAATACTATTTTTTTAATTTTGTAAATGTTAACTATTTTTTAACTACTATTAATATGGAAAATAAATTAATTGAAGGAAAAATTGTTTCGGATTTTATTAAAGAAGATTTGAAAATAAAGACTGCTGAATTAAAACAGACAAAAAACATTACTCCGTGCCTTGCAGTAATGTTAGTAGGTGAAGATCCAGCCTCAAAAGTCTATGTAAATGGAAAAATAAAAGCCTGCGAAGAAATTGGATATAAATCGATTGTAAAGGAGCTTCCCGACACAACAATGGAAAAAGAAATTTTATCGATTATAGATGAATGGAACGAAAACCCTGAAATTCACGGAATACTTGTTCAATTGCCACTCCCCCATCAAATCAATGAGACAAAAGTATTACTCAAAATAAAACCAAGCAAAGATGTTGATGGATTTCATCCTGAAAATGTCGGGAGGCTGGTTGCAGGATTACCTGGATTTATAAGCTGCACACCTGCGGGAATAATTGAATTGATGAAATTTTATAAAATTAATCCGAGCAGTGCGGATGTTGTAATTATCGGACGTAGCAATATCGTCGGAAAACCTATGTTAAATTTATTATACCAAAAGAAAGAATATGCAAATGCAACTGTAACAATTTGTCATACTGCTACTAAAAATTTACAATATTACACTAAAAATGCGGATATCCTTATTGCTGCAATGGGGTCGCCCAGATTCATTAAAGGGGACTTTGTCAAAGATGGGGTCATTGTATTTGATGTGGGTGTAAATAGAATACCTGATCCAACAAAAAAATCTGGCTATAAATTAGTGGGTGATGTTGATTTTGATGAAGTATTCCCAAAAGCATCGAAAATTACACCTGTACCAGGCGGAGTGGGACCTCTTACAATTGCAATGTTGATGACAAACACATTCAAATCTGCAAATCAGGAATATAATTATTGATGAAACATAATAAATATTTTAAAATTATCTATGAAGATAATTCTATTATAGTTATCGATAAAGAGACAGGAATTTTAACTATTCCCGATAGATATAATCACAATTTACCAAGTTTATCTCAAATATTATCCGAAATATATGGTAATATTTTTGTTGTTCATAGATTAGATAAGGATACAAGTGGCATTATGCTTTTTGCAAAAGATGCAGATGCACACAAGGAACTAAATATTGCATTTGAAAATAATGAGATAAAAAGAATATATCATGTTATTACACAAGGTATAATACCTCAAGATTATATAGAAATTGATATTCCGTTAGTTCAAAGCCGCCAAAGATCACATATTACAATACCATCAGCCAAAGGCAAAAGTTCTTTAACTAAATTGAAAGTTTTAAAGAGATTTAAAAATGCTACTCTAGCAGAATGTGAATTAGTGACGGGTAGGCATCATCAGATACGTGCGCATTTGCAGGCAATTGGATATCCATTGCTTATCGATGAATTGTATGGCAATAATTCATCATTCTTTGTTTCATCAATCAAACGGAGATATAATTTAAAAAAAGAAACAGAGGAGCAACCCCTGATTTCCCGCTTAACAATGCATTCTTATTCTATAGAATTTATACACCCAGAAAATAAGGAACAGCTACAATTTGTAGCAAAGTATCCAAAGGATTTCGCGGCATTATTACAGATTCTTGAGAAATACTCATAAATCGAATTATGAAAATTAAAATCATTAATTTTGTATATTCTAATAATTGTCAATTAAATAAAACAGGAATCGTCAAATATTATATAAGAAAGAATATTAATTATAAAAAGGATAAAAAATGAGCAAGAAATTAAATTTGCGAATTATTGGATTAATTTTTTTATTTGTCATTGAATCTAATGCTCAATATAAAAGTTATAATATTCCAAATTATTTAAAACCCGAATTCTGCGATTCATATTTGAATAATCCCAGAATGACAAATATATTTACAAGGAAAATAAAATGGACTTACGTTCCTCCCGAAGTTGCAAAATATATGCCCAAACAGACTAGGATTCAAACGGCGGAAGGATTTGAGCTTATTGATATTTCACCAGGTTACGATGCACAATCAGAAACGTGGATTGCTATCAATCCAACAAATCCACAGAATATTATCGCTACTGCAAACGATAACTATTATCTTGGTGGCAGAGATAATTGGCGAATGAGCGCTTGGGCTTCATTCGATGGAGGCCAAACTTGGACACATAAAACAACACCCTCTAATCAGGGGGTTTATATTGACCCACCTTCAAAGGGGTGGATGACAATTTTTGATCCAGGTGTGGCTTTCAATGCAGATGGCAATGCTTTATATACTTATGGTTATTGCCAAGTTAACACACCAAATTCAAGAAGTGAGATCAGTGGCGTATTTGGTTCATTGACAACAAATGGCGGAGCAAGTTGGGATGGCTTTGGTAGTGATGTTCCCGTCACTGCGGTTGCCGTTTCAGCGTATGAAACAGGGAATCCGTTCCACGATAGATTTTCAGTTGCAGCAGATAACAATCCAAATTCACCATATAAAAATAGGTTTTATATTAGCTGGCAACGTTTTTATGTGAATGATGGCGTTGTTTTTGCATACACTACTGATAATGGTAATACTTGGGTTGGTCCAACTCTTTTGGGAACTGGTTCAACACAAGCACCACTACCCGCAGTAGGTCCTGATGGAGAGGTGTATGTTGCTTGGATTAATTCTAACTATCCAAGTGATGCTCAAGCAATAGTAAGAAAATCGACAAATGGTGGACAAAGCTGGGGTTCATCGGTGATTGCTCAATCAGTTGTAAGTATAGGCACAAAACATTCAAAATCAGGTAGATTTGTACTAACAGATAAACAAAGCATTAGAGTATCATCTCCACCTCAGATTGCTGTAGATAGGTCAAATAAATCGACTCGAGGATGGGTCTACATTGTTCAAGCAGGAAGAGATGTTGATGGAGGACCTTACAGAATTTATGTAGCACGTTCGACTGATCAAGGAAAAACATGGCAAAGCAAAATACGTGTTGATGATAATCAAGTTGGTAATGATATGTTTTTCCCGTCAATTTGTGTAGATCCAGTAACAGGGCTAGTTGCAGTCTTATATTATAGCTCTCAAAATGACCCAACAAATAATCAGGGAGTGGATGCTTATTTATCTATTTCAACTGATGGTGGAAATAATTGGAAAGTACTTAGGATTACACCGACTACAGCATATATTAATTCGCTGAACGATGTGTCGGACCAATCAAATGATGGGAGTGGAATTTCAGGCGGCAATTTGTATTGGGGAGATTATACATCAGTTGCGGCTTATAATGGGGTTATTTATCCTTTGTTTTGGATGCCTACAATGTCGACGGGAGATTATGGTTCTCTCGATTTGTTTACTGCACCAATTTCTCAAAAAATTAAACCTGTTACAAATTTGACGGGCAAAAGTATATTTGAAAATAATCAAATCAAAATTCAATTAGATTGGGTAAATCCTACAACTGATTTATTTAATGAAACGATTGGAAATTTTGATGTTCTTATTTATAGGAACGACAATCCTAATACGGCAATTGCAACAATAGCAAATACTTTACCATCTACTTATACTGATTATAATGTTGTAGATGGAACGTGGTACACTTATACATTTATTGTTCGAGCATTCGATGGAAGGGAAAGTCTCCCCGCAAGCGTTTCTGTACTAGCAGGTGGAATTTTAAAACCGCTACCTCCAACTGATATAACGTGGCGACCAAAGGATGATGGCGTCCAATTATACTGGACTAATCCATTAACCGCCATTGATGGTTCAACAATACGTGAATTATCAGGGGCAAAGATCTTCTTAAACGGTGCACTAGTTAAAACTATAACCTTAACACAAACACAAGCAGGACAGCAAACAACTGAATTTATTCCAATGGACCCTAAAACATTTGGCAAAGTAGAACTTCAATCTATTGCAACTCGAAATGATTTAACTGCAGAAAGCGATACAAGTGAAGAAATTCTTGTCTATGCAGGACCTATATACACTGCACTTGATGAAACGTTTGACGACATAGAAAATTCGATTCCACGTTATACGGAAAATGGGTGGGTACTTACAACAATAGTCTCAAGTTCAGCTCCAAATTCAATCGCAACAACACCTGATGCAAATTATACAAATAATATGACATATACAATGTATCTTGCGCCTGTAATTTTGGGAGATACATCTAATACTTTCAGTTTCGATAATATGTCCCTCATTCACAAAACTGACTACGGAGAATTAGCTATGTCAACAGATTGGGGTAAAACATACAAATCATTAAATTGGTATACTCTTGCTTCTTCAGAAAATTTCAAATCAAAAGATCCTCAGGGCAGCCAATGGAAAAACGAAGTCAAAGATATGAGGCCCTATAGGGGTGATACCGTACTTTATCGATTTTCACTTGTTTCAGGAACAGGATTAACTGATAGAGGTTGGTTTGTCGATAATATAAGATTAGATACTCGCTTCGATGTTTATGAAAATAACAAGCTCGATCCGTCTGTTATCAATATAACACCAAATCCTGTGCAAAATGTTGCTCATATTAAGTTAACAATTAACCAACCTGGCATTGTTTCGTATCATATTTATGATATTCTTGGAAAATCTATCCTAAATAATAATATTGGCTACAGAGATAATCCATTTTATGATTTTGATATTGAAACTACTGCTTTACCATCCGGGTTGTATTTATTACAAGTCCAGATTGGTTCAGCTTCGGTCACAAGACCTATTATAATTACGAAATAATTAAAGGAATTGGATAAAATATTATTTCTAAAAAAAAGGGACTCAAATTGAGTCCCTTTAATTTTATATCAGAGTTTTTTATTTGACTATTATAAACGGTAATATTAACTTATCAAAATTTGTAGTTAATAAAATAAAATATTGTCCCGCGGGTAAATTTGAAGTGGTAAGTGTAAATTTATTTGTTCCTATTGATAATTCACCCTCATAGATACTCATTACTTTGTTCCCAATTAAATTATATAGTTCGATAGTTGCATTACTTATGAATTTCTGAGCATCGATAGTTATAATTGAAGAGTAATTAACAGGAACTGGAGTTAGCTTCATATTCAATGTATTGGATAAATTTGAAACGGTCTCTCTTACGGACGTACCTGTATCGGATACCCCCTTCATATAAATATAATATGATCCTGAGTTAAGGGCATTGGAGAAAATTCCAAGAGGCACGACATATACAGCTCCGGGTGTTAGGGGAGTGAATTTAACAGGGAATTTTATACTATCGTTCGGTTCTACATAAATTGGGAAATTAAAGGTTATATCAATTGCAAAAGCGTCATCAGGATTCTTATCGGGATTTATATAAATATTATTTATTTTGAGAGTTTCAGAGCCTGGATTTTTAACACCTACGTATTCTCTACTAGTTCCATTGAGTTTAACACTTCCAAAATCCGCTGTATCAACTAATGCTTGGATTTGAGGTCCTTCAGGAGCGCCTGGTGTACTACCTTGCAAAGAGATATAAACTACAGGATGTTTCTTTGAATTAGAAACGACTTTGATTTTTGCAAGATAATTTTTTCCCCAATTTGTGGGTACGAATTTAACGGAAAAGCTATATTCTGCACCTCCTTTTACAACAATTGGTGTTTGCATCATTTGTGCAAACTGAAATGCATTTTCGGTATTTGAATCAAAGTAAAGACTGTCGATGACAAGGTCTTGCAATCCGCTATTTGAAATTTTAATATCAATAACAGGTGCCCCTCCAACATTTATTGTGCCGTAATCATAAGGTTCCGCTTGTACAACTATATCAGGTTCAGGTGAAACATTCTTTCCTCCCCTTCCTTGTAGTTGAACTGTCAGAACTTCACCGTTTGATGCATTGCTATTAACATCTAAAAAACCAACAAATTCTCTCTCTTCCGTAGGTTTAAATTCAATTTCGAGTGTTCGGACTTCCATTGGGTCTAATGTTTCATTTGTTATATTACCTTTTGTAATAGTAAAAACAGTATCACCAAAATCAGAAATTGCAGTTTGATAGATTGTCAGTTTTTCTTTACTAAAATTTTGTAATTTAATAGTTTTTTTAACTCCATAATCTAAAGGGGCATCAGGAAATGTCAATGTAGTCGTCTCAAATTGTAAATAAGGTTTTAGTTTAGGCATATTTAGAAGTAACCAATCCATTGTAAATTGTATTCTCGTAGCAAAATAAGGCATTTCATTTAAAGCTGCAACGTTTGGAGCTAAAGTCCACATAATTAACCTACCCCCCTTACCGAGAACAGAATCAGCGCGTAAACCAACCCAATAATAAGGTGATATCGTAGTTTGCACAGTGTCACCTACATGCCCAATTTGGTCAATATAGTCAAAACCACTCGATTTAAGATTGTTTTGAGGTAAAATAACAAAATCGACAAGTTCTTCTGAACGAATTGGCAACTCTGGTGGTATACCAGTCGATCTGCTCCATCCGATATTACAATATAACATCCAACTTAGAAAATAACTATCAATAGGTACGCCTTTGACTCGAAATGGGATATAAGTATTACTATTATCGAGAAATATCATACATCCAGAACTATCTTTTTTAATACCTAAATCTGATGTTAAAAATTCTGTAACAACAGGATCTTGATTATTTTGTAATAAAAAGGCACCAGTAATCATTCTTCTGCCAATCAACATTACATTTTTCCCTGCATTCAGCATTTCTTCAATCTTATCGATTATCTTTATTCCCCCATTTGTAGGCGAGTTCAAATAATATTCACCAATCGGAAAAATTGCAACATCAAAATCTGTTATATTATATTGAGCAAATGTTTGGTCAGAAAAAGAAACTTGAACTGTATGATTTAAATATGGGTCAGCTGTAGGGTAATCTTTCAAAGCATCAGTATATGCTAATTCAAAATAATTTGATACAGGTAAGTCCCGGTCAAGATTATCGAATATAATAATGTTTTTTCCTGTAGAAGCAAGTGGTTTAGGTTGTGTCGGTGATTTGTCATCAGGAATTATCAACTTATTTGTGTTTATTGGTAAATTATATTGTTCTAATGCAAAAGCAAAATTGCATGCCAATATAATTAATGTGAATAATAAAACTATTCGTTTCATTTTTTACTCCTTTTATAAATTAATCATTCTTTTTATTTAATTCTTTGTAATTAAGACTATTTAATTAAATTAATATTGAATATTCAAAATAATTTCAACTTATGATTATAATTAAAAAATATTAAAATTCATATTTTATAACTTTCTTGCAATTGCATTTGCCATATCAAGGGTTGAATCATTTCCGCCCATATCATATGTGCGAACTTTTCCTTCTTTGATCACTTCTGCTGTTGCTCTTTCAATAGTTTTTGCTTTTTCATTTTCACCCAGCCAATCAAGCATCATTTTTACTGCTAATATCGTAGCAATAGGATTGACCTTATATAGACCCGTATATTTTGGTGCTGAGCCATGTGATGGTTCAAATACTGCAAGATTGTCTCCAATATTTCCTGAGCATCCAAATCCGAGCCCGCCAACTAATTGAGCAGCCAAATCTGATACAATATCTCCATACAAATTTGGAGCTATGAGTACATCATAATTATTTGGATTTTTAACCAACCACATCGTCATAGCATCAACATTCGCCTCATCATATTGAATTTCGGGGTATTCCCTCGAGATTTGCTTTGCAATATCAAGAAATAATCCATCACTTGCGCGAACAACGTTAGCCTTATGAACTATTGTGACCTTCTTACGATTATTCATTTTTGCAAATTCAAATCCTGCACGAATAATCCTTTCTGAGCTTTTTTGAGTATTAATTTTGCACGATATAGCATATTCATTTTCTTTTAAATTTGAAAATGGGTGGAAGTTCTTTGATAAATTTGTCAATGTTTCTTGGAGTTCTTTAGGGACTGGATTAAATTCCACGCCAGCATATAAGTCCTCAGTATTTTCGCGAAAAATCACTAAGTCAATATCATCTTTGTAATTTAGTGGATTTCCTATATATGCTTTACAAGGTCTTAAGCAAATGTAGAGGTCAAATAATTGACGCATTCTTACAATTGGAGAACGATATACATAACCTTTTCCTCTTAATGCAGGAGACAATTCCATTTCAGCTGTTTTGGCGGGTTTTGATGTGATTGCACCAAAAAGTGCAGCATCTACTTTTTTTAATAAATCAATTGTACGTTGTGGAAGTGCATCGCCTTCTTTGCACCAGAATTCCCATCCAATATCACCTTTTATATATTCAGCATCTAAATCGATTTTGTCTAACACGATTTTTGCTGCATCAAGTACATCAACGC
>JAGOIG010000001.1 GCA_017995735.1 Candidatus Kapaibacterium sp. | reverse complement strand
AGCAAGACCAAACCAAAATCCAAGAGGAAATCAGTACTTTACAGGGTAATTCGAGGGAATTGCAAATAGAATTGAATGCACAGCAAACAATTTTAAATAATATCAATTCTCAACTGAATGAATACAAAAGTAAGCTAAATTTTGAAAAATCCACAATTGCACGAAATACACAAAATAAATCAAAGTTCGAAGCAAGAATTGTTGACGATGAAAGAAAAGTTGCAAATTTCGAAAATCAAATTGAAATATTAAAAAAGAATTTATCAGAAAATATTAATTTAATAAATAAAACAAAGCAAGAATTAGAGATAGCAAAAAACAATTTAGCAGAAGCAATTACCAAAAAAAATGAAATCGAAAAATATCGTGATAAATTAAAAAATGAGGAATTAGAAAAGAAAAGCATTTTAAATACAATACAAAATGAAAAGAATTTTCTTGAGAATATTGCCATTAATGATGAAACGACCAAGTTTTTGCTGAAAAATCAAAATTGGATTACTAGCACCGAGAAAATACTATTTGGAGAGATTATCTCTGTCGATGAAAAATATAAGAAAGCAGTAAATTCTATATTGCGCGAGTATTTATCATATTTTTTAATTAGTAATTCTGATGATGCATTAAATGCAATTGAAATTTTAAAGAATTCTAAGCAAGGGAAAGCAGGATTTATAATTTTAGGTGAAAACACAGTTAATAAAAATGTTCAAAAATTTGCAAGTGGCGATGGAATAATTGGTTGGCTTTCGGATTTTATTCAAACAAAAGACGAATTTCGTCATCTTATTGAAAAATTTTTTAATTCGACTTTGTTAATTGAGAATGTCAAGGATGCAAACAAAATTCTTGCGAAATATGATATTGAGCAAATAGTTACAATCGATGGAATTGTAATTAGAAGAAATGACGTGATATATGGTGGAGGCAATGCTGAAGATAAAAATTCATTATTGCTCGGAAGGAGGAATAGAATTCAGGAATTAGATTTAAAAATTGCAGACATAACTTTTGAGATTAACCAGATACAAAAGGAATTGAAAGACCAGCAGACGCATTTATCTGAATTAAATATTTCTGAAATTGAAAAAAACACTACTAATTTAAATAAGAAACTAAATGATTTTGAGAAAGAGAAAATCCAAATAGAGAATAAAATACAGAACGAAAAAAATTCATTTTCTCAAGTTGATGAAAATATTCAAAATTATAAGAAGGAAATTGAAGGACTTATTGAAGAAATAGATAACTCAGAAGAAAATATTCAGTCATTTACTCAAAAAATAGAAGAATTATCAGAAAATTTTGAAGATGAAAAAAGCAAATATTCAGATTTGCGAGAAGAATTTGACGAGTTAAATTCAACTATTAAACAGAAAGAAATCACGCTTGCACGTTTGCAGAGCGATTTAAAGCATTCAGAAAGTGAATTAGAATCAATTGAAAAATCAATAAAAAATACCGAGTATTTCATTGAGAGCAAGCAAAAAGAAATTACAAATAATCGACAGACAAAACAAATACTGAATGATAAACTCACAAAAGCAATAAAAGAAAAAGAAAATTTAGTGGAATCCCTTGAGCAAATTCGTATTAAACATTCCAAGACTGCTCAACAACGGCAAAATCTCCAGGCTCAGATGGAACAATACGAGGAAAGTCTTGAAAATTTGCGTAAGACGGAGCAAAATCAAATTACTCTATTGCATAATATCGAATTAGAAATAGCTAATATTCAATCTCGCATTGAAAATATAAAAACACTTGCCCGTGAACAATATCAATTGGATTTTGATAATGTTAGCCTCAATTATTTTCAAACTGCCGAACAAGATTTCAATCTTGAATCAGCAAAAAGTTCTATTTCTTCATTAAAAGAGAAGATATCAGCATTAGGAAATGTTAATTTTCAAGCATTGGAAGATTATGAAGAGCAAAAGCAGCGGCTTGATTTCTTAATAAATCAAAAGAATGATTTAGAAAATTCACAAAAGACGCTAAACGAGACAATTAATGAAATCAATACTATCGCAGAAGAGAGATTCAAAACAACTTTTGAAAATGTCAGACGTAATTTCACGATGCTTTTTAAAGATATTTTCGGACAGGAAAGCGAAGCGGATTTATATTTAGAAGGTGATAATTTATTAGAATCAAATGTATCAGTAGTAGCAAAACCACCTTTTAAAAAGCCTAGTTCAATTGATTTGCTATCAGCAGGCGAAAAGACATTGACTGCCATTGCTTTACTATTTGCAATCTATCTTGAAAAGCCAAGTCCATTCTGTATCCTTGATGAAGTCGATGCACCACTTGACGATACGAATATTGACAAGTTCATAAATTTATTGAAAAAATTCAGCATAGAAAGAGACATACAGTTTATTATTATTACACATAATAAACGAACGATGGAGGCAGCTGATACTTTATATGGCGTAACAATGGAAGAAGAAGGCGTCACGAAAATTGTTAGCGTGCATTTGGAGAAGACTTAAGCAAAAAAGATGCGTCCCCATAGCTTAAAAAGCGATAATCATTTGCAAGTGCTTCATTATATATTCTTTTAAATAAATCTCTGCCTGTAAATGCTGCTACAAGCAAAAGCAATGTGCTTTTTGGAAGATGGAAATTTGTTATCAATCCGTCGCAAGTCCTATATTTATAACCAGGAACTATAAATAATTGCGTATCCCCTATTATTTGATTGATATTTTTATTTTCAAGATAATTTAATAAAAAATGTAAACTTTTCAAAAAAGTAATATCAGCATCATTCTGCAAGTTTATCCATTCCCACTGTGTAAAATTGAAATCATTTAACTTATTCAAATAAGCTTTTACGCCAAACCAATAGAGAGTTTCGAGAGTGCGAACGGTGGTTGTACCCGTATGAATAATATAACCCGCTTTATTTTCAAGAAAATTAATCAATTGTTTAATAAATTCCTTAGAGATAATAACTTGTTCATAATGCATATTATGCTCAATGACATTATCCGATTTTAAAGGAGCAAAAGTGCCTGAGCCAATATGCAAAGTAATTTCACCAAATTCAATGCCTTTATGTTTTATGGATTGAATAATATCAGGAGTAAAATGAAAACCCGCAGTTGGAGCAGCAACCGAACCCACAACTTCGCTAAAAACTGTCTGATAACGTTTCTTATCTAAATCAATAGGCTTACGATGGATATAGGGAGGAAGTGGAATTTGTCCAATTTTTTCAAGAATATCAGCAAAAGAAAGTTCCTGCGGTTGCCAAAAAAATTCAATATCGCGTTTGCCTTGATTTATATCCAAGACATTTGCAGATAAATTTATGTCTAAGTCATTATTTTGCAAAGTTAATATAACACCAGGATTTATATTTTTGCCACGAACTGTGCAAGTCCAAATTTGTGGAGAAGGTTGATATAACATTGATTGCGGAACCGCATAAACATCATTTGGATGTTCCAGAAGTATTTCAACCTTGCCACCCGTAGGTTTATGTAGGAAGAACCGAGCGGGAAATACTTTTGTTATGTTTCTTATTAAAATTGAATTTTCAGGAATCAGATTATCAATTTCTTTGAAAATATAATGTTCAATCTCTCCTTTTGTAATATCACAAAAGAGCAATTTGCTTTCTCCCCTATTTTCTAAGGGGAATTGGGCAATACGTTCAGGTGGCAAAAAATAATTATAATCTTCAATATTTATATTGAGATCAATTGGGAACTCATTTTCCATTAGCTTACATCGGCTCCCGAAGGAAATAAAGTATCAATTGGAGAAATCAAGGATAATTTGCCATCGGGTGTTTTTGCAGCAAGCAACATACCTTCCGATGTTTGACCAAACAATTTAGTCGGTTGCAAATTTGCTACGACAACAATATTTTTCCCTATCAACTCATTTGGTTCATAATATTTGGCAATACCAGCAACAATTTGACGCTGTTCAGTACCAATTTCAATTTGTAATTTTACTAATTTATCAGATCCTTCAATTTTTTCAGCATTTATAATTTTTGCTGTTCTTAATTGAATTTTTCGAAATTCATCTATAGAAATCAAATTGGTTGTTTCGGTTTTTTTAATATTTTTTTGGTTAAGTGAAATGCCAAGTTTTTCAATTTGTTTTGCAATAACTTTATCTTCTATAATCGGGAACAAAACATTCAAATTATTGATAGAATATCCCTCGGCAATATTAGGATATTTAGCAAGGTCCCAATAATTTTGGATAATTTCGCCATTTGTATTATTTCCAATCTGAATTTTTTCTATATTCAAAGCTTGTTGCATTTTAAGTGCTGATGATGGAATTACAGGAGCAAAAAGAATTGAGAGGTTATATATCATTTGAACACAAGCATAAAGTGTTTTGGCTGCGCAATCAGTGTCAGTTTTAATTGATTTCCAAGGTGCTTCATCGTTGAAATATTTATTTGATGCACGAGCGATATTCATTATTTCAAAAAAAGCATCTTTTATTCGGAATTTACCTAAGAAATATTTAGATTTTTCAATTCCGAACCATAAGGATTGTATTAAAGCAATATCATTTAGAAAAAGGTGGTCAGAAAAATTTTCAGGCAATTTTGCGTTTTCTATATCATTTGAAAAATTGATATTTAGATATTCAACTGCCCTTGTCCATTCTTTCGGGAAATCTGCAAATTTTCCTAGAAGAACGGGTGTTTTCTTATCGAAATTATTCAAAACAAATTGTATTGTGCGATTAACGAAATTTCCCAGGATTGCAGCAAGTTCGCTATTATTTCGCAGTTGAAAATCGCGCCAAGTGAAATCAGTATCATGTGTTTCAGGTAAATTCATTAGCAAAGTATATCGCAATGCATCAATCGAGGAATCCTCAGGGAAATCCCGAAGGAAATCAATTAAATCAATGCTCCAATTACGAGATTTCGAGAATTTTTGTCCTTCAAGATTAAGAAATTCATTAGCGGGAACATTTTTTGGTAAAATATAGTCTCCTCTTGCGTGCAACATTGCAGGGAAAATCAATGTATGAAAAATTATATTATCCTTTCCAATAAAGGCATAATAATCTGTATCGGGGTTCTTCCACCAATCAGCATAACGATTTTCATCACCATAGTAATTACGAGCCCAAATTTGAGTGCCTGAAATATAACCAAGAACTGCATCAAACCAAACATAAAGCACTTTGCCAGCTGCTTTTTCTTTATCAATTTCGGGTATATCATCAATTTTGACGCCCCAATTAATATCCCGAGTTATAGCACGTTCGGCTAAGCCTTGATTCAGCCAACTTCTGCATTGTTGAAGAACATTTTGCTTCCAATCATCAGAATGTGACTCAATATAATTTTGGAGAAACTCTTGGAATTCTTGAAATTTGAAATACCAATGTGTTGTAGGCTTAATCGATGGCGTTTCATTTGTGATAATACTTTTAGGATTAATTAATTCCGTTTGATTATAGTAAGCACCGCAATTATCGCATTGGTCGCCACGCGCTTTATCATATCCGCAATTAGGGCAGGTGCCTTCCACATATCTATCGGGGAGAAACATTTTTGCTTTTTCATCATAAAATTGTTCCTCTTCTTTTTCTACCAAATAATTATGTCGCAGATAAAAGGCAAAAAATTCTTTTGCTAATTTATGATGTTCAGGATAAGATGTCCGAGAATAGAAATCGAAAGACATTTGGAATTTTTCGAATGCATCCTTATTAGCGAAATGATATTGGTCAATGATCTGCTGAGGGGTTTTGCCTTCTTTTTCGGCGGATATTGTAATAGCAACGCCATGCTCATCAGAACCACAAATATAGAGAACGGAATTGCCTGAAAGTCTTGAATATCTTGCAAAAATATCAGCGGGAAGATAAGCACCTGATAAATGGCCAAGATGGAGGTATCCATTTGCATAAGGAAGTGCGGAAGTAATAAGTGTTTTTTTCATTAATTGCCTTAGTTGGAAAATTAAATAATACAAAACTTCAAAATTAAAAAATTTTCAAAAATCTTGCTTTATTATATAAATATTTTGTAATTTTACAAAGCAGCAAAAGAAGAAATTTGTAATTTATGTTTTTTTATTTTTCAAAAGTGAAACATAAGAAATTTAATTCAAATAAGTTGAAAAAATACTTACTAATCGCAGTACTAGGTTTATTCTTTTCAAGTTATAATGGATTTAGCCAAATATATCTTTATAATATTGAATATGGTACGGATATTTATTATAAATCGCAGCAATTATTTGACGAGCAATTATTAAGAGAATCTGAGCTAAAGGTGCTTGATGCTATCTCTCAATTTCCCGATAATCCTGCATTTGGCAAAAGTGAATTACTACGAGCAAAAATCGATTTAATTTCGGGCAATTACGAAGTCTCTCTAAACACATTAAAGCAATATATTGAGAAACATCCAAACTCACCGTTAATTCCCGAGGCAAATTTGCAAATTGCATATATTTATTTAGAGCAAGGCAAATATCCGGATGCACAAAAAGCTTTCGAAAAATCTATTGCATTTATCGAAAAAGATATATTGAGGCGAACTAATTATGAATATTTAACAAATTTAGAAGAAGATGCAGCCTATTGGAAAGCAATTGCAACATATCAGCAAGGACGATATTTAGAAGCAATACCTATTTTCCAAGAACTTGTCCAAAAACATCCACAAAGCAAATATGCGGACGATGCATTATTTGGTGTGGGTATGATATATGAGCGGAACAGAGAATATGATAGTGCAATTATTCAATTTAATATAATTGAGAATAATTATCCATATTCAAATTCAGTGCTTGCATCATATATTCGTTCAGCAAATAATAACATAGTACAACGCAAAGCCACACGTGCTTTTTTCGATTTGGAATATGCTTCAAATACTTATAATCATATTCAAATGAAGGATTCACTTGGATTACTTTATGAGCCACAATCTTATATTCAAGAGCCATTTGAAGAAATCAACTATTTACGTGGTGAGGCTTATAATGTTGTTGGAAATTATACTGAAGCAAAATCTACTTTCAAAGCTTTTTTGGAATCATACACAGTCGAGCATCTTCGATTATATTTTGTTTTAGGCTTGGGTTGGGCTTCGCTTAATTTAGGAGAGTATGATGAAGCTATGAAATATTACGAGCAAGTAATTTCCGATGCTGGGGAATCTGAAAAAAATATTCGATATTTAGCAGAGCTTTATCGTGCAATAACATTAGAGAAATCGGGACAAATCGATGATGCGCAAAGGGAACTTGCAAGCCTTGCATCGCGTGCTGATTTCCCTTATTCGGGTGTTGCTTTGCTTGAACTTGCACAAATTAATTATGAAGCAGAAAATTATACCGAAGCAAAGAAAAATTTAATACGCGCTGAGCGTGAGGAAAATTCGGGACGTATAGCAGCTCGAATTCATTTATTGCTGGGCTCTACCTATTTACAATTAGGAAATTATGGAGATGCTCTTGATGAATACGATAAAGCAAATATAATTGTATCAAATTCTGACCCTGTATTGCTACCCGAGAAAAAATATTATGAAAGTGAAATATTATTTAAAAAGTCAGTTTGCTTAATCCAGACGCACAGATACGCTGAAGCAATTTCAAATTTGAATAATTTTATCGGTGCTCATCCAAAGGATTCACGGGTTCCCGAAGCATTATTTTGGCTTGCAGAAAGTTATTATAGAACAGATTTATTAAAAAATGCTCAGAAGACATATAATCAATTGATTGTAAATTATCCAAATTTCAGACGCGAAGATGTACTTTATGGATTGGGGTGGTCATATTTTAGAGATAGGAATTTCAAAGGGTCAAGCGATATATTTTCTACACTTGCTCAAGAATTTCCAAAGTCGAAATATGCAGTCGAAGTACTAACACGTCAAGGTGACGGATATTATTTACAAAAAGATTATACACAGGCTGCAAATTTCTATTCTCAAGCAGCGAAATTATCACCAAAAAGCGATGAAGGGCAGTATTCAGCATATCAATTATGCCACGCACTATATCGAAGTGGAAAATATGAAGATGCAATTACAGCATTGTTAAATTTTGTAGGCAATTATCCAAATTCGCAATACGCACCGAACGCAATATATTTAATTGGATGGATAAAATTCAATCAAAAGCAGTACGTGGATGCAATCAATAATTATTCATATTTAATTGATGCTTATCCACAAAGCAGTCTTGTCCCACGTGCATATTATGCAATTGGAGATGCATATTATAATCAAGGAAATTATGACCAAGCAATAGCATATTATAAGAAAGTTGTTGAATTATTCCCAAGCAATACTTTAGCTCCCGAGGCACTAAAAAGTATGCAATATTGTTATACAGCTCTCGGGAAAGAAGACGAGGCAATAGCAATTGCTGAACAATATATACAATCAAATCCAAATTCACCATATATCGAAGAATTTGCATTCAAAAAAGGTGAGATGTTCTATACGGGTAAAAAATACAAAGATGCAATTACTGAATACGAAAAATTCATTGCTGACCATCCCGGAAGCGAAAAAGATCCTGAAGCATTATATTGGATGGGAAAAAGCTATCAGAATCTAAATGAAAAAGATAAGGCAATTAATGTATTTAGTGATTTATTCAAAAAATACCCAAAAAGCGAATTTGCAGCGCAAGGGCTTATTGAATTAGCAACAATACTTGAAGAAAAGACATTTTTACAATCTGCTGATTCTGTCTATATAATAATAAATAAAAATTTCGATTCGACTGAATATGATGCACAAGCAATATTTCAGCGTGCAAGTATTGCAGCTCAAATGAATGATACAATGAAAAGCATTGATTTGTATAAAACTGTTGCCGAGAAATATCCAACATCTATATATGGATTAAATGCGCGATATAGAATTGCGATGTATTATCGTAGTAATTCTATGAATGAAGAAGCACGAAAAGAATTTGAAGTATTATCGAGTATATCGACAGATAATGACCTTGCTGCTGAAGCACTATATAGAATAGGCGAGCTTTGGATGCGTGACCAAAATTGGGATAAAGCTATTGAAACATTTATAATTGTCAAAGATAAATATACAAATGTGGAAGTCTGGTTTCCATTATCATTACTTAATTTGGGGGAAGCTTACGAAAAGAAAGGGGAAAATGAACTTGCAATTGATATATACAAAGCATTGACAGCAATCAATCCCGACGACGATTATGGAAGAACAGCCAGAAATCGTTTAAAAAATCTTACAAAAACGAGGTGAGATAATGAAAAATATAAAATATATAGTCATTTTCATTTTATTTATTTCAAGTAATTATATTTTTTCTCAAACGACACCAGCTCCAACCCAGCAGCCACCTTTGGAATTGCCAACATTCATTATTGAGGGAACTGCACAACTAGATGTCAAAGCAGGTATGAAACAATTTCCACAACCGCCGATAGCTTTAACAAGCAATGAATTGGATTCGCTTAATCCATTAGAAAAACAAAGTTCATTACTAATCCCAGCTCAACCTTTGCCAAAGAGTTTAATCATGCCACAATTTCCAAAAGGATTTCTTCAAGCTCAATTCGGATTATATTCAACAGCAAATGTACTTGCGGGATATGGAATGCGATGGAAGGGATATGAATTGTATGGACGAGCGGGTGCTGATTTATCATCAGGGGATTTAAAAAATTCTGATTTCAGACGGTTCTACTTAAACGCAAATTCTGACTATATTGCTCCTGATATTTTTTGGATATTTGGAGGAAGTCGAACACGTACTTGCGTCAATCTTGGTTATAATGACTATAAACTATATGGAATTCTTTCTGCGCCACAACGTACAACATATAATGCAGGAATTGATTTAGTAAGCGATGGAAATTATGAGGGATATAATTTTTCGACAGGTGCGCGCTTATACACAGTTCAAATTGATGACAAGCAATCAAAAGCATTTGAAAATCGGGTTGAGGGATTTTTGGATGTAAGTACTTATTTTGACAATTTCAAATTAGGTGGTAATTTAGATTTAAATTTTGGAAATGTCAATACACATTCTATGAATTTTTACGAAATTGCAGCTAATGGCGGGATGTATTATCAGCTATTAAGTATTGAAGGGGAGGTTGGATTTCAAAATACTTCAAATACGTTAAAATCAAGCCAATCTTCATTAATGTTAAATGCAAATTTAAATTTTTTGCCGAGCGAAAATCTAACACTTCAAGTTCAATTTTTCACGGGACTTGAAAAGCAATATTTTAGCCAATTTATAAAGCAAAATCCATATTTCAATGTCCATTCAGATATAATCTATCCAAAGGCAAATGGAATATTAAAAGCAATAATACATTATCATCCTGATGCACAAAAGGGTGCAAGCATCGAGGGTTCTGCAGCGTTTTATGAAGAATATCCATATTACAATTCCGATTCTATTAATCAAATTGATTTAATCAATGAAAGAGCAAATTTATTCAAAATAAATGGGGAGTGTTTTTGGGATATTACAAAAAAGGATAAAATCTCTGCGGATTTGATTTTTAATATGTCTTTTTTAAATTTTGAGAACAACTCAATCCCCTATTTGCCGGTAATTGAATTTGGAGCAAATTATAATAGAAAATGGTTTGATAAACTTGGCACAAATGTTGCTTTAATCTATAATTCTAAACGTTTTACAAATAGAGACAATACTATTGAAATTGATCCATATTTCAATTTGAAGATAGGTATTGATTACGAAATATTAAAGAATTTAAAAGCATTTGCAGAAATGCAAAACTTGACAAATTCAAACAATTTTGTATGGCAGGGATATCGTGAACGTGGAATTTTTGGTACTATTGGAGTTAACTGGAAATTTTAATGGATGATTTAGAAAAAAATATTAATGAACAGAAAGAAAATCAATCTACTCATTCAAATATAGGCGATGAGGAGGTATTTTTACTCAATAAAATACAATCTTATCCTGAAAAATTTCCTGTATTTCCTTCAGAAAATGTGGAAGATGAGACAATACACGATAAGAATGAGATTTCCGATATTACAGACCACAATAATGAGGAACAACCGAGTATTTGGGAAACTTTTAATTTTAATAATTTAGAACCTGAAGTTGAGGAAGCCCCAAAAATCGAAGATGTTCAAGAACCAAAAAATGAGAGTTATGAACTTGACGAGGATTTTAAAAAATTTTTAAGTGAAGAGCTTGAGCACAGTGCTAAAAAGAAAGAATCAAAGAAGCAACCACACGAATCAATAGAATTTGTTCCTGTCGAAGAAAAAGGCAAGTATGAATTAATCGATTTAGATAAATTTGCTAATCTCGAGGAAGAGGAACCAAAACAAAAGGAAAAAGAAAAAAGATCTATTAAAAAGGATGCATCATCCGATATTGGAAAGGAAGCAAGGAGCGAAGAAAAACAAAGTAAAATCCAAGAAGAAAATAATGAAAAGAAGCGTCGAATTCCTTTATGGATAATGATTACTTCAACTGCTATAGTACTTATGGCAATTACAACTTTTTTTAGTTATAACGCATTCAAGAACAAACAAATTAGTCAAATTTCAAAAAAAACAAAAAATTCTGTTCTAACAAAACCAAAGAAAGAGGTTCTTAATGCACCAACACCAAAGGTAAGAGATACTGTTCAATTAACTAAAAAAGAAGAACAAATAATTGATACTGCTAAGGAAAAGAATATAACAAATTTAGCTCCTATTCCTGAGAAGACAAAAAAAAGAAATGGCTTAAGAAGTTCTAAACAATATATAATAGAAAAGAAAATTGTTCAGCGAAAGCCAACAACCAATATAGTTGAAAAACCTAAGAAAGAGTCAAAGCAAATTCATAAAAAACCAGAAAAAACTATACTAGCAGAAAATCGTCAAAATTATAAGGAAGCAAATTCGCAAGCAATCGCAAATTTAGAAAAAGCTGTATATACAATACAAGTATATTCGACACCATCGAGGGATGACGCTGAGATATGGAAGAAAAAATTAGAAAGTCTGAATATACCAAAAGCATATATAAGCGAGCAAAAGATAAGAGATATAATTTGGTACAGGGTAAGATTTGGAGAATTTCCAACAAAAGAAGCGGCAATTCAAGCTGCGAAAACACTTGGATTTAGCCAAATGTGGATTGATAGAATTAAATAGGGGGAGAAATGAATTATAACAAAATTGATAATAAAGAATTTTTCAATATTAGGGTTCCGTGGGATAGGAATACATACCTTGGATTTGCAATATCAGTTATATTATGTTCAATATTTATCTTCATAACTTCTTTTTTCAATATGAAACAACCCAAATTATACGAGCCAAAGAGTAATATTATCCCAATTGAATTATTAAGTTTCGGAGAAGGAGATGGAACGGGAGTAAGCAAAGGCAATTTAACAGCTGAAGGAGAGGCGCATAAAGGTCTACTACCAACTAATCAGTTAGAAGATGCAAAAATTGCATCAACTGGAAAAATATCAGCAACAACAAAATTAAATCCTGAGGACGCAAATGTAATTCCATCCAAGAATTTATCAATTGCGGATAAATCAGACCCTAATGCAAACGGGAGTGATAGAGAAAATATTGGCAACCCAAAAGGGAGTCAACAAGGGCGAGGACTAGGAGATAAAGGATATGGTGCGGGATTAGGTATGGGACTTGGAGATATTGAATGGGGAGGGGGAGGTAATCGCATTGTTTTACAAAAGAAGATACCTGTTTATCCTCCGGGAGTAAATACATCAGGGACAATAAGAATCAAATTCACTGTTCTACCTGATGGAACAGTAGATAAAATGATACCAATGGAAAAAGCTGACCCAAGATTAGAACGAGCTGCAATGGATGCTTTGAGACAATGGCGTTTCAATCCACTCAAAGAGAACGTAGTAATGGAAGGCATTATCACTATGGCATTTAAATTAAGATAAATAAATTGGAAAGCATAATTAATTTTTTGTCAACATTCCCGCTTTGGGGAAAAATATTATGCATATTATTATTTATTAGTCTTTTTTATTCAGTAATAAAAAAATTATTAAAAATAGCAATAATGAGTGGAACATTTATAATATTATTGCTTGTTATTATTAAATTACTCAATGGAGTATAACAAATGGCATTTAAAATTTCTGTCATTGGGACAGGATATGTCGGAATTGTATCAGGGATAACATTTGCAGCGCATGGCAACAGTGTAATTTGCGTTGATATTGATGAACAAAAAGTTCAAAAGATGCGAGAGGGAATTCCCCCGATTTACGAACCAGGATTAGAGTGGCTATTAAAAAATAATATAGAGGGGAAAAGATTATTTTTCACTACAGAATTGAAGGAAGCAGTAGAAAATACAGACATAATTTTTCTTTGCCTACCAACACCACCTGATAAAGATGGAGCAGCAGATTTACAAAATGTGTTATCCACATCAAAAGAAATTGCTGAGATTATCAAAGATAGTAACTTACCACAAAACAAAATAATAGTAGATAAAAGCACTGTACCTGTAGGTACTGGGGAAAAGGTCAAGAAGATATTTGACGAAATTTTACCTAATAATGAAATCGAAATTGTCAGCAATCCTGAATTTTTAAGTGAAGGATCAGCAGTCGAAGAAGCTATGAAACCCGATAGAGTTGTAGTTGGCACCAATAGTCAGCGAGTTCGCAATATTATGAAAGAGTTATATGACCCATTTTTAAATAGCGGAAATCCTTTATTATTTATGGACATTCGTTCAGCGGAAATCACTAAATATGCAGCAAATTCGATGTTAGCTCTAAGAATATCATTTATGAACGAACTTGCACGATATTGCGATAGTATTGATGCAGATATAGATTTAATTCGACTTGGAATCGGATCAGACCCTCGCATTGGGAGAAGATATTTAAATGCGGGACTTGGATATGGGGGAAGTTGTTTGCCAAAAGATGTTAAAGCATTAATACATTCGGCAAATGAAGCAAGTACACCAATTCAACTTGTTCAAACTGCATTTATAATCAATGAAACACAAGTACATTACTTTTTCTCAAAGATTACAAATAGATTTGGAAGTTTAAATGATTTGCATTTTGCATTATGGGGGCTTTCATTTAAACCGAATACTGATGATATAAGGGAATCACCTGCATTAAGAGTAATTGATTTATTATTATCAGAAGGAGCAAAGGTTTCAGCTTACGACCCACAAGCAATAGAAAGAACACGTGAAATATATGGTGATAGAATTCAGTATGGCAAAGACCAATATGAAATACTTAATCAATCTGATGCTTTAATACTTGCAACAGAATGGAGTATATTTAAAAATCCCGAATTTGATAAAATGAGGCAACTTTTAAAAAATCCAATAATTTTCGATGGCAGAAATCAATATGACCCTTATGAAATGCAAAATTTAGGATTTGAATATTATCCAATCGGCAGAAAGCATATTATTTGAAATAAAGCCTATATCAAATCAATTTTGTAATTTGTAAATAATTAATATTAGCATTTAATTATGGAATTAAATTTTCAAATTGATAGTTCAAATATGCGGCAAGTCCTTTCAGATTATCATTTACAGGTAAGAGAATCAATAGCCCAAATCAAGCAATTACCAAAATTATCTGAAAGCAGTAAAATAAATAAGATATTTATTTTCGGAATGGGTGGTTCAGCAATAAGCGGGGACCTAGCAAATTCTATAATCAGGAACATATTTCCTGAGGTTGAGATTCCCATTTTTGTTGTTCGTGAATATGATATACTAAATTTTTTAGATAATTCAAGCTTATCTATTGCAATATCATATTCAGGCAATACTGAGGAAACATTATCTGCTTTTGAATATTCAAGGAAGCAGACAAATCATTTGCTTGGTATAGCAAGTGGAGGTACATTAGAAAATTTATGCAAAACAAACAATATACCGTTCATCAAAATACCATCAGGATATCAACCACGAGCAGCATTAGGATATTTATTTTTTAATCTTTTAAATTTTCTACTTCTAAATTTTTGCAAGATTTGCACACTATCGCGAACGGAAATAGAAGAACAAATTATAGCAGATTTACTTGAAGAAAAAAGTAAATTATATTCTCAACTTAGTGATGATAATCCTGCATTGAATAATGCAAAAAAAATATATGGTAAAATTCCTATTATTTATTCATCATCTAATATATTGAACATTGTCAATATACGATTTAGAGGGCAAATACAAGAGAATGCGAAGCATCTTGCATTTGGGAATTTTATACCTGAAATGAACCATAATGAAATCAATTCCTGGAAATATCCTAAAGAATTTCTTGAAAATTTCTTTATCATTTATTTAATTGATAAATCTGACCATCCCCAAGTCCAGAAAAGAATTTATGCAACAAAGAATATAATTGATAAATCAGTTCCTAATTCGATAATATTACAAAGCAATGAGGATTCACTATTTTCCAGAATATTCGATTTGATCTATTTAGGCGATTGGACGAGTTATTATCTTGCAATTCTAAACAATCAAGACCCGACTCCTGTTCCTGTGATAACCGAGTTCAAAAAAATAATCGCAACAAACAATTGAGTGCTATATGGAAAGAATTGCAATTATTATGGCAGGGGGTGCAGGTAATCGTTTTTGGCCATTAAGTAAAATTAATCGACCTAAACAGTTAATACAATTTAAGGAGGGTTCTCCCACTTTGCTGGAAGAAGCTATTGAGAGGGCATTGATTGTTTTTAAATCTGAGAATATTTATATCATCACAAATCAGTATATGCTTGATGCTATTGGAAAAGTTATTACAGAAATACCTCGCGAAAATATAATAGCAGAACCTGCGAAAAGAAATACAGCGCCGAGTCTTGCGTTAATGGCAGCAATAATTTCAGTACGATACAAATTAAAAGGAATACCTGAATCAAATATAGTAATTGGTGTGCTAACAGCTGACCAAAAAATTTTTCCTAATGATGCATTCACACGTTCAATAGAAGCATTGCTCAGATATGTGGAATTTAATCCTGTGCTTGCAACTATCGGGATAAGACCAAACAGACCCGAAACGGGTTATGGATATATTGAAATACAGGATGAATTTGAAGATTCTACTTCAAGTATTCAAATTAAGCCACTTAAATCATTTCATGAGAAACCAACATTAGAAGTTGCGCAAAGGTACTACTTACAAAACAGATTTTTATGGAATTCAGGAATGTTTTTTTGGCGGTTAGATGTGTTTAGAGAAAATATGAAAAAATATACACCTGAAATTGGAAATAATATTCAAAAATTGCAAGAGTATTTAGAAGAGAATCCTTACGAAATTGATATGACCAAGAATAAACAAGTTCTTGAGCTTTATGCAAGCCTTCCTGATATTTCAATAGATTATGCATTAATGGAAAAAGCAGAGCGAGTTGTGGTCGAGCGCGCTGTATTCACTTGGGAGGATGTGGGAACTTACGACGCGTTGCCGCGTATATATTCAGTGGACAACTCCAATAATTATCTAAATGGTAATATTGAAACAATTGATACAAAAAATTCAATAATTATTAATCAAAATAATACAAATGATTTTCTTATAGCAGCGCTTGGAATTGATAATATGGTAGTAAGTGCGACCGAAGATGCTTTATTAATATGTCCAAAAGACAGAGTTCAAGAAATCAAGCGAATAGTAGAAAAATTAACTAGGGAAGGAAAGACAAAATATTTGTAATCATATAGATCAAATCTGAAATTTTAGACAAGACTAATTTAATTTATTAATTTTTAATAAGTTAATTTAAAATAAATTAAAATTAATTAATCTACTATTTGTTAAAATTTCCTTAATTTGTAAATAATTAATAAATAAAATTATAAATTTAAACAGAGGTAAATTATGGCAAAAGCCTTAGGGGAAATAATAATAAATAAAGATTTATGCAAGGGATGCGAATTATGCGTAGAAGCATGTCCTGAAAAAACTCTAGCTTTATCTCCCCGAATAAATTCAAAGGGATATAATTATGTAATTAAAGTTCAAGATAATTGCACAGGATGTATGAATTGTGCATTGATATGTCCTGATTCAATATTCACAGTTTATAGAAAAATTGTACGATAAACAGAGGAAAAAATGGGTGAAGTAAGATTAATGAAAGGTAATGAGGCATTGGCAGAAGCATTAATAAGAGCAGGAGCTGATGCTTATTTCGGTTATCCTATTACTCCACAATCAGAAGTAATAGAATATTTATCTTTAGAAGCAAACAAACGAACAGGTATGCTTGTATTGCAAGCAGAGAGCGAGGTTGCGGCGATTAATATGATTTATGGTGCAGCAGCCACAGGAAGACGAGCTTGCACAACATCATCAAGTCCTGGTATCAGTCTGATGCAAGAAGGAATTTCATATATATCAGGAGCGGAATTACCTTGTTTGCTAGTTAATATCGTTCGTGGCGGTCCTGGCTTAGGCACAATACAGCCATCGCAGGCAGATTATTTCCAGGCAACAAAAGGCGGCGGTCACGGAGATTATCATCTACTTGTTTTAGCACCATACAATGTGCAAGAAATGGTTGATTTTGTAAAATTAGGTTTTGACCTTGCTGAAAAATACCGGAATCCAGTAATGATACTTGCCGATGGAGCAATGGGTCAAATGATGGAAAAAGTTGAACTTTTTGAACCAATACCACGAAAGACAGAATTTCCCGATTGGGCAACAACAGGAAAACCAAATGATAAAGAAAGACGCATAATAACTTCATTATATATCGAACCAGAACGTATGGAAGTTGTAAATTTACGTCTTCAAGCGAAATATAGACAAATGGAAAAAGAAGAAGTACGCTTCCAAACAATTAATACCGATGACGCTGATTATATCTTTACCGGTTTTGGTTTAGGTTCAAGAATCGCGATGAAATCTATGGAAGTTGCAAGAGAAAAAGGATATAAAGTTGGATTGATACGACCAATCTCTGTTTATCCATTTCCATACTCAATTTATAGAGAAATTGCACCCAGAGTAAAAGGCATATTAGATATTGAATTAAATGCAGGCCAAATGATAGAAGATGTTAAACTGGCTGTAGGAGATAAAACAAGAGTAGAATTTTACGGTAGAATGGGTGGAATGATTCCAACACCCGATGATGTAATAGAAAATTTTGAAAAATTTTTCATTAATAATGGAGGTAATAAATGACAACATATAATGCACCGGAAGAGGTACCAGTAAATTTTGATATTGTTAAAGATGAATATCTTATATATAAAAAGCCAAAAACATTAACAGATAAACCGTTGCACTATTGTCCAGGATGTGCTCACGGAACAGTCCATCGCATTCTGATGGAAATTGTTGACGAAATGAATATTCAGGATCAAATCGTAGGTATTGCACCTGTGGGCTGTTCAGTATTTGCCTACGATTATATGAATATTGATATGCAAGAAGCGGCACACGGTCGAGCATGTGCTTTAGCAACAGGTGTAAAAAGAATGATGCCTGACAAATATGTCTTTACTTATCAGGGTGATGGGGATCTTGCATCAATTGGCACAGCCGAGACTATCCATGCTGCTAATCGGGGGGAAAATATTCTTGTTGTATTTATAAATAATGGCGTTTATGGTATGACTAGTGGTCAGATGGCGCCTACTACTTTGCCAGGTATGGTAACAACAACCAGCCCCTACGGTCGTGATGTTAAAACTCAAGGCTATCCGCTGAAAATTGCCGACTTACTCGCGCAATTGCCAGGCGTTGCTTATGTTTCAAGGCAATCTGTTCATACACAATTAAATGTAAGAAAAGCAAAAAAAGCATTCCAAAAAGCATTTGAATATCAAAAACAAAAATTAGGTTTTTGTATGATAGAAATAGTTGGGAATTGCCCATCGAATTGGAAAATGACACCACTTGAGAGCAATAAATTTGTCGAAGAAAAAATGATACCATATTATCCATTAGGTGATTTAAAAGTTCCAGGAGGTAAATAATATGACAGAAGAAGCAATTTTTGCAGGATTTGGCGGGCAAGGAATTCTCTCTATGGGAATGATACTTGCTTATGCAGGAATGATGGAAGGCAAAGAAGTATGCTGGATGCCATCTTATGGTCCCGAAATGCGAGGTGGAACGGCAAATGCTATCACAATAATTTCAGATTCGTTAATATCTTCACCAATAATTTCAACTTTCGATACGGTAGTTGCACTAAATCAACCATCGGTCGATAAATTTGAATCAAAAGTGAAACCAAATGGAATTCTGCTTTATGATAGCACAAATATATTGAAACCTCCTACTCGAAAGGATATTAAAGTCTATGGAATATCTGCAAGTGAAGAGGCAGCTAAGTTAAAGAATATGCGAGTTCTAAATATGATTGTACTTGGTGCTTTCATTGCGCTAAGGAAGACTGTGGCTGTAGAAACTATTTATGAAGCATTGAAAAAAGTTTTACCCGAGCGTTATCATCATCTAATTCCCTTAAATCAAAAAGCATTTGAAATAGGTATGTCGTTAGTGCAACCAAGCGAAATAAAAGCATAATATATTAATTATTAAATAAATTTAAATGCTTTACTTATTTATTTTGGTGAGTAAAGCATTTTTTATTTTAAATTTGCTTAAAGTGCATATCAGTTAGACTTATTTATGAATATTGCTCCAATAATAAAAGCAATAATAATCGCAGGAATCATTGGTTCAATATTCCTAAAAAAATTATTAATTTTAAAAATTGGGGGTATAATTATCCATAGCAAAGCAATAAGTGAGGGAATTAAAAAAACCCAGACTATTTTATTTGGTTCTATAGTATATTTTTTTGTATAAGTCAAAATTGTCGGGACAATTAAACCCGGAATCGCAATTGAAGCAGTTTTATAAATCAAATCAATTGCTGATGGAATTAATAAAGCAAGTGCAATAGAAAATACTGATGTAATTACAAGACCGATTTGAGTGTAAAATTTAATAGAACGTTGCTTTTTAAATATCTTAGCTAATATATCATTTCCAATTGTAGCAGAAGAAATAAATGCATAGCTATCGAGCGTTGACATTATTACACTAAGCATAGCAATTACAAAGATACCTTTATAAAATGGTGGCAATACTGCATTGCCGAGTTCGGGATATGCTTTTAATGGTTCGATGCCAATCATATTTGCCCTTGCATAAAAGCCTGTAAAAAGTGTCAGCAAATCGAAAATTATCCAGCAAAGTACTGCCAAAAGAAGCCCTTGACGTGCAATTTTAGGTGATTTAACAGCGGCAGACCTTTGATGGAATGAAGGATCTACAAAAGTTTGCAATGATATAATAAACCAGCCCAGAACATATTGCCAGGACTTATTACCTGTTATTGTCAGATGGTCTTTAGGCAATTTACCCAACATCTCACCAACACTACCAAATTGTTTTATTGAAAAGAAAAGTAAAATAAAAAATCCAAGATACATAATAATGAATTGAGCAGTGTTTGTCCAAATATCAGCTTTAAAACCACCCCAGAAGAGATAAATCAGCGATATAATCGAAACACACACTATTGAAAGCACAAGAGAGGCACCTGTAAACATTTGAAAAATAACACCAAGCATAAGCACATATACTGCGGGCAATGTTATAATCAAAATAATAATAGAAGCGATATTGCCAGCATTATCGCCGAATTTATGAGCAATTTGCTCGGGTAATGTTTTGAAACCCAGATTACGTATTTTATCTGCAAAAAATAAAGCAAATATAACAGCGGAAATATAGTAAGGGACACCGAAGCAAATCCAACCTACCAATCCGCTGGAATATATAAATTCACCAACCCCTAAAATATTGCCATACCAAGTTGCGACAATGCTCGCAACAAAAAAAGGTAAAGTGAGCCTGCGGCTTGCAAGCAAATAAGATTCATCATCAGAACCTAAAGATTTACTTTTTGCTTTAAAGCCAAGAAAGAGTATAAAAATGAAGTATATTGCAATAATGAAAATATCGATTAGTGCTAAATTCACTATTGTACTTGCTCCGGGATAATTTTAATTAACATATCTAGCATAATTGCAAGATTATCACCACCGCTTGATTTTAATTGTTCATCTGCATCTTGAATTGCTGAAAGAGAAGCAACAATTTGAGGAAATTTATATTTTCTCGCTGCAAGCAAATAATCATCAAGAAAATACGGAGAAACCCCAATTTGAGAAGATAATGTATATTTATTTTCGTTTAAATTTAATTCTGTCAGTTTCAATAAAATCAAAAAGAATTTTTGCAAAATCGACAATATTAACATTTCTTGCCTATCGAAAGATAGAATTTTGACAAGTATATCAACTGATTTTGGTAAGTTTATCTCACCTATAGCTTTTTGCAAGTCAAATACAGTAAAATCTTTGCTAAATCCTGTAAGTCCCATAACATCTTTCACAGAAATTGTTTTTTTATCGCCGAGATAAAGTACAAGTTTTTCAATTTCATTATTCAAATTACGTAAGTTATCACCTGCCATTGAATTAAGTAATTCGAGTGCATCGGGAGAGGCTTTCAAACCAAGCTTGGATAATTTTTCCGAAATCCATTTAGGATAATTATCTTGCCATATTTTGGGGAATTCAAACCAAGCATATTTTTCCAATATTATATTGTATGGAAAGGAATAGCTTGACGGATTAGGAGTTGCTTTTTTTGAATATCCATTTAAATTTGACGCCATAGTCTCAAGAATTAAAGTAGTGGAAGGATTTGGCTTTAAAAGATATTTACCAAACTGTGTATCAGGCAAATTTTTTTTTGTTTTTGAGGTTGGCAAAGATTTATCGAAATTCTTTACTAAGATAATCTTTCTATCCGCAAGCAAACTATATGAACGAGCTAAATCTGCAATGTCATCAGCAGGAATATTTTCACCTTCATACATACTAAAATCGACTCTTTGATTTTTGTTATCGAGTAATTCAGTCAGAAGATGTTGAATGAATTCTTCTATTAAGAATTCCTCTTCACCAAAAACAAGTATTACGGGTGGCGGATTAATAGTATCAATTTTTTTTTTCATTTAATGGTTATGTAATTATTCAATAACAAGAATTTTTTGAGGAATTTCATCATTTTCTGCGAAGCGAATTAATGCGCGTATTGAATCTTCAGTTAAAACATCTCCGCGGCCTGCAATTAAAAGTCCTAAACTATTATAATAATCATCTGCAACAATTTGACCTGGAGTCAATCGATTTATAGGTAAACGCAATACAGTTTGTTTACCAATTTGCTTACGTTCAAAAGTTTCTATCTCAATTAATGTATCAACAATTTTAGGGTCAAAGAGAATTTTTCGTTTTTTATAAAGATAATTCATAACATAATTAAATTGCTCTTTTGTTGCTTCTAAAAAAGAGCTTGTTGTCGCAGTTTGAATAGTATTATTTGTATGAGAAGCAAGTGATTTTCTCTTGTAAATTGAATTATGATAAACATCTACAACTGCAATAATTTTAGCTCCGCGATGAATTTTTTCTTCTGTTAAATGTAATGGGAATCCACTTCCGTCAAGTCTTTCATGGTGTTGATAAATTATCTTTCTAATTTCCTGAAAATGCTCATTTGCGCTCAAAATATTATTTGCAATTTCCGGATGAAGCGTATAAATTCGATACTCATTTGGGTCCATTTCCTGAGTATTTTTAAATAAAAGTGCATCGCTGAAGCCAATTTTTCCAATATCATGAAGGAGAGATGCAATACGGATTTCAGTAAGGTTCTCATCTGTGATACCCAGCTGCTCAGCAATGGCAACGGATTTCTCTGCAACAAATCTTGAATGGCTACCATCATAATATTTTTCGTTCAGTTGTGTAAATTTTGCTAATATTTCGATATTTGCGAGGAATTGTTTAGACAATTCGTTCAACAAATCATCGATAATTTCATCTTTGTCATCTATATTTTTTAATGAATTGGCTAAGCCTTCCAAATTTTCTCCTCAATATTTAATTTGAAATTAATATATCTTGCCGCGACAAAAAGATAATCAGAAAGACGATTAATGAAAGTAATTAAATGTGGATTCAGATCTTCAATTTCTGATACAGCGACAATTCGGCGTTCAGCACGTCGTGCAACTGAGCGTGCAAAGTTAAGCAAAGCTGATTGTTTTGAACCACCAAGCAATATAAAATTGTGTAATTCAGGCAATTCAGCTGAATAATTATCTATTTTTGTCTCTAGAAATAAAATATCATCTTTGCCAATTCTTTTGATTTTTTTATCCATCACTGATTTCAAAGGGGTTGCTAAATCGCTACCAACTTGAAAAAGTGAATTTATAATTTTTTCAATATCTGTTTTTATCGAATCAGGGGGATCTAACGTCATAACAATTTCCAGCACGGAATTCAATTCATCAATAGTACCGTAAGCCTCAACTCTAATATTAGATTTTGAAATTCGATCTTTTGAATATAAAGAAGTTTTACCATTATCCCCTGTTTTAGTATAAATTTTCATAATTTTGCTTTTTTTGTTTATACAAAAAACTAAATTACTAAATTTTGAATTGACTATGATAACAAAAATCAATTTACTCTTTATAGGAGATGTAGTCGGGGAGGACGCTCTTGAATTTCTAAAAGAAAATTTAGAAACTCTAAAGACAAAATATAAATCCAATTTTATAATTGTAAACGGAGAAAACATAAAAGAAGGCAAAGGTATCACTGATGTAGAAGCCAATATGCTTTTTGCAAATGGTGTTAATGTCATTACTACAGGAAATCACGTTTGGGATAATTGGAAAGCACGTCCATTATTATCGAGGGATTCCCGGGTATTGCGTCCATTGAATTATCCTCCAAATAATCCAGGATTTGGTTACACCATAATCGATTTAGAGCCGCAGACGAGTGTAGCAGTATTACAAATACAAGGCAGGTCTTTAATGTCACCAATTGATTGTCCATTTCGAACAGCAGATTACTTCTTAAAAACAATAAGAGAAAAAACGCAAAATATCATTGTCGATTTCCATGCAGAAACAACAAGCGAGAAAGTAGCTCTCTCTTGGTACTTAGATGGTAAAATATCGGCATTAATCGGAACTCATACTCATATTCAAACAAATGACGCAAGAATATTGCCAAATGGGACAGCATATATCACCGATGCAGGAATGACAGGACCTTATAATTCTGTCATTGGGATGAGCAAAGATACTTCAATAAAGCGATTTTTATTGCAAACACCACAGAAATTTGAACTAGCAAAAGGCGATTTACGAATTTGTGGAGTTAGCATTGAAATTGATGCGCTTACTCATCAAGCAATGAGTATACAACAATTTACATATCCCGAATTCCAAAAAGTAGCATTTATATAGTGTATTAACATAGTTATCATATTTTAGAGTAAATTGTAAGGAATCAAACCATACTCTGGTGTTTTCGTAATATAAAAAAAACACGTAATAAATATCTTAAAAAAGAAAATTATTACGTGTATTTAAAAAAATTTTATATTCAATTATATTATATCCAAATCTTTCCAAACTTCTGAAAAAATCTCAAGAATTTCATCAAGATGTTCCTTGCGATGCGTGCTCATATAAGATGTTCGAATCATACTCATATTTGGGGGTACACCTGGAGGAACAAATGTATTCACAAAAACGCCTTTATCAAACAGTTTCCGCCAAGCTATTAACGCTTTATCCATATCTCCTATAATAACAGGAATTATAGCGGATTCATTTTCAATAATTTTAAAACCATTTTCTTTAAACCTTTTGCGTAGATACTTAACATTATTCTGTAATTGATCGACTAGTTCAGGTTGTTCTTCTAAAATATTCAAAGCTTCCAGAGCGGATGCAACAGATGGTGGAGTGGGACTTGCACTAAAAATTAACGCAGGAGAGTTATGTTTCAAATAATTAATGACGCGCTCAGGTCCAGCAATAAATCCCCCTAATGAAGCAAAAGTCTTTGAGAATGTACCCATAATCAAATCTGTTTCCTCTGTGACACCCCAATAACTTGATGTCCCGCGGCCTCCTTTTCCAATAACACCAATAGAATGAGCATCATCAACTAAAACTTTAGCCCCATATTTATGAGCAATTTCTATCATTTTTGGCATATTTGCAATCTCGCCTGTGACAGAAAAAATCCCATCTGTCACAATCAGTTTTCCCGGACCTTCAGGCAGCCTTTGAAGTGTTTCTTCAAGGTCTTGCATATCATTATGTTTAAATCGTACAAATTCGGCAAAGCCACCTTTTGCCATCATACAACCATTAATTATACTTGCGTGATTTTCCTTATCTGAAATCACATATTCTCCCCTTTGTACAAGCGTTGAAATTGTTCCCAAAGCAGTTTGATAACCTGTGCTAAATAACAATACTGCTTCTTTTCCAATAAATTTTGCCAGTTTAGCTTCCAATTCATTATGTAAATCAACTGTTCCCGTCAAATAACGTGAACCAGAGCAACCTGTGCCATACTTATCGATTGCTTTTTTTGCAGCTTCTTTTACACGTGGATGAGTTGTCAAGCCTAGATAATTATTTGACCCCGCCATAATAAAACGTCGGCCCTCCACATAAACAACTGGACCCTCATTGGCTTCTAATACGTGGAAGTATGGGTATAGACCAGCTTGTTTCACTTCATCTGCTTTTGTAAAGTCAAGACATTTTTGAAATAAATCCAATGTTACCTCTAAATATAATTTTCACTTTCAGGATGCCATAAAAATTTCGCGAGTTCCACATTTTCTTCATTAAAAGTTATTCCTTCGTCAATTAATAATTCTTTCATAAGTGATGGAGTCTCGAAATGGTATTTACCTGTCAAAGAACCTGAACGATTTACTACCCTATGAAAGGGCAGTTCCACATTTGCATTTCTTGATAAAACCCACCCCACCATTCTTGCTGATGATTTCACTCCACACACTCTTGCTATTTCCCCGTAAGTAGTAACTTTCCCACTTGGTATTCTTTTCACAATTTCCAAAACTCGTTGCTCAAAATTTTTTTGCATTTTTCTAATATTCAAAATTAAAAAATTTGTCTATATTAATAATTCTCAGATTATAATTATTTTTTTTTATAAACGTTTTCAAATATAACGAAAAACAAATGATGAATTATGAAAATATCTTTAATAACTTATGCACCTCAAATCACAATAAATGGAACTAAAAAAAATCATTCTATTAAATTTATCTTAGATCCTTTCATCAAATCATTTGGAAAATATAATTCAAATGAAAATCAAATAGAGCTAATAAATCTTGATAAAATGTTAATCAACGAATGCCTGGGGTGTTCGAACGACCTTTTCTTTGTTCCACAAGAATATTGTCGTCAGATAGATGATATGAATTCTATCTATGATATACTCAGAAATTCAGACTTGTGGTTTTTTGCAATAGAATCGAACTCCCAAACCCCACCAAAAAAACTCTTAAATTTTCTTGACAGATTGGAACCTTTATTCGATGAAAATTTCATCAATTATGAGAATAGAAAGAATTCTCACAAAAGCAATCAAAGTATATTTTTTCTAGGGATAAGCTCTTTATGGGAAAGCAGTGTTTTTGATGAATTATCTTTTCAGATGCAATCTATTGCTATTTTATTCAATAGAGAAATCAAGGGGCAGATTCTCAGGCCACATTACGGGGCATTTATAGAAGAATATAACAATAATAATGAATTCCAAAGAACAATACTAAAAAATATCGATGAAATTGCACAAAGTCTGGTAAATTCTAAACCAATTGATGAATCTTCATTTCATTTATTGAACTCACCTGTAATTGACAGAGATGAATATGTTAAAAAATTTTCTGAGGTGCTATCTATAATCTGATTGAATAGCTCTATCATAAACATATATTGAACCGATTATTGCATCATCTTTTGTTATATTTAAAAGCATCTCAATAGATTCATCAGTGAGTTTTGTTCCCATATTAATAAGTTTTAATCCTGTCAATGTATATATATTTCTTGATAAAATATAACCTGGTTTTAACTCAGATATTTGTATAGGCATTTCCCGTTGATTAGCACTTTTGCTATTGATATTTTGATGAGCAAAGAATTGGTCAAGCATTGCAATAATTCTATAATCATATAACCTACGGGATTCCTCAAATAATGCGTCAATAGTTTTTGATTCACGTCCTTGATTTTTTGCTAACAAAGTTTCATAATCTAATAATACTCTTAATATTCTACTTTCCAATGGAATTTTCCACCCTTTGAGCTTATCAGGAATCCCTGAACCATCATAATTTTCATAAATGTGAGATAAAATGTTTATAACACCATCAAAATCAGGTATTTTTGATAAAATGATCTTAGTATATTCAGGAACTTTTGCCATTTCGTTTCCTGACACTAATCCATTGATAAGAATGGGTTTTGTAATTTGATGTTCATTTAAAAACAAGTTCCCCGCGTATATCAGTTCGGAGGCATATTCCAAATCGGTTGTTTCAAAATTTTCCTCAGCCAATTTCTGATATATCCATATTGAAGCTTTTTTAATCCTCTGAATTAACTTCTCTGATTCAGGGATTCTTATTTTTTGAAATAACTTTATCAAATCAATAGCTTGTAATCGCAAAGCTGAGTATTTTTCATTTAATTTTTGAATCTCATTTACCTGTGCTTGATTTGTAATTTGAAGATCGAGGAATTTCTTAATCTGCAACAAACGCAATATAAAATTATCAGATGTAATTGGCTTTTGAATAAATTCATCAGCGCCTGCTTTTAGAGATTGAATAATTATATCTTTATCATTTAATCCAGAAATAACTAGGGAATAAAAGAGTTCATTTGAATAATTATTCTTTATAGTTTTGAGAACATTTATCCCATTTATTCCTTCAAGAAAAATATCTATTAGAAATATTGCGGGAAAACGCAATTTCTCTAAAATTTCTTCTGTTTCTTCTGATGTTGCTATATCGTAAATAATTGTAGATTCGGGAAATACTTTAGCAGCAATATTATGGAATAATGATAATTGCGATAAATCGTCTTCGAAAATATAAATATGAATAATATTCAATTGTTACCTTTTTCATTTTTATACTAAATTAAATAAAATTCTTATTATAATAAAAAAAATTTGAATATTTTTTCATAATTTTGTAATCTATATTATTTGAAAATTTAAAGTTATTATGAATACTCAATCAAATCGATTGCCATCACTCGATTTAGCAAGGATTTTGGCAATGTTGATGATGATTGCGGGACATACTTTTTTTTCGCTTGTTAATCCTCAATTAATAAATATAAACGATTTTCCGTGGAGTTGGTGGAATTTTTTACGTGGTGTAACTGCACCAATTTTTCTAACAGTTTCAGGAATTGTTCAAGTATTTGCTAATAAACGTGATGAATCTGGAAAGTTATCAGGTAAAACAATTGAAAAACGCTTGAAAACAGGATTAAACCTGATGTTTATCGGTTATCTTTTGATGTTCCCCGCTCATAATCTTTATAACATTAACTATGTCCCCAAATCTATATATCATACATTTCTCTCTGTTAATATTTTGCAACTATTTGGCGTAACTCTACTTTTTGTTTTGCTGGAATTCATTCTCACTCGCAATAATAAATCACTTTTTAAAATATCACTTATTTCTGCATTATTCATCATCATTCTCAATCCAATTGTACATAGAATCGACTGGTTTTTAGTACTTCCTTACGGTATTGCTTCATATTTAGACCCAAGTAAAGGCTCATTCTTCACAATATTTCCATTTTCGGCTTATGTTTTCTTAGGTGTTTCAATAGGAACAATATTGCAGAAAGTAGAAGCTACAAAGCGGCTTGATTTCATAATGCAAAAAAGCTTAATTCTGGCACCAATCCTTCTAGCAATTGGTTTAATCTTTTCATATTTTGATTCAAATGTATTTCACAATACAGGTGATCTCTATATAGCAGGAATAGGAATTTTTATTTTGCGTCTTTGCTTTGTTGCTATAATGTTTTATATCACGGGATTGCTTACAAAAATATTTAATCAATATGAGCAGTATTTTATTTTCTTTGGGAAGAAATCACTTTATGTCTATGTTACCCATATGATTATTCTTTATGGATCTGCAATCTCACCAGGCTTGAATACTTTTTTTGGTGGGCATCTATCAATACCATTAGCATTTTTGAATATCCTAATTGTGCTTGCTTCTACTTTAGCTTTCACTTATTTAATTAATATATATAAGAAAAATAGTAAGCCTGTCGATTTTCTTTATCGATTTAGTATTGCATTCTATTTAGTTTATGTCCTAATTATTTAATAATTTTGTAAAAAAAGAAAATATTATGACAAAGACAACCTCAACATATCGAAGACCAACTTCATCCTCAGCAAAAAAGCCTGTAAAAAAACGAGTTCAATGGCTTATGCCCTGGACAAAGCAGAACTATATTATTATGGCAATAGGACTTGGCGTAATTGTTCTAGGTTATATTTTAATGTCAACGGGAATTACTGAACAACCCGCTTTGCCACAAGGTAAATGGAACAATCCATTTGCTGTTATTGTTGCACCAATTTTACTTGTTTTGGGTTATTGTGTAATTTTACCCTTCGGTATTTTCAAATCATATTTGAAAAAGCAAGATTAGATGCCCACAAAAGCTGGATTTGTCGCCATTATTGGCAATCCAAATGTTGGAAAATCGAAGCTGACTAACAAGTTAATTGGCGCTAATATTTCAATTGTTTCTTCAAAGCCACAAACAACACGCAGAGAAATTGTAGGTATTCTTACAAAAGAAGATTTTCAAATTGTATTTCTTGACACACCAGGAATTATAATTCCTCAATATAAGCTCCAAGAGATAATGATGAACTATATTCCTCAAAGCATTGCTTCAGCAGATTTAATTCTTATGATTTTCGATTTTGATAATCAGAATAGAACTGATTTCTTTCCCGAACAATATGAACTGCTTTTCAAAAATATTACAGTGCCAAAATTTGCTTTGCTAAATAAAATTGATTTAGCAAAAAATAAAACTCATATTATTCCTGTGTTAGACAAAATCAATCAAATAGATGATTTTAATGAAATTATACCTATCTCAGCTTTAACGGGTGAAAATCTTGATGAATTAGAAAAAACTATTGTATCATATCTTCCCTACCACGACTTTTACTACGATCCAGATTCTATAAGTACATTGAACGAAAAGTTTTTTTCTGCAGAAATCATACGCCAAGTTCTATTCAATAAGCTCTCGCAAGAACTCCCATATTCAACAGAAGTTCAAATTGAAGAATTTAAAGAAAGACAAAAAGGCAAATGGTTTATTAATGCAAGTATTATTTGCGAAAGACCAACTCAAAAGCAAATCATAATTGGAAGCAATGGAGAAATGATTAAGGAAATTGGCACAATTGCTCGCAAAGAAATCGAAGATTTTCTTGGTGCTCCTATCTATCTTGAATTATTCGTAAAAGTACGTGAAAACTGGCGCGATAATACTACATATTTAAAATCATTCGGATATTAGTATTAATCTACTTTTTTATTTTTACTTCAAATAAATTTGGCCAGTACTTACCTGTGAGAAAAAATGATTTTGTCGAGGGATTATAAGCAATTCCATTTGAAACTTCAGCATTTGTCTGATCATCAAGGGCAGATCTTAATTCAGAAACATCGAACGAGTAGACTACCTTCCCATTATCGGGATTTATAGCTATGATTTCGTCTTGCATATAGACATTAGCATAAATCAATCCATCGACCCATTCCAATTCATTTAAATTGAATATAGGTGTATTATTATCTTCAACTGATATCGTTTTTATAATATTCATAGATGAGGGGTCGTAAAATGAAAGATAATTTGAGCCATCACTAATAATCAGAGATTTCCCGTCATTTGTAATTCCCCACCCTTCGCCAGGATATGAAAATTCACCTAATTTTTCAAAATCCAAATTATAAATAAACCCTTTATGATTTTCCCAAGTAAGTTGATATATTTTATCTGCAAGCAATGTAATACCTTCACCAAAATAAAGAGGTAAAAGGTTAATTTGCTTTAGAACTTTTCCATCTTTAATATTTACTTTTCTTAAAGAAGAATGACCATATAAGCCTGTACTTTCATATAGATAACCACCATAGAAAATCAAGCCTTGAGTATATGCATCTTTATTATGAGGATATTTTTTTATAATTTCAAATTCCACTTTTTTGCTAATATTACTTGTTGTAGTTTCACTTGATGGATTTTGCGATGTTGCGATATGCTGCGAGTTATTTGTTTGCTCAATTTTCTTTGAATTTGAATTACAAGAATAGATACAAATTATTGATACAGCAAGAATTGAATAATATATTAATTTCATCAATTTTTAAATTATTAAATTAATTAGAATTCTGGATAATTGCTACACCATAAAATTAACTATGTCGAATATTTAAAATATCACCATCTTTAACAATATAATCCTTGCCTTCCAGTCGAAGATAACCCTTCTCTCTACATTTTGCAATAGTACCTTCTTGAATAAGATGGTCGCAGTGCACAACTTCTGCTCTTATGAATTTATTATAAAAATCTGTATGGATTACACCCGCAGCTTGTTGTGCATTCATCCCTTTCTTGATTGTCCAGCTGCGTGTTTCATCTTCACCAACTGTGAAGAATGATTGCAAGCCTAGCAAATTGTATGCACTTTGTATAAGACGATTTAGAGGAGAGACTGCAAGCCCATACTCTTGCATAAACATTTGCTTTTCTTCTTCATCCAATTGTGAAAGTTCCATTTCAATTTTTGCGAAAAATGGGAGAATTGCAATCTGCTGAGATGAAAATTTTGAACGAATATCATTAATAATTTGTTCTTGCGTTTCGACCATATCTTCGCTAAGGTTTAATGCAATTAAAAGTGGTTTATATGATAACGGTTGATAATTTACAATATATTTCATTGCATTTTCATCAAAAACTAATTCACGCAGAGGAATACTATTTTCAAGATTTTCTTTCCAGATTTGCATTGTAAGAAGTTCTTTTTCCATTTCTTCGTGATTTCTTTGCTTTTTCAGTTCATTTTGCAATTTGTTAATTCTATTTTCAACAAAAATCAAATCTGCGAAAATAAGTTCATCTTCAATATTTTGAATATCCCTTTCCATATTAATTTCATCTGTATAAAATGGCACATTTGAGTCATCAAAACCACGAACTACATGCAGCAGAGCATCAACAGTTTTGATTTTTGCTATAAATTGAGGAGTAAAGATCTCACCCTTCTTTTCTGAATATTGAAGCCCTGCAAAATCTACTATTTCAATTGTTGCATTAACTTGTCGCTTTGGTTGAAACAATTTTGTCAATATATCTAAGCGTTCATCAGGAACTTTTATCACAGCACGATTTTCATCCTTTTTTTGGTGCTGCGAATCCTCATGAATCGCTGCAATAGTTTCAAAAAGGGTAGTTTTCCCAGAATAAGGATAACCAATTATTCCAATTTGCATAATTTTATAAATTTAAAACTAACAAAAACAAAATTAAATAATCTATGACAAATAAAATTGAAATTGAGAAACCAAATATTTTTCCAGATAATATAATTGCAGGATTGACTTTGAAAAATTTAGAAAATTTTCCCCCAAATGGTTTTTCAATTAATAAAGCTTTAAATTATACGCTTCAAGAGATTGAATATTTTAGACAATTGCTTGCTAATGAACTTGATATTGATTATCAAAATATGATATTTTTACATCAAACACATAGCGATAAAGTTGAAATTATTCACAATAATGCAAAAAATAATATAGATGCTGACGGGGTTATTACTAATAAAATTAAATTAGGATTAGTTCTATCGCTTGCCGATTGTTGTGGAATACTGATGTACGATAAAAATAATAAAATAATATCAGCAGTTCATTCGGGATGGCGTGGGACAAAACATAAAATTACAAGCAAAGCTATTTCGATATTACAAAATCAATACGATTCAAATCCAAATGATATTTTAGTATATATAAGCCCTTGCGCAGGTGAAAATGATTATGAAATAGGTGCTGATGTTGCACAATATTTCCCTAATCATATCAGACAAATTGAAAGAAGCAAATACTTATTTGATTTAGGTGGAGCAGTATTTGATGAACTTTTATCAAATGGAATACCCGCCAAAAACATCGAATTCAATAGAATATCTACAATAAGTAATAATAATTATCATTCTTACAGAAGAGAAAAAGAAAAATCGGGAAGGATGGGCTTGTTTATTTTAATGAAATAACACACAAACTCCCACACTTGAAAATATCTAAAAAAGATAAAGAAATTGAATAGAAATTAATTAATTTAAAATAATATTATTTATAAATATTATATTAATGTCGATCTTTAATTTTTTCTTCTACTTCTCTAATAGTTTTACCTGTAATTACTTCTTTCCGAGTTGGGTCAAAGGCAAATGGAGAATACCATCTTTCTTGCTTAGGTGTTCGTGAAACGTTTTTGCCAAAATTCACTATATCGGGACGTTGTTTTCCAATTTTATCTTGGATTGCCATAAGTGCCATAATTAAATTTTCGGGGCGTGGAGGACAACCTGAAACATAAACATCGACAGGCAAAAATTGATCGACACCTTGCACAACAGAATAACTTCTAAACATTCCACCTGATGAAGAACAGGCACCCATTGCAATTACCCATTTAGGATCTACCATTTGGTCATAAAGCTTTCGCACAGGCCACGACATTTTGTAAGTTGTTGTACCAGCAACAATCAATACATCTGATTGACGGGGAGTCATACGGAAGACCTCACTACCAAATCGTGCAACATCAAATCGCGATGCAGCGAATGCCATCATTTCAATCCCGCAGCAAGACAATCCAAGCGGATTAGGCCAGGCAGAATTTTTCTGTGCCCAATTAATAATAGCATTTATAGAAGTTGTCAAAAAGCCCATATTCTGCAATTGATCATTTAATCCCATTCGAAACCTCCTTTCTTTAATTCAAATAGATAAGCACATAATAAAATTGCAATAAATATTAAGACTCCAACGAAAGGAATAACCCCTAAATTAGATGCCTGAACTGCCCATGGATAGAGAAAAATAACGTATATGTCAAAAATTATAAAACTAACGGCAACCATATAGAAACGAACATTAAATCGTTTTCGAGCAGTACCTACAGGCTCAACTCCACTTTCGTAAGTAGTTAGCTTTTCAGGTGTAGTTCTTTTTGCACCAAACCATGCAGAAAGTGCAAGAAAAATAGCAGCAACCGCAATTCCTGCAATGACCATTATTATAATAGAGAGATAAGTTGCGAACATTTTTTAAAATTAAATTTTTTAAAAAAGCAAATTACTCAATTCTTGCCTATTGGCAAAACAAAAGAAGTATTTTTTTTATGTTAAGATTTTGTTTAATTTTGTAAGTAATTTTAAACATTTATTGAGAATTCTATTATGGCAGAAAATTCCAATTTACAATCATTAACTACAGTTGATCACCATATTGCAGCGGAAGAGAGTATGCACCCTGAAGCGACAGGTGAATTTACTTCATTATTGCACGATTTAATGCTTGCAATCAGAATTATATCACGCGAAGTACGACGTGCAGGTGTTAATGACATACTTGGTCTTACTGATACGATAAATGTTCATGGCGAAAGTCAGCAGAAATTGGACATTTATTCTAATGAAATTATCAAGAAATCTTTAATACAAGGCGGACACGTCTGCGCAATTGCAACCGAAGAGGATCAAGAAATAACAGTTGTCGGCACCGATAAAGATAAAAAATATATTATCCTTTTGGACCCACTTGATGGAAGTTCAAATATTAATCTAAATATTACTATTGGTACAATTTTCGGAATTTACAGAAGACAAGAATCTCCACTAGCCCCATTTTCAAAAAGTGATGTTTTGCAAAAGGGACGTAATCTTATTGCAGGTGGATATGCTCTTTATGGGAGTTCAACTGTACTTGTTTATACAACGGGTAATGGTGTTCATTCTTTTACGTACGATCCTACTATAGGTGAATTTCTATTAAGTAGGCAAAATATTCGTATTCCTCGACGCGGCCCATATTATAGTGTCAATGAAGGATACTATCCTTATTGGGATAACAATATTCAAAATTTCGTTGATTTTATTAAAACTCCAAATGACAACGGGTACTATCCAATGTCAACTCGTTATGTCGGCACTTTAATTGCTGATTTTCACCGGACTTTAATTGCAGGTGGTATATTTCTTTATCCTAAGGATAAAACACATCCCAATGGTAAATTACGCCTTGTTTATGAAGCAAATCCTCTATCCTTTGTTATCGAGCAAGCAGGTGGTATTTCAATTGATGGAAATCAGAATATCCTGGACATTGAGCCTCCAGGTATACATTGTCGGACTCCATTATTTTTAGGTAGCCCTGATAATATGGCTGATTTGATGAAGTTCCTATAATTTTAAAAATAAATTTTTCTATTTAATAATAAATATCTGGTTATTTATTATTTATTATTTCATTCAATATTCTTAATTGATTTAGATATTTAACATTGTGAACACGTATAATATCTATATTTTTATTAATCAAAAGAGAATGTAAAAGTGCTGTTGCGACATCGCGTTGTTTTGCATCATCAATATTTAATATTTTTCCAATAAAAGACTTTCGCGAAATGCCTAATGCAAGTGGAACATCAAGCTTATGAAAATAATCAAGATTTCTTAATAGCTCAAGATTATGTTCAAGAGTTTTGCCAAAGCAAATACCAACATCAGCCCAAATATTTTCGGCTCCAATGCGACGTGCAAGTCCAATTTTTGATTTTAAACTTATAAATACTTCTTCCACGACATTGTTATATTGAGGGTTTAATTGCATTGTTTTTGGGTTTCCTTGAATATGCATAATTATCAATCCAGCATTGAATCGAGCAACAAGTTCGGCAATTTTTGGATCATTTCCCAACCCCGAAATATCATTAACAATTGTAGCACCATTATCCAAAGCTGCGAGTGCAACTGCATATTTAGTTGTATCTATAGAAATTGTAATATCAGGAAAATTTCTATGAATTTCCTCAATTACAGGAATTGCCCGCAGAATTTCTTCTTGTGCGGTGATTTCTTCTGAATTTGGGCGTGTGCTTTCTCCCCCAACATCAATTATATCAGCGCCATTATTTATCATATCTTCGACGTGATTCATTGCGTCTTGTATATTTAAAAAATCACCCCCATCTGAAAAAGAATCGGGGGTGACATTTAAAATTCCCATAATTTTAAAACTTTTACTCATTTTTATTTTTCTTTGAATTTTTTACTTCAAAAAATATTGATAATGCTAATAATAATGCCAATAAGATATTGGATGATAAACTTAATGTTTTACCCGTTTGGAATTCTTTAGAATAGAATTTAAGTTCCAAATTATGTGTGCCTTCTGGGACAATCACACCTCGCATAAAGTAATTTGTTTGATAAATTGGAATTTCTTTCCCATCCAGATATGCATGCCAATCGGGATAATATACCTCAGAAATAAGCAAGAAACAATTTCCACTGGAATTAACTTTATATACAATATCTTCATTCTGATATTTCACAACAATAGCTGAATCCATAGCAGATGGCAAATCGATTTTCTTATTTAACGGCTTCATCAAATACGCCTTTTTCCTCGAATCGAAATCCTTATTTCGTAAATGCATTAGTATATCAACATTTTTTGCAATCTCAAGAGTATCAATGAAAAATGCAGCAGGGAAATATGATGGATTATAAACAACCTGTGTTCCGGTACGTTGTGATTTGTAAATTGGGGGAACGCCCACATCTTCTTTTGAAATTATATATTTAACACCAAGCAAGTTCCACATAAATGGACTTGCAACATTATTTGTTGAACCATTTGAGGTTGCATCAAGCATATCTTGATATACACGCAATTTAGCCGCATGATAACCATTTACATTATTCATTAAATAATTTACTGAAATATTAGGAGAAGCAGATGCGAAATCAGCAATTCGATAAAAGCTTTTATCTTGTTTTATGAAAGCATAAACATCATCATCAGGAAAAGCGATTTTTTCTAATGGTTGCTCGGCAATTTCCATAGGACGCTTATCCACTCTCCACAAATCAAATACAATAAGAATTAAAATTGCAAAAAGGAATGTATTTAATTTTAATTTATTTTTAGCAAGCATATATGTCAAAAGGGATGCAATAATCAGCAAAAATGCATTTATGTACCAATCAGAAAGCATTGCATTCCATATAAAATCATAAAAATCTTCTGGTAATCGCAAGCTTTGGCTTGCACGCATTGCATCGTAATATGATTCTTTAAAAATTCCCGAAATAATCAATCCAATTAAAAGAAAAAGGAAGGAAAATACAATTAAATATACACTTGTTTTTTTGCTTTCAGCTTGATTTTCTTTATACATTTGAATAATAGCAGAAATGCCATATCCCGCAAGAACAGGAACAGCAAAATTCATTAAAGCCAACACCATACTTGGAGCACGGAATTTATTGAAAAATGGAACATTATAATAAAAGAAATCATAGAGAATTGGGAAATTCCGTCCAAATGATAATATCCAGGCAAATAGGCTTAGAAATACAAGGAACTGCACAAAAACATCTTTTCGACATTTCCATGCACCTACTGCGGCAAATACAATTACAATTATTCCCATATATGGCGCAGCATCCTCGAATGGCTTTTGCCCCCAATAAGTTGGTATTTTTACCTCGCGATTTCCTGTTAACGGTCCCTCATAGTCCATTTTGCCAAATCCAAAATAATTTGGTACAAAGAAGGTTATTGTTTCTTCAGGCGAAAATGACCACATTGTTGCATAATCATAATCATTTCCACCGGAGCGTGTCTGCTTTTGTTGAGCATCTTGAAGTAAGGGTGCACTACCTCTGACCGAATATGGAGTATATTCCCATATACTCAAATATCTGTCGGCAGAGAGCATAAAAGCTAATGCTGTTGCTACTATAAGAGTGGCAGCAGGAATAAGTGCGTTCAAAGGTTTATTTTTTGTAATCAATCGAGCAATTAGCTCATAGATTAAATATAATCCAAATGCCAATCCTGCATAGAAAATCAACTGGACATGAGTGGATTCAAATAATATATGAATAGCAAGAACCAGCAACGAGGACCAGAGTAGGGAAAATTTTTGAATCAATTTTTCCATAAACAAAAATACCCAAGGGATCATTGAAAATGCGACAGGTTTTGAATTATGCCCAATCATAATCCAGATAATTATTCCCGTTGAAAGCACTGCTGCACAGGCAGTAATAAAGGAAACTAAATGAGTATGCTTTTTGGAACGCATTAACAAAAAGATACCAATTGCATAAACGACATAATGCATTGCTACCCGGGCACCATCTGAACCAAAAACGGACTTAAAGCCCATAATCACACCGAAATAAATCCGGCTGATAAAGTCCCACACTCTATCACCTGTAACTGTAAAAGATGCGAAGCTTGGCATTCCACTAAATATATAAGGCATCCACAAAGGAAAATTGCCTGTTCGCTTCGCTTCCTTTAGGTAATTCTCGAAAGGTAACCACGATAAATTATCGGACGCATTAAATCCGTTTCCAAAAATTCCTGGAGATAAAAAGATAAAAACAAGCAAGAAGAGAATAACAATGTAAAACCAAGGATTAGAAAATATCGGAGGTAAAGGTTTATCAGCAGGCTTAATATTTTTTTTAGGTAAATTTTGAGTTTTTCCCATTTCAATTACTTTTATTTTTTCAAAATTAATCAATCAAATAATTTTATTTTAAATAATTCGTTAATTTTATAGAAATCATTTTTATCAATAAAATTAGGGTAAATTGACAAAAATTACAAAACCACGCGATTCACGACAGCTTGCAATCCAAATTGCACACCTTGCAAGCAATAAATTAGCAGAAAATATTTTAATTCTTGATATGAGAAAAATCGATTCAGCTCCTGCGGATTATTTTGTGATTTGTTCGGCATTGTCCACATCGCAAAGTAAAGCAATATACGAAGAAATTTATATAACGATAAAAAATATGGGCATAGCGTTACCAAAAACCGAGGGAACTGAATCAATGGATTGGATTGTGCTTGATTATTTTGATGTTGTAGTTCATATTATGTCTGTTGAATCAAGAAGCTATTATAAACTTGAACGCTTATGGTCAGACGCAAAATTTCAAACTATTGAAGATGATAAGATTGTGAATTTTGACAGGAATTCTCTAAAAGACATATACTTGATTCCAACTGTATAATAAAATAATAGAGCAACAATGTTTAAAGATTATATCCGCGAGATAATACAAAATTCTTTGTCAAAAATTGGAATTGAACGAAAAGAAATAATAATTGAATATCCAAAAAATTCACAATACGGCGATATTTCCACAAATATTGCAATGCAACTCGCGGGTGAGCAAAAAAAATCACCTCGTCAAATAGCTCAGCAAATTATTGAAAATCTCGATTATAATTCAGATTATATAGAACAAATAAATATAGCGGGAGCTGGATTTATTAATTTTAAATTAAATAAGAAATATTACCATTATATTTTTCAGAAAATCTCGGAGCAAGGGAAAAATTACGGTTTTACAAATTTAGGAAATGGACAGAAAGCCCAAGTAGAATATGTCAGCGCGAATCCGACAGGACTTTTGCATCTAGGCCACGGGCGTAATGCTGTAATTGGAGATACGATTGCAAATATTTATAAATGGCTGGGATTCAATGTTGATAGGGAATACTATTTTAATAATGCAGGCAATCAAATGCGAAATCTTGCCCGCTCAATTTATGCTCGATATCGGCAATTGCTCGGGGAAGCTGATTATCCTTTTCCTGATGATGGCTATTTTGGAGAATACATCATAGAAATTGCTTATGAAATAATCAATAAATATAATGATGCGTATATTGATGATAACCCAGAAAATCTTTCCTTTTTCCAAAAATATGGTGAGGAATGGAATTTTAAAAAAATACGTGCTACTCTTGAACGGTTGAATGTTTTTCTCGATTTCTATTATAATGAAAACACACTGTATGAAACAGGAAAAATTGAGCAATTATTGAAAGAACTGAAAGATAAAAATCTTATTTATGAAAAAGATAATGCAATATGGCTAAAGTTATCAGAAATGGGAATGGAAGAGGACCGTGTTGCTGTAAAATCAACAGGTGAACCAACATATCGATTGCCTGACATTGCTTATCATATAGAAAAATTTCGTCGTGGGTATGCTGAGATGGTGGATGTATTTGGTTCTGACCATATTGCAACTTATCCCGATGTACTTGCTGTTCTCAAAGCACTTGGATATGATACAAATAAAGTAAGGGTAGTAATTTATCAATTTATTACTCTCGTTGAAAACGGCGAGCAAGTGAAAATGTCAAAGCGTTCAGGCAAAAGCTACACTCTTGATGAATTGATAGATGAAGTCGGTAGCGATGTTGTTAGGTATTTCTTTTTGATGAGGGGCACCAATACACATCTTGAATTTGATTTGGCACTTGCCAAAGAGCAAAGCGAGAAGAACCCCGTTTATTATTTGCAATATGCATTTGCACGAATTTGCTCAATTTTACAGAAAGCAAGAGAAGAAAATATTGAGCTATTACCAGATTTCAGCAGCAATGCATTATCAGAGCAAATCGAATTAGATTTAATAAAAAAACTTGCCGATTTTCCCGAAATAATTTATGAAACATACAAAACGTTAGAACCACATTTGCTTTCTGATTATTTATATGATTTAGCAGGAATTTTTCATCAATTCTACCACGATTGTAGAATTTTGCAAGAAAGCGACCCTATAAGGCAAGCCCGACTTCATTTAGCAAATTCTGTAAGAATTACGTTGAAAAATGGATTAGATATTCTTGGTATATCCGCACCTGAAAAAATGTAGTCAATTTAATTTTTTATTCTATTCTACCTTTTTTCGGACCGCGATAGCCGTTAATAAAATCTTCAATGGACATCGCCCTTTTTGATTCAGGCTGGATTTGCAAAATTTCTATTTCTCCGGGATTACAAGAGATAATAAATTGTTTTCCGTGAATTTTATATTCACCTGGTATTCCTCTGGATTTATCAGAATGCAATTTTGCTTTTAAAAATTTAATAATTTTTCCATCCCACATTTTCCAAGCCCCGGGATCAGGAGAAACACCATTAATAAAATTCTTTACTGCACAAGCGGGTTTATTAAAATCAATCTCACAATTCTCTTTATGAATTTTCGGGGCTTTTGTTGCTTGGGTAATATCTTGTGGAAGTAATTGATAATTCCCCGAAATTAACAATTCAATTGTCTTGATAGCAATTTCGGGGGCTTTTTGGCTAACAATATCAGTTAGTTCACCTGCTGTAATATCAGGAGGCAAGCTAAATTTCTCTTGTAAAATAATACCTCCGGCATCAACTTTTTCTTCCATCAAAAAAGTAGAAATTCCCGTCTCTTTGTCTCCATTAATGATAGTATGGTTAATAGGGGCGGCGCCTCGGTATTTCGGAAGCAAGCTTGGATGGATATTGAAACTCCCAAGTCTTGGTATAGAAAGCAAATGAGAAGGTAATATTTTAAAAGCAAATACTAAGAAAATATCAGGTGATAATTGTTTTAAGGTTTTATAAAAAGCAATATCATTTAAATTCATAGGTTCAATTATGGGTATCTCCAGTTCTAATGCAGCAAGTTTTATATCGGTAGGAAGCATCTTTCTACCTCTCCCCTGCTCTTTATCGGGATTTGTTACTACTGCAACAAGATTACATTTTTTATAAACCTCTCTAAGAGTAGGAATCCCGATTTTGTGATTTCCAAAAAATATTATCTTCAAATTATTATCATTCATTTCAGATTAATATTGAGAAAAAATAGGACAATGAATTAATTAAATTTACTTGGGTTTGATAAACACCAAATATAATTACCAAAATTAGTAAAATTGTCGTTATACCTGCAATATAAGATTGGGATCTTGATATATCGAAAACTACAGCAGTAGCTTTCAATATTCTAGAGATAGTAGAAATTAAAATGATAATTGCAATAATACCAAAAATTGTAAAGAAAATTGTATCGATTTGCAATAATCTATGCATAAGCACATCAATTGGAAGCAAATATAAAAATGGCAAGCTTCCCCAATTTACTATACTTATAGAGTCAAAATTATGGATGTGAACACGTTTGAAGTAAGCAAATAATCTGATTAATAATGAAACAATATAAAGACAAACTAAAAATAATATAGAGAATACAATCATCCCAACAGCAGGCATCCATATAATTTCATATATATATTTTTGTAATGAAATAGTTGGAATAATTAAGTTCATCAAAAAGCTAAAAGATTCATTTGTGCGATAGAAATATGCAATTGACTCAAAAAATATCCCAAAACTAAGAGAATTAAAAATTCCAATTATATAAGTATAGGATGGAGATAAGATTCTTTGATCGCGTATATCAGAATAGAAATTAAAGGGACGCAAAGCAGCACGAGTAAAGTATTCTTGGAAGCGTTTGAATCGGGAAAAAATAAATAAGAATAAAATTAATAGTAGAAAACTAATTACTATAAAAATGTACTCAGTTGTCGAATAATTACCAATATCAATTATAGTATCTCTCTCTTCATTAAATAAAGATTTTAATACATTAAAAGTGGATTTGATTTTTCCAAATATATCTATAACTCCACTTGTAGAAATTGGATCTTTAATATAACGAGTTGTGAGAACTGGGTTTTGTGTCTGATAATCATTGAAATTAAGAATTGCACAGCCAAAGCCATTATTCACAAGTGAAATTTTATATAAATTAGCAATATAATAGCTCTGAAATTCAACACTTAATGGGTCTGAATAGCCATTATGATTATAATTTTGAATTGGGACTCCAAAGCTCATTACTAAGGGGATTGGTGCCACTTTATTTCGTAAATTCGTATAATCTGCATTAATTATTTCAAAACTTTGTCGAGATGCATATTCTTTAAAGAACAGAAAATCCATTTTATCGAAATTCAAATTTGGAGAGGTAGGATAAACTATACGATAAATGAGCCAGTCAGATTCTTTTTTAATATCATTTGAAATATGATTTAAATAGGTTGAATATTCAGGTGATGAATCATCCAAACCTTCACCAATTGAGATTGCAATAATACTGGGATGAAATGAATTAGTACTGATAAAGCTTTTGATTTGATTTGATGAATTTGTTTGTAATATATCCTTACCAAGCAAATTAGATTCAGCATTATATATGGGTAATTCTATAAGTGCAAGCAAGCCATATTGATCACATAATGAAAGGATATATGAATTTGGAAAATGATAACGAAAAATTATTGCATTTGCACCAAGAATTTTTAATTTTTTAAAATCCTCATCAATCTTTTTCAGAGAAAGAAAATATCCATTTTGTCCAAAATTTTCAATATAATTTACAGCTTTGAATTGGAAATCTTGGTTATTCAATAAGAACTTTGATATATTTCCATTATTTTGGATACTAAAAGTCCGGAATGCACACGTAGCTGAATAATTATCAAGCAAATTGCCATTTGCAAAAATATTAGCGGATATTTCGTAGAGATTGGGATTATCCATTGACCAAGATTTAACATTTTGCAAATTAAAAGTATAATTTTGAGCGATAATTCGTTGGGAACTGATTCTGAAAGGAATTATATCTGATTGTGCGACAGCGATGCCTGTAGATTTGTCTATTAAATTGATTTGTAATGCATAATCTCTAATTAAGGCAGTTGTGCTATTTGAATCAGATTGAGAAATTTTAGATAACCTCTCCAAGTCGCTAGAACTGATTACAACTTTTGTTTGAAGAATCGCAGATGAAAAATCACGGTTTATTTTTGTTTTATAAGATATTGAATTGATTTTCAGTTGTGGGGAGCCGATTAATAAAATACTCCGTTGCATACCTAATGTTTGAAGAGGAGCATAAATATCATTAGAATAATATGAAAATTTATTAGATTTAGTAATAGAGATTTTTAATGTATTATTAGATGGGAGCAAAATACTTTTAGGTATTGAAATCGACGATCTTAAATAATTGGAGACAAATTTTCCGACAAATTGTTCATTAATATAAACTTCAGCCTCATAATTAAAACCGAGAAAGTCCAATTCCCATTCATAAGAATTAAGTAAAGATTTATCAATGGAGAAATCTCTTTGGAGAACAATTTTATTACCATTTGGTATTGAAACGGGAATATTTCTCCTATCAAGAAAGCCGCCATCAATAGAAACATCCCATAAACCATCAAGACTATAGACAAGCCTGGTTTTTGATGGGACTAATTCTTTCATTTGTTCATTTGAAATTGACGAAGCAAATAGATTTATCGAATTTGCTAATGCAATAAAAATAAGACATTTGCAAAAAAATGCGAATTTTTTCATAGAATTTAATTTTATGCAATAATAAAAAAAATAAAATTAGCAAATTAATAGAAATCATTATTGTAATTATTTATTTTTTTGAAAGATTTAACAATAATTAATTTTGCTTAAATTTGTATATATAATAACAATTAGAAAATGATAATTATGTAATTTTAAGAATGGAAAAGATTTTCACTATAAATAAGTTCTTGGTATTTATATGCTTGCTATTATTATCAACGAGCATAATATTTGCAGATAATAAATATCCCCAGAAATTGGAAATTTTACAATCTTTCGAAGGTGGCAAATTACTTTATGATTCGACCTATCAAATTTCATATTTTATAAAACCAAATTGGGAAAGCACACAAGATGTAATTACAGCTTGGCACGGAATCGAGAAAACCCATTCAATAGGAGTCCCTCTCGGCAATTACCAAATAATCGATGCCGTAGCATTGTCGGGTAAATTATTGATATTAACTAACGATTTTAATAAATCATATATACAAATGTACGACAGTACATTAAATATGATTTGCTCAAGTCAATTTCCTGAAAATTTAACAATAGATCCTAGAACAATGAAAATTAGGTGTGAAAATGATTCAACTCTTTATATATTATATTTAGAGAATTTATATAAGATAAATATCTCTAATAATTTTATTAATATTTTAAAAATTGCTACCCTAATATCAGATTTTGAAATTATAAAACAAAATCATTTCTCTAAACTTGCTATACTTGAAAATCATAATAACCGGGGCATATTTGTTATTCTCGACAAATTTCTTAATCCATCAGCCCGCACAAATTTGAATATCGGTTTAATTAATGAAATACAACAAGTGGGCAATTACTTAGTCATAAAAAGTTCATATCAAAATTCTAATTCTACGCTTATTAATATTTTTAGCTTAAACAGCGAGAAAATGCTTGCCTCAAAATATATTGAGGCAGATATACAAAATATAGCATTCAGACCTGATAATCACAATTTAAAAATCTATTGGATTAGCAATAATAACGGTAAGTATTTTTTAAATTCATCTAATTTCTCAACTTCTGAAAATCAATTTACATATAAACAAACCGAATTGCCCGTTCAAATTTTCGAACCACAAAAATTACAATCAGATGGTAAGAACGTTTTTATATGTTTTCGCAATGCAATTATAATTAGCGATGGAAAAGGAAGAATAAATTTGTTTGATTTTGTGGAACTTGGCAATAAATTTGGGGAAAATTTTGAATTAGTGCAATTAAATAATCATTTAATAATTCAATCGAAGTACTATTCTGAGATTTACAATATTAAAAGCAATCGATTTTGGTGGCTCTATCGTTTTGCAAGCATACTATGGACATATATTATTCCAATTCTATTATTTATAATATCAATTATTTTCTTCAGATTATACACAAAAGAAAGGCGGCTTTTTAAAGAATTTATCAATTTCCCTAGCATTGGAGCAATATTTATAATAAATCATAGGGGAGAATTAGAAATAGCTAATCAAAATGCAAAAGAATTGCTATCACTTGACCAATCTGTATTACTCGGAAAGCCCTTTGATACTTATTGTACAATTGAATTTACAAAACCAGTATATGATTTTTATAAACATTTTGAAGAAATTAAAGAAAGCTTCTCTCAGCGCATTTCTCTCCATAAACCTGATGGGACACTTGAATACATATTTAATATATCACCCGAATGGTCTATCACAGGCAAGTATGAAGGGGCAATCATCATTGCATTTAATATCACAGAAGAAATTGAGCGAAAGCGTCTTTCCAATTGGGCACAGCTTGCTCATGATATGCAAACAAATCTTGCCACTATTAAATTGAATACCGAACAACTGAGAAATCAAGGCAATTCTGAATCATTAACATTGATAAATCGGATATATAATCAAGTATTAATTCTTCAGAAACGTGTTCGTGATATTGTTACAGTCGGCAGATCTTCAAATCTCGAGATAATCCAAACAAATTCTATCGATTTGCTTAATGAAGTTTCATCAGAATTTGATGAGAGTTTATTTCCAAATGTTGAAATTGCAATTTCTACAAATGAATTCCTGATATATTGCGATAAGCCCAAACTTGTACGTGCCTTGCGAAATGCTATTGAAAATGGAATTAAAGCATTACCTAATCAAAAAGGAAAAATCGAGATTTCAGCATATCAAGAAGGTAGATATACTTGTTTCAGCATCAAAGATAATGGTAAAGGTATGAATGAAGAAGTACGTAAGAAGATGCTTACACCATACTTTACAACATCAAAAGACGGGACCGGATTTGGAATTGGAACTCTAATTATTCAAGAAGTTGTTGAATTGCATTCAGGAACGCTTGATATTAAATCAAATAAAAATCAAGGGACAGAATTAATAATAAAAATCCCAAATCATTTAAAAAAGCTTGCTTTACACTAAAAATATTTAAAAATGTTTAATGTGAAATTCTATTATATAGAAATTTCACATTAAAACTAAAGAATTTAGATATTAATAAATTAATATTTCTCTATTTTTTCAACAATATTTCCAAAACCTGAAATTGTAATCTCAGGAACATCGGGATTTGTAGTATGCAGGACAACTTTGCATAAAAAGCGAGTACCTTCCTCACCTGGTTTGGGTGTATAATCTGCTTCAAGAGCAAAATTTTCTCCAGGCTTTATTTCATCACCTGACTTAATATTGACTTTTAACTCTTTTGGGGTTACCTCAACAGATTTTATTTTAATACTATTGTCAGAAGTATTATTCAGTACTATTTTTGCAACTGATTGCTCTCCTACTATAAGGTTAGCAAAATTCAAAATATTTGGAAAAAGTGACAGCGGTCTAACAACAAATGCATTTAATGAAATATCAATGCTCCGATGTTCAGGATCATTTGTATGCACAGCAATTGTTTTATTTACTTTGCCTGTATAAGAAGAAATATTCAAAGAAATTGGCAACTGAGCCGTGTCCCCTGGGGCAATTTCTGTTTTTGTTAATGGTGCTGTCGTGCATCCGCAAGCAGGCGATACAGAATATATTTTCAATGGTTCATTGCCAACATTTTTAAAAACCATTACCGTTTTTAACATAGGTTCAGATGCTTTAACACGACCCCAATCATAAGTTGCATTATTTGAGATTTCAATTTTGGGTTGTGCATATAGCGAAACGCTCATCAGAGCAAAGATTGATACTGCAATTATCTTTTTCATAGTATTTCAAATTTTTGTAATAAAACGAATAAAAATAAAATGAATTTTGATTGATAAAAGGAAATTTTGTAATTTTAAATGATAATTGATAATACAGCAGGGGCGGACAAGCGATGACCGCCCCTTCCAATTTTATTGCTTCATTACTTTTCCGACAAGTTGCTTGCCTTCTTTATAAATGCGAATAGTGTAAAAACCCGTAGAAAGTGCAGACACATTAATACTTTCGGAATCAATTAATCCTGATAGCACGCAATTGCCAAGCAAATCATAGATTTGGTACTCCCAGCCTATATATTGAGAAGCATATATATAATCGCTTGCGGGATTGGGAAAAATATTAGGCTTGGAAAATTTTGCATCTTCCTTGACATCCACACCTTTGATTAAATCCTCGATTTTTGCTCTATATAAACCCTCATTAGTCGCAGCATAAATTTCATCACCATTAATAGCAAGGATAGGAACAAGAATACTATCAGGGAAACCTGAATTTATTTGTGTCCAGCTATCTCCATTATTGGTTGATAAATATACACCATAAGGCCAACCAGTACCTGCAAATATATTATTCCCACTTGCAACTAAGGTGAAAACACCCGGAGATATTCCTGAATTTTTTGGAGTCCAACTTTCACCATTATCAGTTGATTTAAATACCCCGCCACCATATGAAGATACATAAATATTCTCACCGCTAAAAGCAAAGGATCTGGCATTACAGTTTGCAAACTTGA
>JAGOIG010000058.1 GCA_017995735.1 Candidatus Kapaibacterium sp. | reverse complement strand
AATATGGAAATCTGCATTTCGAAATAATAAAGACGCACAGTTTAAAACATATCCAAATCTGAATCATTTATTTTTGGAAGGGACAAACAAATCCACTCCCGATGAATACACAAAAGCAGGACATATACCGATCTATATGATAGAAGATATATTTAATTTTATAAATATAAACAATTAATTAAAATTAAATAAAAATACACACAAAATTAACATTTGAAATTTAATTTAGGATTTTTATGGTTTTAGTTTATAAATACGAAACGGAAAAAGTGCAAATTAATCAGAAAAGTGTTGTGATAGTTGATGATGAGCCTGATATAATCGAGTTAGTGAATATACATTTAACAAAAAATGGCTACCGTGTTCGATCCTTTGAAAATTGGACATCAGCAATGGAATATTTAAATTCAAATATTCCTGATTTAATAATACTTGACTTAATGTTGCCGGATGCAGATGGATTGGAAGTATGCAAAACACTAAAGAAAGATGATAGATATAATAATATTCCTGTCATAATGCTTACAGCAAGAACAGACGAAATGGACCGAGTGCTTGGATTAGAAATCGGGGCGGATGATTATATCACAAAACCTTTTTCACCACGTGAATTAGTGGCAAGGGTTAAAGCTGTACTTCGTCGTGTGGAAACGGGAACAAAGTCTCAGAAGATAAATATTGGTGGAATATTAGATATTGATCTGCAAAGGTATGAAGTAAATGTAAATAATAATAGAGTAGATTTGACATCGACAGAATTCCGTATATTACGAATGTTAGCAGAACGTAAAGGATGGGTATATTCAAGGGAAAGTATTTTGGAAGAATTAGGAGGATATGAAAAAGGTGTTTTAGACCGAACTGTAGATGTTCATATTAAAAATATTCGGGAGAAACTTGGGCCTGCTGCTAGGTTCATAAAGAATATCCGAGGTATCGGATATAAAATTGAAGAATAAATAATGAAATCAATATTTACAAAATTATTCGCGGGATTTCTTATTATACTTCTAGCTTTTGCAATAATCACTTCAGCTCTTTCTTATAGTTCAATTAAAAAATATAACATAGAAATATTCAAAAAAGATCTTACAAATTTAAATGACGTATTAGGAGGAAACGTAAAGAATTACATTATTTCAAAGGATACAACATCGTTAAGACAATATATTAAGGAAAATGGCAAGAAGATAAATATACGCTTGACAATTATTGGAAAGGATGGCAAAGTACTTGCGGACTCAAAAGCAAATCCTGATACAATGGAAAATCATTTAAACAGACCTGAAATCCAGCAAGCACTCTTACAGAATCATAAAGGAAGCTCTGAGAGGTACAGCCATACATTGAAAAATGATATGCTATATGTGGCATTACCGATTTATAATAATAGTAATGAGATAATAGGATTTGTTCGCACAAGTTATTTTCTTAAAGACTTAGATCCACTAATGCAAGATTTATCTAAAAATCTTTTAACAATACTTATTATTTCAATAATTTTTGTGATGTTTGGAGTTTATATTATTGCAAGAAATATATCAAAACCAATTTCACAGCTCTCAACCGCGACAAAAGAAGTTGCAAAAGGTGAATTCGCCACTCAATTAACAACAAAAAGGAAAGATGAATTTGGCGAACTTGTTGCAGATTTTAATATTATGTCGAAGCAAATACATGAGCTTTTTAATGAACTAAATTCCCAAAGAAATGAACTCCGCTCGATAATATCAACAATTCCCGATGGTATTTTAGTTATTAAAAGCAATTTAATTTTGCTTACAAATAATGCTTTTGAAAAGATATTTAATTATATACCAACAGACAAAGCTGAACTCCAAGAAATAAATTCTTATCAAATTTTAACAAAATTACTTGAACAATTGAATTCAGCTGGAATTTTTTATACTGAGGAAATAGAAATTAATAATACTTCTTATACTGTGTCGCTTAGTAAAATAATTGGAACTGATGAGATAATATTTGTTTTTCATAATGTCGCAGAATTAAAGAAGTTAGAAAAAATCAAGAAAGATTTTATAGTCAATGTTTCTCACGAACTTAAAACACCTCTAACTGCAATTAAAGGTTTTATTGAAACCTTGGAAGAAGAGATAACCGATAGCGAACATCTACGTTATATTCAAATCGTACGCAGGCATACAGATAGATTAATTGATATAGTTCAAGATTTATTACTTCTATCTGAATTGGAAGATAAATCAGCAGTTGATAAGTTATTGATTACGTCTGTAGATTTTTCAATTTTAATTGAAGGAATAGCTAAGCTTTTTGAACCAAAATTAAAAGAAAAGAATCTATTTTTAATTATAAATATTGAGGCTAATTTTCCAAAAATCAACGTTGATTCTTACAGATTTGAACAGGTTATGATTAACCTTATAAATAACTCAATAAAATACACAGAAAAGGGTGGAATTCAAATCAATGCTTACACAGATGACGACAAAGTAATAATCGAAATTTTGGACACAGGTATTGGGATAAGTCCTGAGGATCGAGATAGGATTTTTGAACGATTTTATATAAGTGATAAATCACGCTCTAGAAAATCAGCGGGCAGTGGTATTGGTTTGTCCATAGTGAAACATATCATTCTGCTGCATAAGGGAAAGATTTCTGTGGATCCAAGTTATACAAATGGTGCAAAGTTTGTAATAGAATTAACAAGACAAAATCAATAGAAATTATTCAAATACGTCGATTTAACAACTAAATTAATTTTTTCCCTTTAAAAATTTCAATTAACTAACAAACAAAAACATCTATTTTAATATTTAAATAGTAATGAACGAAATAAAATCAAAGAGAAAGCGAATAATTAGAGAAAGCGAAGTACTAATTTCCACTAGTAGTATAAAAGAAAATAAGACCTTAAATTTTTCAAATATAAATGATAAAATATTACGCGAAATTGGAAAAATTGCTGATGAAAATAAATGTGAAGTATATGCAGTGGGCGGGATTGTACGGGATACTATCCTTGGATTGAAAAGGCAAGACTATGATTTTACAGTGGTTGGCGATTCAATTGAATTTGCAAAGAATGTGGCAGAGTATTACCATTCTAAACCTGTAATATTTCAAAAATTTCTTACAGCAATGGTTCCTCTTGGAAAGGAAATTCAATTAGAATTTGTTGGTACACGAAAGGAAATATATAAACCCGATTCCCGAAATCCTATTGTGTCAATTGGTACATTGAATGACGACCTACAACGGCGTGATTTTACAATAAATACACTTGCAATTGCATTAAATAAAGATAAATTTGGGGAAGTAATTGACATTTTTGGAGGTGTTGAGGATATCAAGAGAAGAATTATAAGAACACCACTTGAACCACTTAAAACCTTTTCTGATGATCCTTTAAGAATGATTCGGGCAGCACGATTTGCATCACAATTAGAGTTCGACATAGATCCATCAACACTTACTGCAGCTAAAGAGATGGCAGATAGAATCACAATAATTTCACAAGAAAGAATAACAAATGAATTACTGAAAATTCTTAAATCGCGTAAACCAAGTATAGGATTGAACTTTTTATCCGAAATGGACCTATTGAAGTATATCTTCCCTGAATTAGGAGCATTAAAAGGGGTCGAAATTGTTCAAGAAGGACAAAAGCAATTTGCACACAAAGATGTATTTAGGCACACATTGAAAGTAGTAGATAATATATCAATTATGACTGAAAATGTTTGGTTAAGATTTGCAGCATTGCTTCACGATATTGCCAAACCTCAGACAAAGCGTTTTGTGCCAAATACGGGATGGACTTTTTATGGACACGAGGAGCAAGGAGCATTAATGGCAGCAAAACTTTTTCGCCGTATGAAACTCCCACTTGAACATTTACCATACATTCAAACGTTAATAAGACTGCATCAAAGACCAATGATGCTTGTTGATAGTTCAATCACCGATTCTGCAATTCGCAGATTAGCATTTCAAGCAGGTGATGCGTTGGACGACCTAATATTATTATGCAAAGCTGATATTACAACAAAGAATCCGAACTTGACCACGGAATATTTAAATAATTATGAAATTGTGATGAATAAAGTTCGTGAGGTTCAGGAAAAAGACAAGCTTCGTGAATTTAAATCGCCTGTTTGCGGTGAAGAAATTATGGAAATTTGCCACCTTAGACCTTGCAAGGCAATTGGAATAATTAAATCTAAAATCGAAGAGGCAATTTTAGATGGCATAATCCCTAATCAATACGAACCTGCAAAAGAGTATTTTCTAAAAAATCTTGAAAACTGGATTTTAGAAATTCCAGATAAAGATAAGATTTCAAATAATTAAAAAATACAATTTCGAAAATATTGCAAATAATTTTAATATTTTTGTAATAATTTTGTAATTAAATTAATTATATTGAAAATTATGAATAAAATTATTGTACTTGGTTGTGGATTAGTCGGGCGTGCAATCGCTTTAGATTTATCGAATGATTTTGATGTGACATCTTGCGATTATGATGAATTTAAATTAAAAGAAATTAATCAATATGGTATTAACACACTAATCGCAGATTTGAGCAATTACCAATCTATATCTAACCTAATAGAACCCTACGATGTAGTGGTTGGCGCTGTACCTGGATATATGGGATATCGCGTAATCGAGGAAGTAATTAAAGCGGGCAAAAATGTTGTAGATATATCATTCTTTCCCGAAGATTCATTGTCATTAAATATGCTTGCGACAGCAAAAAATGTATCAGCAGTAGTTGATTGTGGAGTTGCACCTGGGATGAGCAATATACTGCTTGGATATCACAATTCACGGATGAAAGTGAATAATTTTATGTGTTATGTTGGCGGTTTGCCATTTATTCGGAAACTTCCATTTCAATATAAAGCACCGTTTTCTCCAATTGATGTAATTGAAGAGTATACACGCCCCGCAAGATATGTTGAAAATTCAATAATTAAAACAGCACCTGCACTTTCAGATGCCGAATATATTAACTTTGATAAAATCGGAACTCTCGAATCTTTCAATACCGATGGTCTGAGAACAATGCTAAAAACAATGAAAGTACCTAATATGAAAGAAAAGACATTGCGATATCCTGGACATATTGAATATATAAAGGTTCTGCTTGAAGCAGGATTCTTTTCCAATAAAGAGATTTTAGTTGGAAAAAACACAGTAATACCAATTGAAGTTACAAATAAAATTCTTTTTGACGAATGGAAATTGGATCCTGATGAAAGAGAATTTACAGTAATGAAAATTATAATTGAGGGAGAAGAAGATGGAGAGAATGTTAGATACACGTATAATTTGTTTGATAAATATGACGAAGCAACAAGGATTTCCTCAATGGCAAGAACCACAGGGTATACAGCCACGGCAGTGGTTCATCTAATGCTCGAAGGGAAATGCAAGCAAATTGGTATTATCCCGCCTGAATATATAGCACAAAACGATGAAAATATGAATTATATTATTGAATACCTTGCTGAACGCAACGTCATTTATCATTTAATAAAAGAAATATTGAGCTAAATGCTATCTTCTAATTTTTGAAATAAATTCTTCTACTTCGGGAATACCACCCTGGAAAATCAAATAGCCATTACTTGGCTCACGCTCTGTAATATCGCGAGAAATTGGGGTGAGCATAATTTTTTTGACTTCATCAGCATTATCTGTCTGCCCTAAAGCCCAGCCAAGCTTAACATAAGCTACTTCAGGTAGCATATTTGCCAATGGAACAACACCAAGATCCATCAAATCCCTGCCAGTATCATAAACATACATTTGAGCGTAACCCCAAAGTGTTTGCACACTCATAAATACAGCCACTCCGTTATCTTTTGCACGTTTTAATGCGGGATAAAGGGGTTTATTAACGTGTCCCAAGCCAGTTCCCGCAATAATAATGCCTCGATAGCCATTATCGATAAGACTATCAATAATATCAGGTTTCATATTTGGATAATAATAAACAATAGAAACCCTTTCGTCAAAATAAGGCATAAGTTTGAAATTTTTATCGCTACGGCGTTTATGATAATCATTACGAAGAGGTGTGATTTTATCTCTATCAACCATTGCAATTGGAGTATCCCCTACTGTACGGAAAGTCGAACGATAACTTGAGTGCATTTTTCGCACGCGAGTACCTTGATGTAATAATCCATACATATCTGATGTCGGACCGAACATACATACCATAACTTCTGCGATATCGCTTTCAGCAGCTGCTTTAACAGAATGTATCAAATTATATGCAGCATCAGAGCTTGGTCGGTCGCTCGAGCGTTGCGAACCAACCATAACAATAGGAACAGGAGAATCTTGAATCATATATGAAAGAATTGCAGCAGTATGGTGCATTGTATCAGTTCCGTGACCAATAACAATTCCATCGACACCTTTTTCAATTTCGCGGGCAATTGCTCGGGCTGTGCCAATCCATTGTTCAGGACCCATATTTTCGCTAAATACACCGTAAAGCTTTTCTGTTTCAAGGTTGCAGATATCGGCAAGTTCAGGCACTGAACCATATAACTCACCCGGAGAAAATGCAGGAATTACTGCCCCCGTGCGATAATCCAATCGGCTTGCTATTGTCCCACCTGTTCCGAATAGCTTAACACGTGGTTTTTTGGGTGAATATGGAAATTCCTTTTCAGGAATTTGATAATGTGCTTCTTTGCGGCCTTTAATTTTAATATCATTAACTTTATTCCATAAAATACCAATATTATACCCGCTTGGCAATTTTAAAACAATATGAAATTCATCAGCGGTTTCTGAACGTGGGAGAATAATCCCCTGAAAAGTATGTTCATCTGTGATTAAATCAACTTCACTCCAAATAAAAGCATTATATTTCTTGAGTACCTCAAGAGATTTTGATCTATAACCTTTATATAACTCTTTTTCAGTATTTGTATTAGATTCGACTTCTGCCATTTTAATTTTCTTGTTTTTGTAAAATTTCTTTAACTAATTTATGAACTAAATTTCCATCTGCGTGATATTGCAATTTTTCCATTACAATAGCAGTTAATAATTTATCTTTTTCTTGTCCATTTCGTATTTCTATAGAATCCAAATCATTAAGGGATTCCAAAATTGTGGAATGGATTTTGAGTTCATCGATTGAAGGAGGTAATAAATCTTCTGAAAATTTTCCATTTTCTATTGTTTTTTGAATTAGCTCTAACAAATTGAATTTTGTCATCTTTCCATTGGCAAAATGCTTCAAAATTTCAAAAAGATCATCGGGGTTTATTGCATCAAAATTTATATCTTTTTTTCTAAGCTTTTTGGGGAATATAATAAAAATTTCTGATGCTAATTTAGCATCAATTTTTAATTCTTTTATAATTTTTTCAAATAGGTCTGAGTATTTTGATATTGCTAATTTTTCAGCTGATATTTCATCAATACCAATAGAGATATAATGATTTTTCTTTTCCCAAAATGGGACAGGGAGATTATTCCTAATTTTTTCAACTCGTTCTTGCATAAGAACAATTGGTGGTAAATCTGTATCGGGATACATTCTTTGAGGGCCTGGTAAAATACGCTCAAAACCCGTTGTGCCATCCTCAAGAGCTTGACGTGTTTCATTTGGAATGCCAATTGTTGCTTCTTTTGCTCTGATAATTACTTCATTTGCTGCAGTTTCAGTATCTTGATAATTTCCCCAAACAAGCACCAGTGTATCATTTTCTGCTGAGCCAACAAATTTTTTTAAATTTGCCCACTCTGATGATGGAATAAATTCACTTTGCGAATCAGAATGCATTATATTAGGTAAAGTCGTTAAGCAGGCAATCACACGCACTCTATCGGAGATTTCTTTTGAAAAATACGTATCAGTCTGTGTTTGCCAATGGAGCAATCCACGGAAGCCTTTAAGGACCACGCATTTTACACTTAACCCATTGGAAACAGACTGGGCAATTGGTGAAAAATGACTATGACGCATTAATTTAGTCACATCTGCATATTTTGCTTGGAATGTTTCAGTAGTAATCCCGCGATGTTTTAATTCTTCACGTAAATGAAGCAAACTCCATTGCCGCATAGCTTCGTTATAAGTCAATTTCGGAATCATTTCAATATGTGAAACGCCTTTTATTTCGGAACGTGTTCCCCCTCTCACACTAATATTGACATCTTCTCTTGCGGCGCCAATACCTGTACGCACTTTATGAGTGCCACGAGCAAGATTGCTAATTATTCTATTAACATCAGCAATCTCTTGCGGTGTTCGCATCTCAGGGGCTGTGACAGTTTCAATTAGTGGCATACCAAGTCTGTCGGTCAGATACACTCTTTGATGTCCAATATCGCTATATTCGCGGCAAGCATCTTCTTCGATAGATAACTGAATGACATTAATATACCTATCTTTATAAGGAATTACGCCACCGACAGAAACAATTGCTGTCCTTTGAAATCCCGTAGGAATACTACCATCAAGATATTGTTTGCGGGCAATATGCACCTCATCAGTAATATGAGCATTATAAAGCATAGAAATTTCGATTGCAATATCGAGAGCTTGATCATTCATTGGAAATGGTGGGGTATCATCCATTTCGTAAGTACAAACGGTATCATAATTTATATGATAAATGATGTCTTTTTTTGTTTTAAACTCCATTAATGCTGTGCCATCATATTCACCTAATTCAGAGAGAGTTGGACGCATATGGCGAAGAATTTCAGAATTATATTTTTCAGAATAATGGCCTGCGGGACAGCGGCAGAACAACTTTTTTTCAGTCAATATTTGTTGATGAACTTCAAGACCGCCTTTAAATCCTATGAGGGCATAGTCTTCGGGGGTCATTTTTTCAAATGGTTTAAATTCAAAATCAAAATTATCAATATCCATATTATAGATAAATAGAGAAGATAAAAATACAAAATTACGAAAATGGGTATAAATATTAATAATTTCGCAAATGAAAGATATAACTATGATAATTACTTGTATAATTCACAAAATGATTGGAGAATTATTTACTCATACAATTGCTAATTTATAAGTGAATATTTTTATAATAATTTTCCAAATAATGTGGCAGAATTTGCCTTTTCTATTTTCACATTAATAAGATCGCCAGCATTTACATTAAGATTAGTATTATCAAAAATAACTACTTTATTTGACTTTGTCCTTCCCATCCATTCACGTGGATTTTTTTTACTTCTGCCTTCGACAAGTATCTCATAAGATTTGCCAATTTCTGATTGATTTTTTTTGTAAGATATTTTATTTTGAAGATTAATAATTTCATTTAAGCGAGCAATCTTCTCACTCTCAGCCACATCATCTTCCATTTTATAAGCTTTTGTACCTTGCCGAGCAGAATATTTGAACATAAAGGCTCCATCAAATTCAATATTACGTATCAAATCCAACGTTTGCAAATGATCATCAACTGTTTCACTGGGAAATCCTGTTATAATATCAGTCGATAAAGCACAATCGGGGATAATTTCCCTAATTTTAGCAATACGATTTAAATAATGTGCCCGCGTATATTTTCTGTCCATTAACTGCAATATTCTATCTGAACCTGATTGAAAAGGTAAATGCAAGTAGTTGCAAATATTATCATATTCAGCCATCGCATAAATCAAATCATCGCTCATATCGAGTGGGTGAGAAGTTAAAAACCGTATTCTCATCGAAGGTGCGGCTTTTGCGACTTCTCTCAATAAATTTGAAAAATCAGTATTAGAACCTACATCCTTATAACTATTAACATTTTGGCCAAGCAAGGTTACTTCCTTATAACCTTTGTCCTCGAGTGATTTTATTTCATTTATAATAGATTCTTTAGAGCGGGAGCGTTCTCTTCCGCGCGTATAAGGTACGACACAATATGAGCAGAAATGATTGCAACCGCGCATAATCGCTAGCCAAGCAGATATGCCATTTGTTCTTAAAGGTTCTATATCTTCATAAGTTTCCACCCTGCTTAATTTTACAGCAATTCCTTTTTCGTTTGATAATGATTTTCTAATCATATCAGGTGCAGCTCTATATTCATCGGGTCCAATTACAAGCTTAACTAAATCAGATTTTTCAAAAATATCATTACGCAATCGTTCTGCCATACATCCAATAATACCGACAACAAGGTCAGAATTAGATTTTCGATAATGCTTTAGGTGCGTTAATCTATTATAAATTGTTTTTTCAGCATTTTCTCTAACACTACAGGTATTTAGCAAGATTACATCAGCATAGTCAGGTGATTCAATGATATTGTAGTTACCATCGTTAGTTAAAATACCTGCAATAAGCTCGGTATCATATTCATTCATCTGACAACCATATGTTTCTATATATATTTTGATTTTATCCATAACAATTAAAGTAAAAAAAGATATTTGAATCTTTTGAAAAGTTATTTATTGTCGATTATTATAAATTTTTATTTTTTTCAATAATATTATAAATAATTCGTTTATATTACTAGATAGTAATATTTAAACAAGGAATTATATGGAATATTTAACTAAAGAAACTTTTCTCGAAAAAGTATTTGACTATGAAAATAACGAAGAATGGACATACAAAGGCAATTTACCTTGTATCATTGATTTTTATGCAGATTGGTGCGGACCATGTAAAATGGTTGCCCCAATAATGGAAGAGCTTTCAAAAGATTATGCGGGAAAAGTTAACATCTACAAAATCGACACCGATGAACAAACAGAATTAGCAGAGGTATTTGGCATTCAGAGCATCCCATCAGTACTGTTTTGTCCTGTTGGGGACCAGCCAAGAATGGCAGTAGGTGCAATGCCAAAGGAAACTTATATTCAAGCAATTGAAGAAATTTTCGGAGTCAAACCTCCAATTATATTATCATAATGCTACAGAAAAAACAAATTGTTAAATGGACTACAATAAGC
>JAGOIG010000057.1 GCA_017995735.1 Candidatus Kapaibacterium sp. | reverse complement strand
GGTGGTGGATATATCAATTCTGCATTAAAAAGATATATTGATACTGCTTCCTATACACTTCAATTCGAAGTTGGTTATGAAAATTCTTATACTCCAGTTACTTTAAGTTTTAATGGAACAGGTGGTGCTCGTGGTATTATTCAAGTGCTTGCAGACACAATCTCGACAACAACAGCACCGATAAGTTGGGCAGATGCAATCCCAAGCGAAATCAATCCAACAGGCAGCCAAATCAGTCCATTTAAACATATTGCAAGACAATGGAATATTACAATTCCAAGTGGCAGCGCATTTGCAATTGGCGACAATAGGAAATACAATGCTACAGCACATTTTATACCTGGTGCTTCTCCAAGTGGCGATTTAAGAAATGGTACTGAACCATCTATGATGAATGCAGTTATGCGAACATCATCTCAATGGATACAACCATTGCAATACGGTTCTTATCCTTATATAGTAAAGTATAATGATTCAACTCGTTTTGCTGAAATGATTGATTTTGGTACAATTATGCTCGGCGAACCCGGGGTTTTGACATTTTTTACACGTGGAAATGGAAATTGGAATGATCCTGCAAATTGGTCGCAAGTAATATATGATGGCGCACCATCAAGTATATATCCCGGGCAAACAACGAATGTGTTTCAAGCGTATATTGGAAAAAATCATAATATTACATTAAATACAAATATCACAGTTGATACATTAGGTATATTCAAAGGTAAGGTAATTGTTGATTCAAGTGGTATATTGGATTTATCTACAAATGTAATTGCAGGCAATGGCGAGTTCCGTTTAGCAAAATATGGGACAATTAAAATTGGCGATGCAAATGGAATTAATTCGTCGGGTGCAACGGGAAATATAAGAACTTATGTAAGAAATTATAATTATAATTCCCATAATCTTGGAACTTATATCTATTCAGGCAATGGCGCGCAAAATTCAGGAACAGGCTTACCATCGGGAGCGGATACAACGAATGTGCTAATTATTGATAAACCTTCGGGGAATTTGACTATTAATGCTTCAAATACGCTGCATATTAAAGATAGTCTTTATATTAAATCGGGTGGATTTAATTTAGGAAATCAAGATTTGCACTTATATGGAAATATGCGTAAATCTTTTGGTGCATCATTTCAGCATAATAGCCGCAATGTTGTTATCAAAGGACTAGCAAGCGATACTCTAACTTCGGAGAATTATAATGAAGGGATTGCTTTTTATAATTTGACAATTAGCAAATCTGCGAGCTCGGGTAATGTTATGCTTGACACACTCACTTGGATACAAATTGATAATAATTTATCTTTTAGCAATAATAAGTCTGTTATTGATGCAACATCTAAAAAATCACCATCAAACCAATTATATGTGACTTTCGGAATATCAGCAACTGTCACGGGTGCGGATCACTATAATTCAGCTCAGTATGGTGGGTGGATTTATGGGGAAGTCAGGAAGAATATTGCCGCTGATGATGCGCCCGTTGTCATTTTTGAAACAGGTACACAAAGCCACTATGCCCCATATAGAATCAATTTTGCGTCTGGTTCAGGTTCATCAGCGGGTTATCTTGGTGTTTATGCAATAGATGGATTTCATCCAAAATTATATTCATCCCCTGCAAGTTTGTATCCAATTAATCCAAATCGTGTGATTACTAATTATTGGAAAGTAAAGAAAATTAAAAATTCTACATTTGTTCGAGGTAACCGTAATTATACTGCTCGAGTGGATTTGGTAAATCCTGATAAGGCAACACTAGTTGACTGCTTTGGTTGTGCTGACTTAGCATATTATCGAGGAGGTGACTCATTACAGTGGTGGCAACCTTTATATGCAAATGGAACAGGTGAAAACAATAATTTAGGTAATGGCTTGTGTGGTGATACACGATTTTCGCCACCTCCGACGCCTAATTTTAGTTATAATGGTACAGCCTGCGGCTCAACCAGTATTATGGCATATATACAAGTGAATAATGTGACTACATCCCAAGCGTTCGGAAATCAGGAGGTTTATGCAAATGGCGATACTTTGCTTGCAGATTTCGTAGCAGGTAATAGAAATTCAATTAAATACTATAATTTTTATTCAATTAATAATGGTGATTGGACTGATCCCAATACTTGGTCGACAGTTTCATATTTCTCTACCGTGAATGAGGCAGCAAGCGATCCAGACCCATTAATCAAACCATTCCCTGTTCGACAATACGATAATGTTTTGATTGGTAATAATAAAAAAGTAACACTTAACACAAATATTGGGCATAATGATTATACATTTGCATCCTCAAATAACGTCCATACTTATGTAGGCCCAAGTGTCTCAGTTGAAAATACAGGTACATTGATATTTGGAACGCGCGTTTTACGTGGAAATACATTTAATGCTTTTAAAGGATCGACAATAGTAATAGGCTCATTATCGGGGCTTAATACAGGAATATCGGGTAATATCATACACGGACAATATGGTGCAGAACCAAAATATAGTGATACTATAAATGTTGTTTTTTCAGCAGAAGGTCAAACTGCAAATGTACAAGAATATTCAGTAGTTGATAGAAACGCAACAACGCATTATCTTGAAAGATTGATAATGAAGAAGAATTCCGATGGAACAACTGCATTGGATAATTTTACAGGAACAACAGAGCGATATTCAAGTTATGGGCATAATTTCCAGTTCCATAAAAAAGCTGTATTAACTGCGGGACAAAGTTATTATATTCAAGTCAATCCAAGTAATAATACTACAAATCGTAGGATTAGAATGTGGATTGATGTGAATTATAATGGTAATTATACAGATACGGGTGAACAACTTGTGGATATGACAACGGGTGGAGATACAGTTAATGTCCAGTCAGCTGCATTTACAATTCCCGCAAGCATCCCACAAGGAACCACTCAAATGAGAGTAGGAATAAGGAATAACACTAACAATTTTGGACCAACTGATAATGGTACAGGAGAATTCGAGGAATACACTATTGATATTATCAATCCAAACGGTGCACTTACTCAAGTCTCGGGACCTGCAATACCTGGAAAATTAGCTTCATTGCAAGTGAATTCCCCTCGAGATTCTTCAACCGTAGAATTGCAAAAAAGTATCGAAGTCGTTGATTCAGTAAAAATCACAAGTGGAATACTAAAAGCAAGTAATGGATCTAACAATTATAATATAAAAGTTGTTAAAGATTTTATCAATGATACAATTAATGGATTTAATGCTGCTACTGCTGAAGTAGAATTTTTTGGAATTGAAAATTCAAGAATTCGGGGTTCACAGCCAATTACATTCAATAAATTGAAATTTAATAAGACATATCAGGATTCGCTAATTACAATTGCTAATAATATATTTGTGAATGATAGTCTTAACTTTGTTTCTACAAATAAAGCAATTGTTAATGATAATATTTCAATAACATTTAACCAAAATTCCAGATTGACAGGCAATTTTACTAATGCTCAAATGTTCAAAGTTTCGGGTAATCTATCAGGTGGTAAATTAGTGAAGATATTCCCATCTACGGGTGGAGCTGCGAACTTTAAGCAATTTCTTTTCCCAATTGGTTTTGATACAATATATAATCCTGTTAGAATTTATGACACAGCAGCATCTTATACAGGATTACCTCGAATCGAAGTTAAACTGATTAATGGAAAACATCCAAATCGATTAACAGATAATATTTTAAATAGATATTGGAATATTGGAACACAGAATTTCACAAATCTTGATAGTCTAAAATTTTACTACCATAAAGCAAATGCTCAAGGGGATACAACGAAGTATATCCCATCATTGTGGCAAACATCATATTGGCAAATTGATGTTGGCGTTAATCCCTGGGCTAAATCATCACCAATTCTCATCAATAATACATTATATTTCAATGGAGATTGGACAGCAGGTGAAGTAGGAGCTTTTTCATCAGGAAGTATTTTTTACAGTAGGAATTCAGGCGATTGGAATAACTATCTTAACTGGTCAACTGATAAAACATTAAAACATTCTGGTCCGGCTGCTTCATATTATCCAGGACTGCTCTTTGAATCAGATACTGTGAATATCGATGGGTATAATATTGTATTCAATCTTGATTCGTGCCGGATAGATAGCCTTAGAATTGGAGGGACAAACCCCTCGCCCAATCCAGGGGTACTTCAATTCGGAACAAATTTGCCTAATAAAAGATTATTTACAAGGCAAGTTTTTCTGGACAACGATAATGGAAGTATAATAGAAAATTCGGGATTAACAACCAATGATACATTATTTATTTCGAAGAATTTGTTAAATAATTCAAATCAAGGAATCATCTTCCAAGATACAAGTGCAGATCATAAATTAGCTTTAAAGTTTTTCTTAGCGGGGAATTCAATAATTTCAGGTAATGGAAAATTTTCTAAGATTAACTCTGTAACATTAAATAAATCAGGTGGATTAAATGATAGTTTGATAATTTCATCAATTCCTTTTGCTGATTCATCAATAAATTCAACTCCTTCATTTATATTTAATTCAGGCGTTTTAGTTAATAATATCTCAGATACCTTGCTTATTTCTAATCCTACATTTAACGTTGAATTAAAACCATCAAGTGCCATTTATGTAAAACAGGGTAGAATTCAGACAAAAAACAATCTCACATTATTCGCAAATTCAAATATTACAATTGACGGAGGAATTCTAGAAATTGGGGATAATTCAAATGAACATCTTTTATATCAAACGGGTTCGCGTATTAATCTAATAAATGGAGAAATTAATATATCAGGCGGCTTAATTCGTCAAAATCCATCATCTTATCCTGAAATAACTATTTCAAATAATTCAATTTTCCGAGTAGGCAAAATCGGAAACACTACTTCTGACCCGTCATTTGATATGCGTAGCGTTAGTTCGATTCTGAATATGAGCGATGGACGAATAATTGTAGCAAATGCTAATCCAAATGCTGCTTCAGATATTGAAATAAACGCTGAAAGTGGGACATTGCTTACTGCAGGAACCATCCAATTGGGCGATTCTATCTTTACAAATTCAAGCAATGAATTTAAAATTGCGGGATCTATGCCGATTTATGATTTACATTTAGTATCTCCGATAAATACAAATAATTATTATTCCAAAATTGCATCATTGAATTTCTCAATTAATCATAATATCTATATTAACGAAAGGCAATTGCTTAATTTAAATGGGAATGTTATAAATCTAAAAGGCGATTTAATTAATTATGGAAGTTTAAATGCTACACCTTCAGCATCTACGACTCAACCCTGGCGCTTTTTACTTAATGGACCTGGTGACCAGCACTTTAAGAATTTTAATTTATCATTACAATATTTCGAGATTTATAGTGTATCAATTTTTAAAACAACAGGCAATTTGATTCTTGGGGATAACGATACAACAACTAATTCATCTATCAAAGTTAATGATAATCTTGAATTTCAGACCGATAATTTAGCATTTATTAATGCAAAGACATATAATCAAAAAGTTATTATTGGACCAAATGCCGCAAACTTAGGACTAAAGCAGATTACACGCAACACATTAGGGCATATCTATGGTGCACTCTCGATTTACATCACAACAGGAGCACAAACAAGATTTTATCCTATAGGTGCAGATACAATCCAAAGCTATCGACCCGTAACTTTAGAAATTACAGGGGATAATAACACTAGTGGATACCTCGATGCATTATTAACCAATTCATCACATCCCGATACAGCAAATTCAGGTTTGGCAACATCGTCAATTATTCCACAATATTGGACAGTTCAGCCGGCTCAAACAAACGGTTTCCAATTAGGGAGTGGAGGTAAATATAAGATTACAACTCAATTTATCAATCCCCAAGATATTCCAAGCGGAGCATCAATTGGACTTTTCGAACATCGTTTACATACACCTACATATCCTCCCGCAGCAAATTGGATAGTGCCTGAGTTCATTTCAAATTCTGATACTACGGTTGTTTCAAGAAATGTCACACAGTGGGGTGATTTTATCATTGGAAATCCTGCGATTGTAACATTTTATTCTTATGCTGATGGCGATTGGCAAAATACAAATTCCTGGTCATTGAGTGGATATACAACTTATAATCCACCATCTCGCATTCCAAGCCAAAATATGGATGTGGTTAGAATTGGCAATGGGAAAAAAATTACTTTACAAAATGGTACTTATCCTACAGTTAGAAATGTGATAGTAGAGACATATAATAGTTTGCCAGGTTATTTCCAAATCAATGGGGATTTAAATTATTTCCGTGGATTATCATTTAATCTTGAGAATAATAATACACTTGGTATTCAACACGTTGACGGAATTCGTCCTGAATCAGAAGGAAATATCGGACCTGTCCAGACAAATGCACGGATTTATGGTACAAGTAGATATGTTTTCAATGCAGCAATAGGAAATCAGCAAACTGGTACAGGTTTACCAAATCATGTAAAAACAATAATTAGCGATAATTCTTCGACAACGGCGAACCGTAAAGTATTCCTTTCTAATTATGTGGGCGCTCCTACTATAAATATTATTGATACTTTACTTATTAGACAAGGCACATTCAGTGGTGGTAATAGAAATCTGCGGATTTTAAATTCATTCATACTCGATTCAAATAATACAGATGGGACTTTCGAACCGCTTAGTGGTAAAGTGATTTTTGACAGTACAATTAACCACTACATAATCTTGAAAAATCGGAGCGGCGTTAACCTCTATGATTTGGAGCTAAATCAAGGATTGTTGTTTGTAAATCGTGAAGGAATCAACCTTACTGATAATACTCACATTTACGTTCAAGACAATTTAAATTTTGTCAATCCGGGAATAATCATTTTGGGTGATGGAATGAATTTGTTCATTAAAAATCCCGCGACAAATGCAATTACTAATTTTTCTTCAAATAAGTATATTAGAACAAGCAGAACCAGTGGGCTGCTCATTCGTTCAATTTCGAACGTTGGTTTGCCGAAAGCATATACTTTCCCCATAGGTTCCTTTGAGACTTCCGATCATTATACACCTGCTGAGATTACAATTCAAAGTGTTAATCAACCTGGACAAATTGGCTCGCGAGTATCTCCAGGTGATGTAGGAGGCTTTCCGGGTGGGCATTCTCATATTTCCACATCTCCTCTTGCACAATACCTGAAGAGATATTGGGTAATTGATTCGGTGCAAGGCGATTTCACTGCAAAAGCAAGATTCAATTATTTGGATACGGATTTAAGTGGAACAGAGACCAATTTAGATCATTTGGGTAGATGGCGGCCACCCTTTGAGCAAGCAAGTGGCTATTGGTTAAGTGTCCCCGTACCTGCTGTTGATTATACGCAAAACTTTTTTGAAACCCCAAATAATTATTCATTTAATGAATTAAGAGGTGATTGGACCCTTGGAAATATCTTCGCATTCAAGCGAATTTTCTATAGTCGGCAATCGGGTAATTGGAATGATCCAAACTCTTGGACTTATGACCCATCGCATTCGGGACCGGTTTTTGGACCTGGTATATGGCCTGATAATTCTCAAGATTCAGTTATTATTGGTGGCGGAATTGGCGCAAATCCTCCTCACGAAATTACTTTAAATCTAAATGCCAATGTGATGGGTACATCGCTCGGGCTTGATGCAAATGATAAAGGCATATTAAATACTCTGACAAATACATTATCGGGTGAATATTTTACAATGGGTGAATTATCCCATCTGAAAATTGGCTCTCCCAACGGAATATCGGTTCTTGGAGAGAATACAGGCAATATTTTGACTATGCAAAGCCGTATTTTTAATACTAATGGCATTTATGAATACAATGGCTCAGCAAATCAAATAATTGGAACAGGTCTGCCGAATATAGTAAATTCTTTAATTATAAATAATTGGGGTGCTTTAGGTAATAATATTGTTTTAGTTGATAGAAACATTAATATACAATCGGATTTATCAATATTACAAGGAACATTAGATTTGCAGACGTTTTCAGCAAATAATACAACATCCTCGGGAACAATGTCTATTTCTCCAAATGCTTATTTAAAAATTGGTGGGAATAATAGTTTATTAGATGCCATCAATAATTATTCGGTTTATAATATTGACACAGATAGCTATATAGAATTTTATGGAAGTGTTGGAAATTCGCAAGTAATAAGTCATATACCTACTAATTTGATTAATGGATTAGGCAATGTTTTGCTAAAAAATGGAGGCACAAAAATTGCTGAGAGTCCATTATTAATAAAAGGTAATTTGATTAATTATAATCCTTCGATTCTTAATGTTTCAAGAATTGATGCTTTGCAAGTACGAAAAAATGTAATTAATGAATCTGCAATACATAATCAGGGGATATTAGAAATTGGTAATTGATTTAATGATTTTAACGTATGATAAATTTTATAAGTATAATTACTTACAAAGAATTAATATTTTTTTAGTAATTTAGTTTTTAACAAGAAATAGAAAATTATAAACAATTTTAATTAAAAATGAGGGTTTTATGAAACAAAAAACAACTATCGTATCAAAACTTTCTATCGTGCTTTTTATTATAGCATTGAATGTTTTGGTAGCATCCGCTCAAAACTTTACAAATAATACGGGCGGAACATATACTGCTGCTTGCGAAGCAGTAGTAAGAATTAAAAGCAACGGGGGACAATTTAACGGTTCTGCTCCACTTGGCCAAACAACAGCGAATCCAATTCAAGGAACTGTTGATTGGGCATCAACCGCTCCAGGCCAACCTGTCCAAGCATTACATTACACTAATCTATATCTCTCGGGTGGAACAAAATCTATACCTGATGGGGTTTATGTTGGAGGATCAGGTTGCACATCACCATTGCCAGGTTACACTGCATTAACAGGTGGTGTAGGCTACTATGCAGCAAGCGGAGACAGAACATACACAGGTACATTCTATTATGAAGGAACAAGCGGGCAAACTATTTTTGCTGAGAATGGTGGCTCGACGGGATTAAATCGCTATAATAATCTAGATTTATCGGGTAGTCCTAAGACTGCGGGAGGCGCCACAACATTAGATGGTTTGCTTGCAGTGCATTCAACTGCTACTCTTACAACAAATTATGATTTTGCCTTAGGAACAGGTGCATCAACAGCTGATGGAAATATTACAGTTACAGGTGGAAATTTCCGAACAACGGGCACAGGTACATTTGCAATGAGTACGGGTAGTGTATTTAATGTCACAGGAGGGACACTCTCGCTCAATTCGACGGGGCATTTTACACAAAATGGAACACTCTCTATTGGAGCTGCGGGAGCTATTGCACTGGGTGCTGGGTCCTATCTTGATGTTGCGGGAGCTTTTACAAATGCAGATGCTGAACATGATAATATGACATTTGATGCAACATCTACTGTTGCATATACAGGTACTTCGGGTACTCAAAATATTGTATTCACAAGCGATGCTGCTCCAGCTAATAATTATGGTATCTTGACATTTACAGGAGCCGCTACGAAAAGTGCAACAGGGAATATCCACACAAGAGGCAACGTTTCAGTTACAGGTGGGATAGTCGATATGGGCACAAATTACGCGACAGGTTATAGTTTCTATACTGATGCAACAGGTGGAAATAAAATTTCTTACACAAGCCCGAATAATGATCAATACATTCAGGGAAAAGTTGTATTAAGAGGTACAATAGGCATAACCACGGCATATACACTTAATAATGCTCAAACACAGGTTACTTTCAATACTGTTCCAGATTGTCCTTCCCCATCATTTTCAATGTTTGTAGTTCCAGGTGTTCAACCTGATAATACTGCTGATTTTGATTTAACAAGAGACTTAAAAAGAAATGTAATTATTGACTATTGTGGAACTAATGGTATTATTTCAAACTTAAGAGTAGGTTATGTTGCTAGCGATAGAGATGCTTCTTTCACAGGTAATGAAGCTAATTTGCATTATGAAGAAGCATGGAGCGATAACGCAGGCGATAGACAGAAGGTTTCGGGTGGTGCTGGTATTGCAGCAAATAGCGGAGCTACAGATCCAAGATTTGTTCAATTAGTTACAGATCCAACCAAAGGACTTAAATTAGATGGTGTAGCAAATGGTGGAACAATTTATAGCTTATCAAAAAATAGCAATATTGTTCTGTCTTCCAAGCCTATGCTCTTTATTGCTGTAAATTCAGGACGTTGGACCAATCCAAATACTTGGGATGAAGGTGCATACCCAAGTTCAACGGATAATGCCGAACTTAGAACACTCGTGTATGCGGGTATAAAAGGTCCAGCTTATGGAACTCCAGAAGCAAATAATATTACAACAGAAAATTCAATCTATGGCACAAATCCAATAGCAAACTCTATAACAATTCCAACAGGTTATGCTAATGCGTCATTGATAGTTGGAAACGAAGATAATGGCGATGGATATGTCGTGAAAACAGCATTAACAGGCGTGTCAGGTGGAATAAATGCTGGTGTTTATAATAACAATGCAACAGCAAATTCAGGAGATTGGAACAACAAAGCGACTGTACCAGGTGGAGTGGGGGGTAATACTGTTAATGGTCTCTTTATATCAAGTATAAAGAATGCGGGCTATACAGTTAATCCTGTTATCTTTGGAACAGCACAAATTACCAACGCAGGTACAATCACAAACCATCAAGTAATAGAAATTGGACAATAATATTTTTAATTACAGTTTCTCCCTCTGTCAAAAAGGGGGAGAACTGTAATTATTTGAAAACAAATTAAATACTTAAAATACACAATAAAATTATTTTTAAATAATAAGTGATTAAATATAAATGAAACAATTAGTTATTAAAATTCTCATCATATTTTTAATTACAGTACCTACGATTTATAGTCAAGGACTTGAAAATAAGGGTGGGAAAATTGATAATATCGGTACAATACGAGTGAAAAGTGGGCAAGTTATATCTTTACCCGATACTCTTGG
>JAGOIG010000056.1 GCA_017995735.1 Candidatus Kapaibacterium sp. | reverse complement strand
CTTTGACACAGAGCAATTGCAAGAAATTTTGAATATTTTTGGTAGCACTGTAATCGAAGGATGTGCATTGATAACTGACAATAAAGGAAGCATTGAGCCTTCAGAAAATATTTCAGAAAATGAACCTAATCAAGTGTTGGATTATGATGATGATATTTCAAGAGATGTTTTGCGGAAAAATGGCGCATTTTTAGTAGGTTTTGTTAAAAAAGAGTTATAAAATGAAAGTATCAGTTGAAATCAGTATGTATCCATTTATTGAAAATTACACAACCCCCATCAATTTTTTTCTTGATAAATTGAAAACTCACAAAGAATTGATTGTAAATATAAATGCTATGAGCACTGAGATATATGGTGAATATGATGTAATAATGCAAGTCTTAGAGGATTTAATCGGTGATGAATTTGAAACAATAAAAGCGGTTTTCTCGTTAAAAATATCTAATGCTTGTTAAAAAGTTGCTTTATGAAAGTTAATGATGTGCAATATCGTTCTGTTTGGTTTGATAATAACAATAATGAATTAATGATTATCGACCAGACGCTTTTGCCTTTTGAATTTAAAATCATTCCCCTTAAAACACTTGAGGAAGTAATCAATTCAATAAAATCAATGCAAGTGCGAGGTGCACCTGCTATTGGAATTGCTGCGGCTTATGCTGCATATTTTGCTACTCGGGAATGCAAAGGCAACCTTGATTATTTTAATGAATTGATTAATCAATTAATCGCAGTCAGGCCAACTGCTGTCAATCTCAAGAAAGGCGCAATGTATGTTGCAAATGGTGTAAATCACGCATATAATTTTTCAACAGGTTCAAAAACAACACGGGATACAGCTGCTGTAAACACAGCACTAAATACAACTGCCATTGATATAGCACTGAATACAACTGCTGCAAATACAACACTGGATACAACTGCTATTACCATAGCACTGGATAAGGCAAATGAATTTGCAGAAAATGAAATAAAAAATTGCGAGCAGATTGGTATAAATGGGGTTGAAATTATTAAAAATTTATACAAAAATAGAAATCGCACAATAAATATTCTCACTCACTGCAATGCGGGATGGCTTGCTTGTGGAGATTGGGGAACTGCAACTGCACCAATATATAACGCCCATAGATTAAGCATCCCTTTGCATATTTGGATTGATGAGACACGTCCATTAAATCAAGGTTCGCGGCTTACAGCGTGGGAAATGTATAATGAGGGAATAGATTTTTCATTAATTACAGACAATGCAGGTGGTATGCTGATGCAAAATGGTAAAGAGGATTTTGTTATTGTCGGTGCTGATAGAATTGCAAAAAATGGCGATACAGCAAATAAAATTGGAACATATTTGAAAGCTCTTGCCGCAAAAGCAAATAACATCCCTTTTTATATTGCTGCACCATCTTCTACTATTGACATTAATACGGAAAATGGAGATTTAATAATTATTGAGGAACGCAATCCAAAGGAGGTTTCTCATATTATTGGGTTAACGTCAAAAGATAAATTAGAAGAAGTGCGAATCGTGCCTGATAATTACAAAATTTATAATCCTGCATTTGATATAACACCACATAATTTAATTACGGGTATTATCACAGAAAAAGGAATATTTAAGACAGATGAGTTAGCAAGCAAATTTTCTTAATTATTATATTTATAAAGCAAGCAATAAAATCACAACTGAAATTGCAAGCAAAATATAATTGACCTTATCCTTCATAACAATCTCAAAGGGATCGTCACTAGCAACTTGGCGGGATGATAGAATCCATATACGAAGTATAAATAATACAATCACAAGAACAATACCAATCAAATACGAGGGATGCGAATACAAAACAGCAACCTTTTCGCTTTGCGTATATAATGCAAAAATCAAACTGGATATAAGCCCGAGCGACACACCTGATAATTGTAGAATTTGCCTATCTTCAAATGTATAACCACGATGTATATTTCGAGTACTACCACTTTTTTGGAGCATACCGAGTTCGAGATACCTTTTTAATGTTGCAAGCGATAAGAATATAAATAAAGCGAATGTTAAAAGCCAATTTGAAATTTCGACTTCCGCTTGAACTGCACCTGCAATCAACCGCAAGCAATATAAAATAGATAAAATTACAATATCGACAACCACTTCTTTTTTCAAATAACGTGAATAAAGCCAATTCAATATGAAATAAATAGCTTGCACAATTGCAAATCCAGGATGCAGGAATAAAATTGAAATTAAAAATCCTACTACAAAAAATATAATAGACAAATAAAATCCAGTTGTAATATGCATTTCGCCTGATGCGAGGGGGCGGTTCCGCTTTATTGGATGCTTTCTATCGCTGGGAATATCGATTAAATCATTTAGTAGATAAATGGATGAGCTTGTCAGACTAAATGCAAAGAATCCAATGAGTAAATATATATATTCAATAAAAATAAATTTATGCGCTAAAATGATTGGAATAAAAATCAGCGTATTTTTTAACCATTGTTTGTATCGAATTTCACTTAAAAATGCTTCCAATTTCCCACGTTTTGCAGGAAAAATCCTTTTAATTTGGGCGACTTTCTCGACACGTTGCTGCAATAATTTTGGTGGCTTAACTAAATATGCATAGCGAGCTGATTGCCAAATATATATATCGACATAAGAATCACCAATATAATCGAAACCTTTTTCACCAAATTTCTCTACTAAAATGCGTCGTTTATTATTGCCACGCAAATTCAATTCAGGAGTTGTGGCAATGACCTGGTCAAAAAATCCAAGATAATCCGCAACTTTATCCGCAATTGACTTAAGACTGGCAGTCGCAAGCACAATTTCCCGTCCTTTTGATTTTTCTTCAAGCACAAAATCAATTACATCTTGATTATATGCTAATGTTGAAACATCAATTTCTGTTCGTTCAAATACTTTTTGTTTTAGATATGCATAACCACGGGTAAGCCATAAGATTATCAGGAAAATATACAATGGATTGCGTTTTAGCAAAACAAACATTAGTTCCATAAGTATATCAGTCGATATCAACGTGCCATCGAGGTCAATAACTAGAGGTAGGTTTTCTTGCATTTTTTTAAATATAGGTATAAATTAATTTCAGCAAATTTAATTCATTTTTCTGTTATAAAAAACAACTCCATAAAGGTCGATTTGCATTTTTAACTCATTTGTAGTTATCGAGTTATAATCGACAATATCTACAAAAAATGGCAAGTTGCTTTCTTCAAATCGACTTAATAAATTTCCCCGTTTATTGAACTTTGAATTATTGCATTTTATTGCAATATCAATATCAGAACCCTGCCTATTTGTGCCTATAGCTCTTGAACCGAAAATAATGGCTTCTGTAATTTCAGGAAATGATGAAATTATTTCAATAATTGTTTCGAGTTGTTGATCTGATAATCCAAATTTCATTCTATATTAATCTTTGATGTAAAATCTTTGTAGAATTTTTCTGCAGCTCCATAAAATTCGTTAATAATGAAATTTACAGAATTTAACAAAACCGCATCATCATAAGTATGAGAAGATTCATTCCTTTTATTAATTGCTTCCATCCAAATCTCCCCATTATCGATATACTCCGCAGAAAATGCTTGTCTTATTGCATCTTTTGGGCTCCTAACCTCAAATCCGTTTTCTAAAAGATAATCTTTCATCGTTTTCCATCCAAGTTCAAAAGTAAATTCAAACGCTTGAATAAGTGCCATCTGCTCAAGCTCTCCAAGTTCTTTTTTTTCTACAATCATTGCTAATTTTTGGAAAGCTTTATCATAATTCTTAAATCGATATTTCCAGCGAGGTAGTTGTTCCGCCATTTAATTTCAATTTAAATAATTTACAAAAATAATCAATTATTGATACATTTTTTGAAATTAGTCATTCTTTATAATGGAAATTATTTCTTAATTTTGTATTTTAAAAAAGTTAACTTTTTGAAAATCTATAAATTACATAATTATATGCTTTACAAAAGAACTTTGATTTCAAAGCCAATTATATTCAGACAAAAGACGCGAGCTTTGAAAATCTGCAACTTTAAGCATTACATAACTGATGCACCTGTCTGAATAGTGATAATCCCCTAAAAAAACAGAAAATAATACTCTTATAAATTAACTTATTTACAAACAAATAATAAGGGAAAAATATGAAAAAAGATTTCCTTTCCATTCGTGATTTTACGAAGGATGAAATTTTGCACACTTTTGAATTGGCAATTGATATGAAAAAGGATCCATTGAAATATTCAAAGTCCTTAACATTCAAGACATTAGCATTGATATTTGAAAAGCCATCGCTACGCACCCGTACTTCATTTGATGTTGGCATACAGCAATTGGGTGGATTTTCACTATATTTATCACCAAATGAAATTAATCTTGGCAAAAGAGAAAGCGTTTATGATGTTGCAAAAAATTTAGAGCGAATGGTGCAAGGCATTATGATTCGAACATTTGCACATTCGATTGTGGAAGATATGGCAAAATTTGCAAAAATTCCAATTATAAATGGATTAACGGACTTCTCGCATCCTTGCCAAGCAATGGCTGATTATTTGACAATATTAGAAGTAAAGGGAAAATTAGATAATTCTATAAATCTAACTTATGTTGGCGATGGTAATAATGTTGCTCATTCATTAATGTTTGCGGGTGCAAGATTGGGTGTAAATGTAACAGTTTCCACTCCAAAAGGTTTTGAACCAAATCTTGCAGCATGGCAACAAGCCTCAGAAGATGCAAAGCAAACAGGAGCGAAGTTGCAATTGATTTATGATCCGATGGAAGCTGTAAAAAATGCAGATGTGATTTATACCGATGTTTGGGCATCAATGGGGCAGGAATCCGAAGCACAAATACGAAAACAAATATTTATGCCTTATCAAGTAAATATGAAACTATTTTCCAAAGCTAAACCTGATGCAATATTTATGCATTGCTTGCCTGCACATCGTGGAGATGAAGTAACAGATGAAGTGATTGATTCAGTGCATTCAGTTGTATTCCAGGAAGCAGAAAATAGATTGCATGCACAAAAATCAATTATGTATCAATTAATGAAATAGAGGTCAATGTGCCAAAAGCATTAATTGCAATTGGAGGCAATTCGTTAATAAGAGCAGGCCAGCGCGGGACATTAGAAGAGCAATTCGAGAACGCATATCTCACTGCAAAAGGTGTTTCCCGCATTATCAATAATGGCTGGGAAGTGGTCATCACGCACGGAAATGGTCCGCAAGTTGGTGCTGCTCTTATTCGTTCTGAGCGTGCTATAAATGAAGTATATCCGCATACATTGGATATGTGCGTTGCAACAACTCAATCCGAGATTGGATATATCTTAGAGCGTGCATTTATTCGGACATTTCTGGAAAATAATATAAATAAGAGAGTAATGACTATCCCTACAATGGTATTAGTGGATGAAAATGACCCTGCATTTGAGCATCCATCGAAGCCTGTAGGTCCATTTTATACTCACGCTGTCGCATTAGAAAAGCAAGAACAACTTGGCTGGCAAGTAGTTGAGGATGCAGCCCGCGGTTGGCGACGTGTTGTACCATCACCCGAGCCAAAAGACATACTTGAATTGGATATTATCCAAAAAATAATAGATATGGATATTATTACAATTGCACTTGGTGGTGGAGGGATACCCGTTATTCGTAAGCCCGATGGAACAATCGAGGGAAGCGAGGCGGTGATTGATAAGGACCGTTCATCATCATTGCTTGCAAATGGAATTAATGCAGATATTTTTATAATTAGCACTGATGCAGACAAAGTTTATCTAAATTATAAAAAGAAAAATCAAAAGGGATTGGATTTAGTGCATTTAGATGAAATTGAAAAATATTATAATCAAGGGCATTTCCCCCCGGGAAATATGGGACCGAAAGTCGAAGCAGTGATGAGATATTTACGCAACGGTGGGAAAAAAGCAATTATTACTACATTTGAATATCTTGCTGAAGCTGTAGAAGGGAAAGCAGGAACAACAATTTTGCCATAATTTTGAAAAAATGGAAGATATAAAATGAAATTAAATCATATTATTGAATCGCAACAGTTCAAAGTTCCACGTATAATGGATTTATTTGAACGCACAAATTTAATGAAGAAAATAGTAGCTCGTGGTGGCACACACGATTACCATAATAAGATTATGGCGACTTTATTTTATGGACCTTCTACGCGAACACGTTTTTCTTTTGAAGCAGCAATGCTAAGGTTAGGAGGTAATATTTTATCAACTGAGCAAGCACAGGAATTTTCGTCAGTTATCGAAGGGGAAACCCTCGAGGATACAATCAAGATTATCGGGAATTATTGCGATGTGATTGTGTTGAGGCATTATGAGGAAGGTGGAGCAAAACGTGCCGCCGCGGTATCTAAAGTTCCAATTATCAATGCAGGTGACGGCAGTGGTGGGCAACATCCCACTCAAGCATTGCTTGATTTATATACTATTCATAATGAATGTCATACAATTGATGGATTGAGCGTTGCATTTATCGGAGCATTAGATAATGGGCGCACAGCACGTTCACTTGCATATTTGCTTAGCAAATTCGATAGAATTAAGATTTATTTTATTGCACCTGATGAGATGCAAATGAAACCAGATATTTTGGAACATCTCGATGAGCACAATATTAGCTATGAGAAATCAAATACTACAAAAGGAATAATTGAAAATATCGATGTTCTATATATGACACGGATTGACCGCGAGCGACTTGTTTCGCAAAATATAGACCCAAAATCTTATGCTATTGATAGAAGTGTATTACGCCGATTAAAGAAGGACTCAATCATATTGCATCCATTGCCGCGTTCAGTGGAAATTGCACCCGAAGTCGATAAAGATCCTCGAGCCGCATATTTCCGCCAAGCCGAAAATGGACTATATGTGCGAATGGCGTTGCTAACAATGCTATTTGAAGAAGAATAAACCAACGCTACTTTTTTAAGTGGAATAAAAAAATAGATTTGTAACAATTTTATTAATTAATAATAACTTAGGTGATTTATGTTAAAAACACGAATGATAATTTTGGGAGCAGCAGGGAGAGATTTCCATAATTTTAATGTATGTTATAGGAATAACCCTGACGTAGAAGTGGTTGCTTTCACAGCAACGCAAATTCCCGATATCGCGGGAAGAAAATATCCTGCATCATTAGCAGGACAATATTATCCAAATGGAATACCCATTTATGATGAAGCAGATTTGGAAAAATTAATAGCAGAGCATAATATTGATGAATGTGTTCTTTCATACAGCGATTTACCTTACGATACTGTAATGCATCTCGGCTCACGAGTAATGAAAAGCGGTGCAAAATTTTCTATGCTTGGCGCACAGCCAACAATGATAAAATCAAGCAAGCCAATTATTGCGGTCACCGCAGTTAGAACTGGTAGTGGCAAAAGCCAAACAACTCGTGCAGTTGTGAAAGCATTGCTTGAAGCGGGTAAGAAAGTTGTGAGTGTTCGTCATCCTATGCCTTATGGTGATTTGGAAATCCAAAAAGTGCAACGTTTTGCAGCAATTGAAGACCTTGCAAAGCATAAATGCACAATTGAAGAAATGGAAGAATACGAACCACATATTGAGATGGGAAGTGTTATTTATGCAGGTGTAGATTATGAAGCAATATTGCGCGAAGCAGAAAAGGAAGCAGACGTCATCGTTTGGGATGGTGGCAATAATGATATGTCCTTCTATAAACCAGATTTGACAATTGTAGTAGCCGACCCATTGCGTCCAGGCCATGAAATTGGATATTATCCTGGTGAGGTGAATTTCCGTATGGCTGATGTAATTGTAATCAATAAAGTAGATTCAGCATATCCTGAGGATGTGGATGAAGTGCTTGAAAATGCTCGTAAATATAATCCAAAAGCACAAATTATGCTTGCAGCATCTGCAATTATGGTTGATAATCCTGAAATGATAACAGGCAAGCGAGTACTTGCAATTGAGGATGGTCCAACTCTCACCCACGGTGAAATGCAAATAGGCGCGGGTGTAGTGGCTGCTGAAAGATATGGAGCTGAGGAAATTATCGATCCTCGTCCCTGGGTCACAGGCAAAATAGCTGATACATTCAAAAAATATCCATATATTGGCAATTTGCTTCCCGCAATGGGATATAGCGAACAGCAGATGAGGGATTTAGAGGAAACAATTAATCGCGTAGAATGCGACTCAGTTGTGATTGGCACACCAATTAACCTTGGTCGATTTATAAAAATCTCTAAACCCCACACTCGCGTTAATTATGAATTATCAGAAATCGGTAAACCCACAATAAAGGATATTGTAAATAATTTCCTGAAAGAAAAAGGATTATAATATAATTTTAAGGGCGTATTTCATACACCCTTTCTCCATCTGTAGGGGTTCAAGATTTTGAACCCCTACTTTTTTGCTTTTCCTTTAATTTTTTTATTAATTTAGCATTTTGTAATTCACAAAAAACTTGAACTTATAAGTTTCTATTTTTTAAGGGGTGATTTATGTCAGCAAAACGTAAGACCTGGAAGGAAAAATTGGCAGATAGTAAGGATTTGCCAAAAGTGGTGGAGGTTGGTCCAAATATGGCGGGAAGGTGGGGCTCAAAAGAAGGCGATACTGTTGCGATTCCCGCACCATTGGAGGTTGATGAAATTATGAAAACGGTACCGCAGGGCAATCTTATTACAATTAATGATATTCGCAAGTTAATTGCTAAAAAGCATAATGCTACAATCGGTTGCCCTATTACGACGGGAATATTTGCTCGCATTGCAGCTGAAGCCGCAGCTGAAGATATCGCAGAAGGCAAAAACAATGCAACACCATATTGGCGAACACTGAAAGCGGGTGGAGAAATTAACGAGAAATATCCCGGTGGAGTCGAAGCGCAAGCAAAGCTCCTCGAAGCAGAGGGATATAAAGTAATCCAGAAAGGGAAAAAATGGGTGGTGGCAGATTTTGAGAAGCATTTGATAAGAATATAAAGAAAATCAAATAAATGGGCGAAAATGAAATATGGATGTAAAAAGTATCTTCTATGATTATGAACAAGCAGTGTGCAAGATGATTCTCTATTGTATTTTTGAATTACCATTTCCTTTAGGGATAAAAAAGACAATTTCAGTGCTTAAAGGGATAAAATCCAGTTTCAATATTGATAATAATTTGTATAATTTGGCAACTTTCTCTGTATTACAAGGATTTACAAGCGAACAATTAGAGGCTATCATTGATAATCTGATTTCGGCAGAACTTATTGATGTAAAAAATGTATCAGATTATAAAAATATGCCCGTTTTGAATTTGAATAAAAATAGTATTGATTTTCTTGAAAATCGATACAAGGTCAATATCAAATTTCTTGAAAGTTTTATGGATTACGATGTTTTTGAATTTGATGAAAAGGATCAGCTGCTATTTGATAAGTTAAAACATTTAAGGAAAGAGATTGCTAAAGAAAAAGATATACCTTCATTTAGGATTTGTAGTGATATTACTTTGAGAGAAATTACAAGACAAAAGCCAATCAATAAAGACTCCCTTATCGCTGTTCGGGGAATTGGCGAATATTTTCACCAGAATTATGGAGATAAATTTATTAGTATTATTGCTGAACATTTGAATAGAGAGTAAAATATTTTCAACTTTGAAACACATTGACAATCGTAGGACTTATGGCGAGCATTTAACTCCCGTGCAGATATTTGAGCGGTATATTTTGCCTGAGATTCGCGATATACTGCACGAGTATATTTGGGTGGATTTATTTGCAGGTGCGGGCAACCTTGTGCTACCTATTTTGGATTATGTTCCACAAAATGAACGAATTGAATTTTTCGAGAAGCATATTTATTTATTTGATATTCAAAACGAATTAGTTGACCTTGCAATCGAAAATGCCATAAGTTATGGCATTCCGCAAGATATTGCAAAACAGCATATTCTGCAATGGGATACGATTAGGGATTATCCGACATTTTTGCTTGAACTTGGGCTTCCAATTTTCCATATCACAAATCCGCCATATTTATATTTAGGTTACATTGCAAAGCATAGCGAGACGCAGCAATATTTGGAATTTTTCCAAGGGGAAAACGAAGGCTATCAGGATTTGTATCAGTTGGCATTAAAGAACGATTTGAAAAATGGTTTGCAGGATATGATTTACATAATTCCATCGAATTTTATTTTCGGATTTGCGGTTTCAAATAAAATACGGGATGATTTTTTGAAATATTACACAATTAAAAAAGCGATAATATTTGAAAAAGAAATATTTGAATTTACGGGAACGAATGTTGCAATTTGCTTTTTTGAGAAAAAAGATTTACCTAAACAGGAAGTCCTTACTTTTGAAGGAATTAAAATAAATACTGATGAGCATAAAAGAGTATATACGCTTGACCCAAAAACGCATTATCGGGCAGGGAATGAATTTGAGGAATTTTTACGCCAATATTACACTCAAAAACCACTGAAAATAAAATATTATCTGACAGTAGAGGAAGTAGAAAATAATCCAGGTGATTTTGCAATCGATGTTATTGATGCAAATAGATTCAATGGAAAATCTTACGAAAAGATAACAATCAAGGTCAATGAGATGCTTTATAACAAAATACAATCAAATATATTATTTGTGCGAACTGTGGATACGGGCAGTATGGATGGAAGAGCCGGGTTGTATAAAATTAGGGATGTGTTTGGTGTGGATGGGATTCTTGTTACAAAAGATACGCATAGGATGCATCCAATTCAAGTATTTAGCAATCAAGCAATTTCATTTGAAGAGCAAATTTTATTAAAGGATTATTTTAATTTAATTTTGGAATATTTTCGCATGATGACAGATAGCGAATTTATGACAACTTATCAATATTCAAAGAGCAAATACACGCGCAAGTATTTAGGATTATTGCAAGTTAGGAAACTAATAAGCACATTTCCAATTTACGATTTAAATAATGAGGAAATGATATATTTTAATAATTTAGTAGCAAATCAAAACGGGGATAAGATGATCGAATTTATTAAAAATAAAAATGGGCAAGGGGAATGGAAATTAAGATATTAGAAATGTTTGGGGCTGTTGTGGATAATACGGCTCCATATTTAGAAAGGGGCCGCTATTTTGCATTAGTAATTGGAGATAAATATTCACAAGGTGAATGGATACCATTAGGT
>JAGOIG010000208.1 GCA_017995735.1 Candidatus Kapaibacterium sp. | reverse complement strand
ACCCAACATCATGGAATCGTCCACCACCGCCTCCACCACCAGGTCCTGCATCTTGAATTCGTGACAAACCACCACTTAAATCTATCACAGTGTTTGGTCCTCCTGTGATTGGACCCTTTGCAAGCAGAATGAACGGCAAATATGCTTGATTGCCTGAATCAGGCGAATTCAATGGATCGCAATCATTTAGCGATATGAAATATCTCCTATTTCCAAATATTGCAGAGTCAATTATCATCGCACCACGCCTAGAGCGTTTTCCAAGCTCACCTTGCCCAAGTATTGAATCAGTCTTCCCTGATATATCTCCCAAATGAAAGGGTTGCACTATATAAAATGTATCTATATTCGAATAATTACCTGCAATAAAAACACGTATTGGAATCCGAAACTCAGCCGTCAATTGCTGCCAATCCCATGAATTTGGTTTCACATTTGGATTGACAAATACTTGTGATGAAATCATCCTTCCATCCCAACTTATCACAATTGGTCCAAATATAATCTTTTGAGTATCAACAGGATTGACTACCTCCAAACGAATTTGATCACCAAGATTATTTAAATAAAATCCATCATTGCCGAAATTTTTAGTGAGCGTCGCTGGACCTATTATTTCAATATATGTGTTTAAGTCGGGAGTTCCTATATCGGGAAGGATATACGAAATTATAGGTTGTGAAAATATCCTTAACGGGAAAATCAAAATAATCAACCAAAATAAAAAGATTTTTTTCATTTTTTATCTTTAATTAGGTTATATTTACAAATTACAAAAATTTTATTCAATAATAATATTTTTATTAGAATTTAATGTTTACCGTTTTATATGTATAAAATATTTATCACTATATGAACCTACGACTTAAGTCGTAGGTTCATATAGATGCACCGTAGAAATGCCATATATGGCGTCTCTACGGTGAAATTGGTGAAAGGTGTGTGTTTCTATTATGAACCCAAAAGTTAAGTCGTAAGTTCATTTATTATAATATTTCCCTTACGGCATTCACAGGCGAGATTTCTTGATTTGCGATTTTTTCTTTTTGTTTTTCTATTTTTTCACGAAATTCTTTGTCCCTAAAATAAGCATCAAGTATTGTTTCTTTTAATAAATTATCAAACCATTCAAGAAGTTGCTCCTTGCGGTTCTTATCGAAAATCCCATTTTCCTTTGCATAATTAAAATAATCTTTTATTGTGTTCCAGATTTCATCGATTCCCTGACTATATAATGCAGAGGAGGTCAGCACTTTTGGAGTCCATTTTTTGTCTTTTGGAGAAAGAATATGCAATGCCATTTGATATTCTTTTCTTGTGCGTTCAGCAATAGCTGCCTGGTCGCCATCGGATTTGTTGATTACGATAGCATCAGCAAGTTCAATTATTCCTTTTTTTATTCCTTGAAGCTCATCGCCAGCATTTGGCAATAAGAGTACAAGAAAAAAATCTACCATTGACCGCACTTCTACTTCATTTTGACCTACGCCGACAGTTTCAATCAAAATAATGTCATATCCTGCAGCCTCGCATAGCAATATTGTCTCCCGTGTTTTGCGAGATACACCGCCCGCCACATCCCCGCTTGGACTTGGTCGGATAAAAGCAGATGAATTTCGCGACAAATTCTCCATCCTAATTTTATCACCAAGTATTGAACCGTGCGTACGATGACTTGATGGGTCTATTGCAAGGACTGCAACCTTTTTTCCCTGATTAATAAGAAAATTGCCGAATGATTCAACGAATGTGCTTTTGCCGACACCTGGTGAACCCGAAATCCCAATTCTAATTGACTTTCCTGAAAGTGGAAGAATACGTGTAATAAGTTCTTGCGCAATTTGCTCGTCTTGTTGGGATTTGCTTTCGATAAGTGTAATTGCTTGCGATAAAATTGCTCGATTTCCTGAGATTATTCCATTATAATAATCATCTACTGTTAAAATTGCTTTTCTAAATTTGCTTCTACTATTAGACTTAGAAATTTTATTTTCCATCGTTTAAGTATTAGCTTAATATTTCAAATAAATGCTGAAGTATCTTCTTTGCTGATTCAGGAATTACCGTACCAGGTCCAAATATATCCAAAACACCAACATCATACAAAAATTGATAATCCTGAGGAGGTATAACACCACCGACAAACACAAGAATATCCCCTCTACCATATTTTTTAAGTTCATCAATTAATTGTGGTACAAGCGTTTTATGTGCAGCTGCAAGAGAACTAACCCCAATTGCATGAACATCGTTTTCAACCGCATCTCGCGCAGTTTCTTCAGGTGTTTGAAATAAGGGTCCTATATCAACATCGAATCCCAAATCTGCAAAAGCGGTAGAAATCACCTTTGCACCGCGATCGTGTCCATCCTGTCCCATTTTCGCAACCAATATACGCGGACGTCGACCAAATGTGTCAGCAAATTCATCAGCCATTTTCCTTACTTCATCAATTACTGATTGGTCTTTAAATTCTGAACCGTACACCCCACTCACTGCTCTTATTTGTGGTGTATAACGACCGCAAACCTTTT
>JAGOIG010000055.1:5740-11311 GCA_017995735.1 Candidatus Kapaibacterium sp. | reverse complement strand
CAGGTATTAGAGACCGGGCAATAATAGAAACGCTCTATGCATGCGGCTTGCGTGTTTCTGAATTGAGGAATTTAACATCGAGAAACATAATATGGGAGTACGAAATTCTGCAAATTATAGGCAAAGGCTCAAAAGAAAGAATCGTCCCAATTGGCAAATCAGCTCAATTTTGGCTTAAAGAATATATCGAAAAAGTTAGACCAATTTTTCTATCGACCACCGGAGATAATCAATTTATTTTTCTAAATCAAAGAGGTAAGCAATTAACGCGAATGGGAATTTGGAAGATAATACAGAACTATGCCACAAAAATTGGAATTGCTGAGAAGGTAAGCCCCCACACATTCAGGCACTCGTTTGCAACACATTTGCTTGAAGGCGGTGCTGATATTCGAGCAGTACAGGAAATGCTCGGACATTCAGATATTTCAACAACACAAATTTATACACATCTTGATAAAGAATATATTAAGGAAGTGCATCGACACTTTCATCCAAAAGCATAAAAAAAGGCATCCCTTAAAAGAATGCCTTTATTTTAAATTTAATTAAATTATAATTTTATACCCAGCCACGCAATTTTACTGCATCCGCAACGCGTTTGATTGCAATCATATATGCTGCGTCGCGCATATAAGCGTTCTTCTCGTGTGCCATATTTGATACTGCATGATATGCAGTAGTCATTTTGTCATCAAGTTTCTGAAGTACTTCTTCTTTTGACCAGAAGAAATTCATATTGCTTTGAACTTGCTCGAAATATGAACAAGTCACCCCACCTGCATTTGCAAGAAAATCAGGTATAATCCAGATACCTTTAGCTTTGATTACTTCGTCTGCTTCAGGAGTTGTTGGACCATTTGCACCTTCGGCAATTACTTTCACTGTTGGTTTAATCTTGTTTACAGTTCCTGCATTTAATTGGTTCTCAAGGGCTGCAGGAACAAGAATATCAACTTCTTGCTCAATCCAAGCCTCACCTGGTAAAATTTCATAACCTAGTTCGCGGGCTTTATTGACATCAATTTCGCCAAATTTGTTTGTAATGGAAATTAGCTCGTTATATGTTACGCCTGACATTTTTTTATAGGTATAGGATTTCTTTTCTTCATTATTCCAGCATGATACTGCAATTGCTTTGCCACCTAATTTTGTATATAAGTCGACCGCAAATTGGCTAACATTACCAAATCCTTGGAATGATGCAGTAGTTTTCTTTATATCAATTCCTAATTCTTTTAATGCTTCACGTAAAGTAATAATCACACCATAGCCTGTTGCTTCAGTTCTGCCAAGAGAACCGCCTAAACCTACAGGTTTCCCTGTGATAAAACCTGGGGATTTATAGCCCGTGATTTTTTCATATTCATCAAGCATCCAAATCATATGCTGAGCATTTGTCATTACATCAGGTGCAGGAACATCTTGTAGGGGACCAACATTACGTGCAATTTGGCGAACCCAACCACGTGCAATAAGTTCTTGCTCACGTAATGATAGAGTGTGTGGATCGCATATCACGCCACCTTTTCCACCTCCAAGTGGAATGTCAACAACCGAGGTTTTCCATGTCATCCACATTGCTAAAGCACGAACTGTGTCTATTGTTTCACCTGGATGAAATCGAATACCACCTTTTGCTGGACCACGTGCATCGCTATGTTGCACACGGAAACCACGGAACACACGATATGTTCCATTATCCATTCTTACTGGAATATTGAATTGATATTCCCTATCGGGATTTCTCAATAAATCTTTTGTTGCATCATCGAGTCCTAATTTGGTTGCAACTTGATCAAATTGTTGCTGTGCCATTTGAAAAGGATTGAAAGAGTTATCTGCCATTTTATCCTCAATTTAATTTTATTGTTTTATTCTGTCGTTTGTTACACAACAGTTTTTTAAATAATGAAATATTAATAAATACAAAATTAAGATATATTTTTGAATTAATATCCTAAAAATTAATCGGAAAAAGGAATTATAAAGTAATTAAAGAAATTGCTAAGTGGATTTCTCAATACGGTCAAAATAACAAGATTACAAATCATATTTTCAATTATTTTCGTAATTTTGTAAAGAGGGTGTTTAGCTCAGCTGGTTAGAGCGTTCGGTTCACATCCGAGAGGTCAGTGGTTCGAGTCCACTAATGCCCACTGTTTTAGCTCGCTCATTTTAAACAATGGAATGAGGTTTAATCCTGCTTCCAGCAATTTTTCTCTTCCACCTTCTTCCCTATCAATTACACATAACGCTGTATCTACTTTAGCGCCAATACTTTTAATATCATTTGCACTTAATATAATCTGTCCACCGCTTGTGACGACATCTTCAATTATCACAACATTTCTATTTGCAATTTCAATACCTTCTGAAAATTTCCTTGTTCCATATTCTTTTGCTTTTTTTCTTACGAAAACTAACGGCAAACCTGTTTCCATTGCTATAGCAGTAGCAATCGGAATTCCACCCATTTCAAGGGCTGCAAGCACTTCGCAGCTTGAAGGTACTAATTTTGCCATTTCATATCCAATGGCTTTTAATAAATTCGGGAACGATTCAAATTGGTATTTATCAAAGTATTCATTACTTATTTTACCGGATCTCAAGAGAAATTCTCCAGTCAGATGGGATAAATTATAAATTTCTTTTCCAAGTTCTTCTTTTGTCATATTTTGTATTTAATTTACTTATACATATTTTGAACCCACGACTTAAGTCGTGGGTTCAAGCTATTTATTCTTTTTTTATTATCATTTGAACCTACAACTAAAATCGTGGGTTCAAGTTATTGATTTATTTCGTTGAAAAATAATCTGGCAAATCTGCATAAATATATGTTGCAATTGCTATTGCTGCTATACATTGATTGAGTTGGTCGGGATTTACTTTATCAGGTGTATCTGCTTCTGAATGATGATACCAGAAATATTTGCCTTCATCTTCTGTTCCCAAAGACATACCAGGAACACCCAACTTCATCATTGGACCAATATCTACACCCCCTCCACCTTTGCGGACAATCATTGCAGGGTTAATCTTTTTTAGAATTGGCTCCATACCTTTCAAAATAGCAAGCATTTTATCGTCACCTGTAAATCCAATAACATTAGGTGGAAACACACCTGAATCAAATTCAAAAACAAGCGAATGCTTCTCAATCTTATGTTTTTCAGCATAAGCTTGCCCGCCACGTGTCCCATTCTCTTCATTCACCCACTGGACAACTCGCATTGTTCTACGTGGTTTAAGATTGAGATCCTTTATCATTTTTAAAGCATACCACGTTGCAACACATCCCCCACCGTCGTCGTGCGCACCTAATCCAACATCCCAAGAATCCGTATGCCCACCAAGCGCTACTATTTCGTTTGGATATTCAGAACCCGTAATTTCTCCCATTAGATTATATGAGATTGTATCGGGCAGTTTTTCTGTGTCAAAATTCATTTCCAAAATAGGTGTTATTCCATTTTTTTGAATTCTGCCCAGCAATGCTGCATACTGTGGTGAAATTGCCCCTACGGGAATTCTTGGAACTGAATCAGTATATCCCATAACACCTGTATGTGGTATTGTCGAAATATCAGGTGTAAGCGAACGTATTAAACTTGCTACTGCACCATATTTTGAGGCTTTATCAGCGCCCGACCATCTATATTGAAATGTCTTTCCATACGATTCAAAGGGAAAATTATAAACTACAATTTTGCCTTTAGCATCATTTTTATGGTTTTCCAAATCATCAAAGCTTTCAACAACAAGCACAGGTGCAGTTATTCCATTCTCTGGTGTTGCAATCGAACCCCCAAGCGCTAACACATCAATTTCATATTTATAAGGAAAGATCATATTGAGTGTAGAATTGCGTTGAATCCAATGCGGGACCATTACTTCCTCTTTACGCACATTTTGGAATCCATCTTTTTTAAATTCCTCATACATCCAGTCAATTGCTTTATTCAAATTTGTTGAACCACTCAATCGACTACCAAACATATCGCAGAAATAAGCAAGCTTTTGCCAAGCAGAGCTATCTTTTTCCGATAAGCTTATAATTTTATCAGCAACATCGCTATAATGATTGACAATATAGGCGGAATCAATTTCCATTGCCATTATTTTTGAATTACTTATCACAAATACAAAAGAGAATACTATAATGATTTTATTAAATACTTTTTTCAATTTATTACTTAGCTAAAATTACAAATTCTGTTCTTCGATTTTTTGCACGTCCTTCTTCGGTATCATTGCTGGCAATAGGGCGAGAGAATCCAAAACCACGATAACGCAAACGGCTTGGTTCAATTCCTCGAGATATTAGAGCATCATAAACAGCACGAGCGCGATTTTCACTTAATGTCATATTATAATCTACGCCACCAACATTATCCGTATGTCCTTGAATTTCCAATTTTAATTTTGGGTCAGAAAGCATAACATCAGCAATTTCGTCTAAAATTGGATAAGATTCAGGCTTAATATCATATTTATCAAAATCAAATTGAATAGGGCGAGTAAATGCTTTGCCAATATCATCCCAGGGCATTAAATCCGATGTATTATATTCCGCCTCAGCATAAAGTGTATCTTTGCGTCCTTGTATATCCAAATAACTACGTACCTTATGATATCCCCAAAATTTTGGTGGATGATATGTAATAAGATAATAATAACGCAAGCTCATATAAATATCGCGAAATATTGATATAAGTTCTTCTTTTGTGTATGCCTTATAAAATTTGCCACCAGTGTATTGGGCTAAATATCTTAAATTTTCATCCTTAGAATAACCAAACGCGACAGTAAATATATGAATTTGCTCTTTTTTGGCTGAATCAATCAAATCCCCAATCTTTTCCTTTGAATAATTATCATCCCCATCTGAAAATACTACAAGCACCCTCGGAACATCAATCGGAGTGTATTCAAACATCTTTATATTTGAAGATATTGCATCATATACAGCTGAAAAAGATCCAATTCCTTGATTTTTTCGCAAATTATAGAGAGAAAGAATCTTATCTTTATCTTTCATTAATGGAACTTTTATATCTGTCGTTTTATTAAATGTCGTAATACCAATTTGGTCATATTCCATTTTTAATGATACAAAGAGATTAGTGCCTGTCGAAATTGCATCCATAACACCTGTCATCGAACCGGAATAATCTACAGTTAATACAATATTATAAGGAATTGAATCTTTTGCTCCAAATTCCCGCACTGTAAAATACTCAATTGGAACCTCTCGAACATTATATACCTTACCCAGATATTCTACAAGAATTTTAAAATAATTAATATCGGGATTATTTTTATATGGATTTGCCATATTTGTAATAAAATGCCCTGAACTATCGAACACACGAGCATAAAGTTTTACAGTATCAGGATATTTATCCGTTTCAATGCGGAAGAAATCATAAATGAGCTTGTTGGGGTCGGCAGAATCAATTGGAAGTGTCGAAGTAATATAGATGGGTTTTCCCTCATTCTCATCAGTATAATCCCAGATTTCTCGCTGAAGTTCAAATCCACTTTTTTCAGGATGAGATGAACAGG
>JAGOIG010000055.1:0-5640 GCA_017995735.1 Candidatus Kapaibacterium sp. | reverse complement strand
TTGGGGTCGGCAGAATCAATTGGAAGTGTCGAAGTAATATAGATGGGTTTTCCCTCATTCTCATCAGTATAATCCCAGATTTCTCGCTGAAGTTCAAATCCACTTTTTTCAGGATGAGATGAACAGGCGATAAAGAGAAAAAAAGAAGGAATTAGCAATAGCCATATTTTTAATTTTGCAAATTGCATCAAATTCGAAATTTAATGATATGTAACAACTTACGGTCGCTTACCTAACCTTACATTTGTATTAATACCATAACGATTTATCTGATTAAGTAATGTATCAAGTTGAATGATTGTTGAATCCAATTTTTTCGACAATTCCTTATCATAAATCAATCTTGATACAAGTCCCTTGCCTGATTGAAGTTCATTTGTAAGATTTTTCAAATCAGAGATGACAATATTTAATGAATCAAATAAAAGATTTGCTTTATTCATAACGGGTTTTGTATGACGCAGTATTGTATCGAGATTACGAGAAATTGAATTGACCTCAGATTGATTATTTGCGATTAAGTTATCTAAGTTATTTGAAATATTATGTAAATCTTTTATTGTTTGATTGAGATTAGAATAATTATTATTTACCAGAGAATTCAATCGAGTAATTGTATTATTAGTATTTTTTATAATTTCCTGTAAATTGGAAACTAATGTATCATTTGAGATAAGATTATTTACAGAAGCAAGAGTATTATCAAGATTTTCAAGAATTTGAGCTAAATTGCCACTGGCTGTGCCAAGTGTTGCAATTAGTTCTTGTAAATCAGGGGGAGTAGAGCCGGAAATAAAACTATTAGGATTTAAAGGTTCGGAACTTATGCCTGGGAATAGTTCAATTTTTTTTCCTCCTGTCAACTCAAGTATAGTTATTCGGGCTTTTGCATCAGAGCGAATATCAAGATCTTTATCAACAGAAGCAATTATAAGAACAGAATCTTTATAATTACGAATCGATTTAACATTGCCATGAGCAACTCCATTAATAACAACGGGTTCGGAGACTTTTATTCCCCCTGAATTAGGAAATATAAAAGAAATATCTTTTTTTCCTGACGCAATTCGATAACTTTGACCTGCAATAATGCCGATTATTAATAAAATAATACCACAAGTAATGAGCAATCCAACTTTGAATTCTGTGCTTAAATGCAATCTCATTAATCAATATCAGCTTGGATTTGAATGAAAATCAATGTCAGAATCAAAATTGAAATCATCAAAATTTAAAGGTTCACTCGGAGTATCAAAGAAATTTTCATCCTCATTAAATTGAACATCTTCTGTTCCGAGATTAGAATCAATAGATTTATGCCCATTTCGATTGATTCCATTAATTTTATCTTTACCCTCTAAAAGAAGTATATTATCCGCAAGGATTTCCACGACTTGCCTTTGCCTTTGAGTTAATTTATCTTCAATAACGCGTGATTGCAAGCGGCCTTCCACAAAGATTCTTGCACCTTTATGAATAATTCTTTCCACAATTTCAGCAAGGCCACGCCATGCAATAACAGTATGCCAATCAGTTTGTTCGCGTAAATTTCCCGCTCTATCCTTCCAAGTTTGAGAAGTAGCCATTCTAAAAGAAATTACTGGAATACCGCCTGGGGTCTTTTTCATAATGGGATCAACCCCCACATTTCCAATCAATAATACTTTATTAAGTGATCGTGACATAAATCATTTCTCCATAAATTATTAATAAAAAACAAATCAAAAAATCAATTTTAATGTTCTATTTTGCTGGTTTAACCTTGATAAGATTTACTTCAAATATCAACGCTTGGCCAGGTCCAATAACTCCACCCGCACCTTGTTCGCCATACGCAAGATTTGATGGAATAAATAATGTTGCTTTCCCACCTTCTTTAAGTAGTTGCAATCCTTCTGTCCAGCCCTTGATGACTTGATTCAAGGGGAATTCAGCAGGCTGACCTCTATCGATTGAACTATCGAATACTTTGCCATTCAAGAATGTACCTTTATAATGAACTACGACAGTATCTTTTTCTTTTGGTGAAATACCTGTCCCTGGCTCGACGATTTTATATTGCAAACCACTTGGCGTAGTCTTAACACCTTCTCGTTTTGCATTTTCTGCAAAGAATTTTTCAGACTCTTCTTTATTAATTTTAGCCTGTTCGGCTTGTTTAGCTTGTGCTTTTTGTTGTAATTGCATATTTAAATTCTGTATAGCAGTTTTAATATCTTCATCTGTCAATAAACTTTTTGTACCAAATAGTACATCCTTCATACCTTGGGTAAAACTCTCGATATTTACATCTACTTCATTGTTCTTTAAATCTTGTCCAAATTGTGCACCGAGTGAATAAGATACAGTGTCAACTTCAGTTTTTAATACACCCGAGGGTTGAGCATTCTTAGTTTGATTTTGAGCATAACTAATGCCACTCGCTATAATCACTGCGATGACAATTGCCAAAAACTTTTTCAACATTTTAATATCTCCATTTTTAATTCTATAAAAAAGTAAAATTATGAATAATTTAGAAATTATTGACGTGATTTTCATAAAAAAATGCTAATATTATAAAAGATTTTATATAAACTTTGATTTTTCGTAATTTGCAAATTAAGATTTTGCAATATTTATGAATGAATATTTATAATTTATTAGATTTCCTAGAAGTACATTTTCCTGCTCGATTTGCAATGAAAAATGATAAATTTGGATTGGAAATTCAAATCAGCTCTTTCGAAATTGACAACATTTTAGTTTGTTATGAGATTAATGAGCAAATAATCGAAGAAGCAAAAACTTTAGATTGCCAGCTAATTTTAACATATCATCCTTTGATATATTTTCCTATTGAGAGATTATATTTCTGGGAACATCCGGGCAAATTATTGACAATGATTATTGACAGTAAAATATCTGTTATCTCCCTTCATACTCGTTTCGATACATATCAATATGGCTCAAATTATTTATTTGCAAAAGCATTAGGATTGGAAATTGATAAATTTCTCGAACCTAATAATGAAAATAATGAATATGGGATGGGTATCATCGGTCATTTTAACAATGATATTTCTTCTGAAGAATTTTTAGAAAAAATCCAGAATATTACTCAATCTATTATAAAATATACGGAAGGAAGCTCTAATTTCGTCTATAAAATAGGTATAGTAGTGGGATCAGGCAAAGAATATTTAAAACAAGCAATAGAAAAAGGATTGGATGGATTTATAACAAGTGATGTTTCATATCATTATTTCCATACAGCTAAAAATAGAATATGGCTAATAGACGCAGGACATTCAGAAACAGAGAGATTTATTGCTCCCGCAATTGCAGAATTTCTAAAGCATAACATAAATGACGAAAAGATAAATATTCACCTTTCTCAGATTAATACTAATCCGATAAAATATTATAATATTAAATAAATAAAATTGATAATTAAATTAGGTTATAAATATGGCAACTCAAAATCATTTCTTAGCTTCACTATCTTATATTGACCAAAGATTAGATGAATTAAATGAAGAATTTGGAGAACTTCCCCGATTAGAAAAAGATAAGCAGCACGAACTTGCGCTTGCAAAGCTCCAACTTGAAGAAACTCAAAATGTTATTGATGAACTGCAAAAATTTCTTTCAACAGCAAAAGTCACTTTAATCGAACTTAAAGACAAAGAAGAAAATTTAGCTAAAAAACAATTTTTGGTACGTAATAATAAAGAATTCGACGCACTTTCAAAAGAAATTGAACAACTTAAACAGGAACATAATGACCTTTCTACTCGATATAGAAATGAAGGAATAAAAGAAGAAAATTTAATGAGAATTTTGGAAGAACAAAGATCAAAATATGAACGATTAAAAACAGAACTTTTAAATATTCGCAAAAATATAGAAGAATTGGCAGGCGAGCAAAAAGAAGAAGTGCGTTCGCTTAATGAGCAAAAGGAACAGATTGTAAATCATTTGCATACATATAATTATAAAGAATACAACAGAATACGGAAAAATTTTAGCGATGCAGCAACCCAGATAGTAAGAGGGCGGTGTTCGGGCTGCTTCAATACCATTACACCCCAAAAGATTGTGGAGGTCCGCAACAATAAAGACACGCTATATCTATGTGACCATTGTGGTAGAATTTTACTTTCAGATGATTTGGAAATTAATGAGGATTTAGTCGATGAATTACTTAACGAAAAGATATAATATTAGTAATATAAATAATATTTAAATTTCAACGTCAATTTACATAAAAATTAATTAAATATTCTAATTATGAGGATAACAAAGCAATATACAAATCGTGAAAGTCAATCGCTTGATAAATATCTTCAAGAAATCGGAAAAGTTGAATTATTAAGTCAGGATGAGGAAATTGAACTGGCAAAAAAGATACAAAACAACGCTCCCGATGCTGACCAAGCACTTGAGAAACTTGTAAAGGCAAATTTGAGGTTTGTTGTTTCTGTTGCAAAACAATATCAAAATCAGGGACTTTCATTAGGCGATTTGATTAACGAAGGGAATCTTGGATTGATAAAAGCAGCTCACAGATTTGATGTTAATCGTGGTTTTAAATTTATATCATATGCAGTATGGTGGATTCGTCAATCCATACTTCAAGCTCTAGCCGAGCAATCACGTATTGTGCGATTGCCACTTAATAGAGTTGGGGCATTGAATAAAATTAGTAAGAAATTTAATGAATTGGAACAACAATTTGAGCGTGAACCGACACCTCAAGAATTAGCTGATGAACTTGAAATGTCGGTAGAAGAAGTTTCAGAAACAATACGCTTGGGAGGACGGCATCTATCTGTTGACGCTCCACTTCAACAAGGTGAAGATAATAGATTGCTCGATATTATTCCAAATGAACAGCAAGAACCACCCGACGCTGGTTTAATTCACGAATCTATGCGTCAAGAAATTGATTATGTACTTGGATGTTTGAGTGAACGAGAAGCAGAAGTTATTCGACTTTATTTTGGCCTTGATGGTCATCAATATACATTAGAAGAAATTGGAGAGAAATTTAACTTAACTCGTGAGCGTGTTCGACAAATAAAAGAAAAAGCCATCCGAAGATTGAAGCATACACCACGAGCAAAGGTATTAAAAGATTACCTTGGATAAAAATAAATTTACAAAATCTTTAATTTTGTAGTAGTAGAGACAGGTCTTAGACCTGTCTCTACATTTGTAAATCACATTGCAAGGTTGGGGGGAATTCATTAATTGTCCATACACGTTTATAACATTATCATTATTTATAAAATCGCATTTCGTAGAGACAGGTCTTAGACCTGTCTCTACATTCGTAAATCGCATTGCAAGGTTGGGGGGAATTCATTAATTGTCCATACACGTTTATAACATTATCATTATTTATAAAATCGCATTTCGTAGAGACAGGTCTTAGACCTGTCTCTACATTTGTAAATCACATTGCAAGGTTGGGGGAATTCATTAATTGTCCATACACATTTATAACATTATCAATATTTATATAATCGCATTTCGTAGAGACAGGTCTTAGACCTGTCTCTACATTTGTAAAATCACATTGCAAGGTTGGGGGAATTCATTAATTGTCCATACACATTTATAACATTATCAATATTTATATAATCGCATTTCGTA
>JAGOIG010000207.1 GCA_017995735.1 Candidatus Kapaibacterium sp. | reverse complement strand
TTGCGAAGGAGAAATGGGTGTTGCAATAGGATTAAATGGTAGCCAAGAGGGCGTAAAATACTATTTACACTTAAATGGGAAAAGAATTGGTGCTCCAATTTTACCTACAGGTTATGATATTAGTTTTGGTTATTTTACAGATGAAGGAACATATACTGTTTTAGCTATTGCTGACAAAGCAGGATGTTCAAATGATATGAATGGAAGCATCACAGTCAGGAAAATACCCGCTCCTACAAAATACACCTTGATCTCTACGGGAAAATATTGCGAGGATGAGGAAGGTGCTGAAATCACACTAAGTGGCTCAGAACCAGGAGTAATCTATCAATTGCAATACAATGGTGAAAATATTGGAGTACCTATAGATGGGACAGGGAGCGGCATCAGTTTTGGTAAATATAAAGATAACGGTGTATATACAGTAATCGCTCAGACAACAAGCCTTGGATGCTCAACACAAATGGATGGTGAAATAAAACCTCAAATGATACCAAAACCCGAAGCATACGATATAGCGGGGCTGGATTATTTCTGCGAGGGAACTGAGGGATCAGAGATAACGTTGACCAATTCTGAGGAAGGTGTTCTATATCAATTGCTGCGGGATGGCGGTGCTGTTGGGGAACCAATTGCGGGAACAGGTGAAAGTATTAGTTTTGGGAAGCAAAATATCGCGGGAATATATACAATTGAAGCAATAACAATAGAGGGCAATTGCACAAATTCAATGAATGGAAGCATAAATTTGCGCGAAATTCCTGCACCTGAGATAGAAATAACAGGGAATTTAGCACCTAATTTTGGCAGTTCAGAGATTTATGAAGATGCAAAAGCATCAGAGGGGGATAAATTAGAATGGTCAGTAATAGGTGGGAAAATATCGGGAAGCAATACAAGTATTTCCATAGAAATAGATTGGGGTAATAACAAAAGTGGCAAGATTCGATTAACGAAGACTAGTGCATATGGATGCACAAGCACAGTTGAAATTGATATAAATTTAATAAATAACATAGCAATAGAATTTGAGGCGGATAAGACGGAAGGAAAAGCGCCATTAGAAGTAAAATTTACAGATAAATCAAATGGATATATAACATATAGGAATTGGGATTTTGGAGATGGGAAAATGAGTCCACAACAGAATCCAACACATATATACACATTACCTGGAAAATATACAGTAAGCCTTACAGTAGGTTATGAGGATGTATTTATGACGGGAACCAAGTCAGAATATATTGAAGTCAAAAGTGGAGTTGGAATAAACGAAGTAGATATAACGGAAGGCAATGACATCTTTCTTTCTGCCATCGAGCCAAATCCAACAAATAATTTAATTCGATTTAGCTACAGTGTAAGCAATCCACAGAATATAAATATAGCAATTTATAATATACTTGGCGAACGGGTATTATCAATCTCTGATGGTTATCAGACAGAAGGAATGCATAACAAGGAGATAAACGTATCGCAATTGCCAAGCGGAGCGTATTATTTGCAGATTTTAGGCAATGTGGAGCAGGTCAATCAGATGATAAATATTGTAAAATAATTAAATTCTCTTGTAGAGACGCCATTAACGACGTCTCTACATTAACAATGTAAATTTCTGTCATTCTGAACGAAGTGAAGAATCCATTTCCGGTTTATGGATTCCTCGCTATGCTCGGAATGACACTATTATTATTCTGAACCTGTTCTGTAGTGACGCCATTAACGGCGTCTCTACAATACAAGTAAAGGGCAACGTATTGAAGAAAGTAAAGGCAAGGTGAGCGTGTCTCTATCCCTAGGGGCGATTTATGAATCGCCCCATATTTTTTGTTCCCACAACTTAAGTCGTAGGTTGAAGGTATAAGCAAGGCTGCATTAATAGCACATTATCATAATTTTAGATATATGATAATATTTTCTATTCCTTAAAAATCAGGTGTAAAGCAAAATCGTAAATTTACTATATATGGTGAGTACTCGTTTATTGGATATTTTTCAATAATATTGAATTCATTTTGCCATATTTTGCTATAACTCATTTTAACTTGAAAAATATTTGAAATTACAAAATCTACATCAATACCGACATTAAAACCCAGAAGAACAATCATTGGAGTCCCTCCAACGAAAATCGCAGGCTTGATATATTTTCCAAAGTATGGGAAGTATCTTTTGAATACTATTGTTCCAATATAGTGAGGCCCACGCCCTACATAAGATATATCCGATTCATATTTATCAAACATATATGGATATAATGCAATTTCCACTGACCAAAGTCTTTTATTATCAAATATTGCTTCAAAGCTAACATCCCATAATGTTCCATTTGTATTTGGAAAGTTGCCATCATTTTGATAATGATAACCGTAACCCACACCTATTCTGAAATGCCTTATAAATCCTTTTATATTCTCTACATTTGTCCCGACATAAGCTGTATCAAATTTTTTATGAAGACTCTTGCTTATACTCTTTGTAGAATCAACTATTCCGGTAGAATCAACATCTTTTGAAGAATCAATTTTAACACTATCCATCACACTACATTTCAGGATTGAAGAGGGAAC
>JAGOIG010000206.1 GCA_017995735.1 Candidatus Kapaibacterium sp. | reverse complement strand
GATTTAGTTATGTCAAAATTTCGTTTCTTATTCCCAATTTTGTTTGTAATGGTATTTTTTAGCTCAGCATATTCACAAACCAATATAAAGATGCCTATCAATATTGGTATTACAGGAGGATTGAGATTAAATATGCATAACCCAGACTGGACAGATCATGGTCCATTAACGGGACTTCCACTTATATATAATCAAACTTCAACAGCAATTGGATATTACGGTGGAATTATTGCCAATTTCCCTATCAGTGATATTTTCACAATATCCGCAAGAATAGGATATAATAATTTAAACGGTACAATTAAAGCAACTGCTACAAATGGCATTATTACCGAAAGTAATACAATAGATACAAGATTAGAATATTTTGAAGTATCCCCAATTTTAGAGCTTCATAATCTTTTACCAGTTAAAAACATTTATCTTCTTGTAGGATTAGAACTTGCCACACCTTTTACAGCAGAAGGTGACGTAACATACACTGAAAACTCAACCCCTTCAACGTGGCCTAGAATGAATGTTCCCTTAGAAGATAAAGCAACACGTGTCGCCCTTGCAGTTGGTGCGGGATATGTTATTCCATTAAGCAAAAATGTATTTTTGACTCCCGAAGCTTCGTTCCGATTTGCATTAACAAATTTATCTTCCAGTGCTATATATGATAGTTGGACTGTCAATCAACTTCGATTAGGTGTATCGTTAACATTTGGATTATCTACATATGAGGAAAAAATTCTAACAAATGAACCCGCAACATATAGAACTCTGGCTGTTAATGAACCATCATTACGTTATTATGATAAAAATATGGATTTGCATCCATTAGCACAGGTAAAAGTCGAGGAAGTGCAATATTCAGAGCTTCATCCGCTAATACCTTATGTGTTTTTCCCTGAAGGTAAATCCACTCCAACACCATCTTCACAAGTGCTATCAGCAGAAAGCGAGGCGGGTGAATTCAATATCGAAAATCTTCCATCCGATGCTGAGCAAATTAATACTTATACACTTGATATTGTCGGAAGTAGATTGAAAAGCAACCCAGGAACGAATCTAACCGTTACGGGGACTATAAACTCTAATGAAATGAAGAATAATCAAAAATACCTTGCAAAAGAAAGAGGTGATTTTGTTCGCAATTATCTTGTTGCAAATTATAGCGGTGACCCAAATAAAATCACTGTAGTCGCAGGAACATTGCCAGCCAAACCATCTTCAAAAGTTGATCCCGATGGTGACGCAGAAAATTGCCGTGCCGAAATTGCTTCAACTAACCCAGAAATTCTAAAACCTATCATTGTCACTAGCGATAAAGAACGTGTCTCCGACCCCGCACTTATTGAATTCTATCCTAATATTGTCACAAATGACACAATTTTAAATTGGGAATTAATATATTTTCAAAGTGGGACTCAACTGAAACGATTTGTTGGAAGTGGGCACCCATCTCATATTAGTTGGCAAATAGCACCAAATTTACTAAAAGCATCTCAAGTGCCAATAGATTATCAATTTAATGTCGAAACTATGTCGGGATTAAAAAAAGGCGTTGAGGGCTCCATTCCTGTTGATTTTGTTTCTTATACGCGGAAAAAGTCTGAAGACTTGCCTGATAGGAGTATCTCAAAATTCAGCCTCGTATTATTCGATTTTGATAGCGATGTGATTAACGATAAAGATAAGCAAACAATTGACCAATACGTTATCCCCGCAATAAAAGCAAATTCAACCGTTCAAGTTTATGGATATACCGATAGAATTGGCGATGAAGATTATAATAAGAAACTTGCTCAACGCCGCGCAAATAATGTTCAGAAATACATTGCAAGCAAGGTTAAGAACGTGAAATTTGAAACAATTGGTATAGGCGAAGGAGTTCAAATATTCAATAACGATACACCGACAGGTAGGCAATTATCACGCACCGTTCAAGTTTATGTTATAACACCAAAATCATAAAACTACAAATGCAATAATATAAGATCTCATTATTTTATTTTTCATTTTTTTCCTTTATTAATATCCCCCCTTTTGCAAAACAAGGGGGGATTTTTTTAGTGATGGAAATGAATATTGGAGAATTAGATTTTGCAATTTTATAATTTTGCAATTATTCATTAAAAATATGTTGCTAATTCGTAATCTAGATTTCAATCCATATTTTAATATTGCGAGTGAGGAGTATTTTTTTAAAAATTTTAATGAAGATATTCTTTTCCTTTATCGTGATCTTCCGTCGATAATAATTGGGAAACATCAAAATGCTTATAAAGAAGTAAATTTTCGATATGTGCGAGATAATTCTATACCTGTAATCCGACGTATCAGTGGTGGGGGCGCGGTTTATCACGATTTGGGGAATTTGAATTTTGCGTTCATACAGAATAAACATGAGGGAAATTTATCCGACTTTGAGGGATTCACTTCGCCAATTCTTCACTATCTTGAATATCTTGGTATCCCCGCCAAGTTTGAGGGACATAATGATTTGCGTGTCAATGGGAAAAAATTTTCGGGAAATGCAGAGCATATTTTTAAAAATCGCGTTTTGCATCATGGCACTCTTTTGTTCG
>JAGOIG010000054.1 GCA_017995735.1 Candidatus Kapaibacterium sp. | reverse complement strand
GGAATATCAGGTTGGCGAGGTACATAGACATTATCGCCTGCATAGACATAAGTATTGTCTTTTGCTTCGACCCAAATTAGATTTCTCCCACGTATAATGCGTGCTCGTGACTTTTGTGCGCCACTAGCATATCCGCCTGCTTTGGTGATGTAATAATCCATTGTTTGATTAGGGACATAATCAACAAAGCCAGGATTAACGACCTGCCCAAATACATAAACCTGTGTAGGTTGTGACGGAATATAAACAATATCGCCATTCTGCAAGCGGGGGTCGAGCTGATTATTATTATTATTGAAAACTTCTACAAAATCGCAGGATACCACATTTTTCGGATAATCCATATCAAGAAAAAATCGTGTTGTATCCTCAAGAGTTAAATTGCTATATTGAAATGTTTCATTGATTGTTCTTCGTGGGTCCATTACGTATTCAACAGGTTGGGTAATACGGTAAATACGAGCGAGAGGTAAATGTGCTTTATCAGTAAATCCCCCTGCTAGTTGAATAATATCGGTAAGGGTTGTTTTGCCTTCATTAATAATATAAATTCCCGGTTTATTTACCTCGCCTTGTACTGATATTTTAGCGACTTGTTTGATTGGTTTTGCTGATTTTTTACCAACTATAACAGCTGAGCCAGCTTGCAATGGCAAATCCTGTCCAACAAAATCACCTTGTTCTGTAAATTGCAATAGATTGCTTTCTCCGTCTTGATAAAGTATGATATTAGAAAAATCCGCATCAGGAGTGAAGCCATAACCAAATTTTAAAAGTAATGAAAGGCTATCATTCTTTTTATATGGCAATGTGATAGGTCTATTGACCTCGCCTGCTATTGTTATCGTGGGGTAATTCTCAACTTCATAAGGAACTACAATTTCATCACCCTCGCGAATATATGGATTAAGCCCTGGATTATTTAATGCTTTAGATTTTTCAATATCGACATTTTGAGATGTGCCATCATTATGCAGAAGCACTATATTTCGAGAATAATAATTTGAAACAGGAGAGAATTTATTTTGGATAAAAATTCGCTCGCTTTGACGAAGTTGTTCATTATATTTCATAAAAGAGGAATACTGAGAATATGGCACTGCTTGTGCATCTACTCTATTGGCATAATTTATTGCAGTTGAAACCTGAAAAGAAGCAGGAATAGTATAAATTGTGGGAAATATCACGTTACCTTTAATGTTTATCAAGCAATTGCGAGCTTTTTGCAATGTCAAGGTCACTTTTAATTCAGGATTGCGGGATTGCAGAAACTTTTCAATTGTATCTTGCGCTTCTTTTAGAGTTTTGCCATAAAGATTTATCTCGCCAAATCTTGGTATATCAATAGAAACAGATGGAGTTATGGTTAATATTGTAGGGTATGGATTTATTGGAAAGATCGAAACCGACACAATATCTGATGGACCTAACCTATAATAGAGAGGATCGATTGAATTGCCAAGAGGAAGAGTCTGCATTTGCTGTGTTGTTTGTGTTGTTATATTCTTTTGATATTCTTGCAACAAATTTTGTTCTTGTTCTAATGGGGTTTCGCCCTTCATTTGAGCAAACAAATTGTAAGAAAATAACATTAAAAAAATTAGCAAGGCTCGAAATAATCTTAGATTTAACATATATCTATCCTCAATTTTAATATTAACCAATTTATTTATTTTCAATTTAATATATTAGTTGCAATAATTCTTGCAATTCTATTTCCTGCATTTCCATCCCATAATGGTGGCATCGTAATCCGTTTTGGACGCTTTTTCAATATGTTATTAATTTCAAATTTAATAATTTCGGGTTGTGGATTTATTAATCGATTTGTACCTAACTCGATAGTTATTGGACGTTCAGTAGTAGTCCGCAATGTAATACAAGGTATATCCAAATATGTTGTCTCTTCTTGAATTCCACCCGAATCTGTCATAACAAAATAAGCATTCATCATACAAGTTAAAAAATCAATATAGTTCAATGGCTCAACCATTTGCAAATTTTTAAGTGATATGTATTTATTATAAATATCGAATTCCTTCATCTTTTTTGTAGTACGAGGATGCACGGGGAAAATAATTTTTTTAAAATTTGATAAATATTCAAAAATATCATAGAACATTTCTAATGATTCTCGATTATCCACATTGCTTGGCCGATGCAATGTCACAACTACATATTCATCTTTTTCTAAATTATTATTATTCAAAAAATTTAAATTATCTATTTTATTTTTTGCAAAAATAAGGGAATCTATCATAGTATTCCCAACAAAAAAAATATTATCTACATCGGCGCCTTCATTAATTAAATTTCTATAAGCACTTTTTTCGGTGATAAAAAGATATTTACTAATTTTATCTGTTAGTACACGATTGATTTCTTCGGGCATAGTTCTATCAAAGCTGCGCAAACCTGCTTCGATATGAGCGAGTGGAATTAACTGCTTTGCTGCAACAAGTCCGCACGCAATTGTAGAATTTACATCGCCAACGACTATAATTAAATCGGGCTTTTCTTTTTGAACAACTTTTTCAAATTGAATCATAATTTTTGCTGTTTGCTCGGAATGTGTACCCGAGCCAACACCCAGGAAATAATCAGGTTGTGGCAATTCCAAATCGCGAATAAAAGCATCGGACATATTAAAATCATAATGCTGTCCAGTATGCACAATCAAATGTTCAATATGATTATTATTATAATTATTTTCATTCAATGACGTAAACGCACGGTGAATTGGAGCTACTTTCATAAAATTTGGTCTTGCCCCAACAACGGATATTACCTTTTTCATTTTCCTTCACCCAGCAGAATGATATTGTTTCGATCTTTTATATTTTTACAAGCATTACGAGTATCAATAACCACTTTACTATTTTTAGCAATCATATCATAATCAAAGCATGAGTGGTCAGTTGTAATTATCACAATATCATAAGATTGTAAGATATTTGGATTGATATCACATAATGAAGATTTTGCAATATCATTAATTTTAATATTTGGAATATACGGATCATAATATTCCAAATTCTCAATTCCATTATTATAAAGCAATTCGGCAACCTTTAAGGCAGGTGAGTGACGCAAATCATCCACATTGCGTTTAAATGCCACACCAAGAATCAAAACCTTTGCGTCTTTAATTGTTATTGGTTGCTTAGCAATTTCTTTAATTACCATTGATTCCACATAATAAGGCATATCTTCATTAATTTCGGCAGCGAGTTCTATGAATTTAGTCACGAAATCATATTCACGAGCCATCCAGGCAAGATAATATGGGTCAATCAAAATGCAATGCCCACCAATGCCGGGACCGGGATAAAAAGGCATAAATCCAAATGGTTTTGTGGAAGCAGCATCAACAACCTCCCATATATTAATGCCAATACGGTCACAAAGCTGAGCCAATTCATTGACAAGTGCAATATTAACGCTACGAAAAATATTTTCAAGCAATTTTTCTGTTTCAGCAATTGCAGTGGATGATACCTGCTTGATTTTATCAACAACTAACCCGTGAAGAAGTGTTGCTAATTCTGTCGAATCAGAATTTATACCTCCAACTACAATTGGGGTATTTGCAGTATTCCATATTTGATTACCAGGGTCAATTCTCTCAGGTGAAAAAGCAAGATAGAAATCCTTGCCAGCTTTTAAACCTGTTTTTTCGAGAATCGGTTGAACATATTTTTCTGTTGTTCCTGGAAAAGTTGTACTCTTCAGAATTATAATTTGCCCCTTTTGAAGATTGTTTGCAATATCTTCAGCTGCTTGAATGATATATTTTATTTCGGGATCCTTATTTGGAGTAAATGGAGTTGGAACACAAATAAAAATCCCCGTACATTGGCTCAAGTAAGAAAAATCATTTGTCGGAATTAAAAAACGATTCTCAATAACCTCTTTTATATTTTTTGAATCAATATCCTTAATATAATTGATTTTATTCTTTAATGATTCGATTTTAGTATGATCAACGTCAAATCCTATTGTTTTAATGCCTTTTTTTGCATATTCTAATGCGAGTGGTAGCCCAACATATCCAAGTCCAATTACACCTATTGTAATGCTTTTATTTTGGATATTTTTAATAATGGTTTCTTTATTATTTTTCATTTTTGTGTATGATAATAATTTCAAAATTACACACTTCTATATTGAATACTATAATATTTCTGAAAATTTTCATCTTTCAAAATATTATTTATCCACGATTTATTATTTATATACCATTCAATTGTGCGATTAATAGCATCATAGAAGGAATGAGTAGGCATCCAGTCGAGCTCGTGTCTAAGTTTTGATGAATCAATAGAATATCGCAAATCGTGTGCAGGGCGATCTTCTACAAATTCCAGGAAATCGTGGCTTTTCCCAAAATAATTTAGAATAATATCTGCAATTTCTAAATTTGATTTTTCATTATTTGCTGATACATTATAAATCTCCCCTATTTTGCCATTTTCAAATATCGATAGAATTGCACGGCAATTATCTTCAACATAAAGCCAATCACGTCGATTTTCTCCTGTGCCATAGATTGGAATTTTTTGATTATTCAAAATACAGGTGATAGCAAGAGGAATGAATTTTTCTATATGTTGATATTGCCCAAAATTATTAGAGGAACGCACAATAATTGCAGGAACTTTATAAGATTTAATAAACGACCTGACAATCAAATCAGCAGAAGCTTTTGAGGCAGCATAAGGTGAATTCGGCTGCAATAAGCTATTTTCATTAAATGATTCATTAGGATCTGCGCTGCCATAAACTTCATCAGTCGAAATTTGAATAAATCGCTCGATATGATTTTCGACTGCTGCTTCGAGTAGCACTTCAACACCCAAAATATTTGATTGAATAAATTCAGAAGGTGTTAAAAGTGACCTATCCACGTGCGTCTCAGCCGCAAAATTTATGATTGCATAAATTTTAAATTCATTGATAATTTGATTTATTGATTGTTTATTACAAATATTGCCTTTAATAAATCTATAATTGGAATGATTGTGGAAATCTTGCGTATTTGATAAATTCCCTGTGAAACTTAAAGCATCGAAATTAATAATATTATATTGAGTTTGAGAAAGCAATAATCGAATAAAATTGCTACCAATAAATCCCGCCCCACCTGTAATTAACAAATTATTCATCACCAATCCAATCTAAATCTCTATCTGATAACTTCATAACAACAGCTGCCATTGACGAATATGAATCTGAAAAAGCAAAAATCTTTGTCTTTGTATGAATTTCATCCTTAAAATAAGGATTTCCAAAAAGAATTGCAATTGAATTTTTCCCTTTGGAAACAATTTCGATAAATTTTTTAAGATTTTCAGGAAAATTTGTGGAATTATTATAAGCTCGAGATTTGAAAAATATTGGGAATATGAATAAATCTGAATCTGCTGTTTGTTCTAGGAATTTATCAACTTGCTCATCAGTTAAATTCTTATCAATATAAGAAAAATCACAATCGACATCTACGGCATCCGCAAGCATTCTCATAAATCGGGATGCTGTCTCCATATCTTCGGGTCTTTGCAAAATTGCAAAAACGCTCATTAAATTAACATTTTCTATAGGTATTAATTTAGGAATATCAATAATTTCTAACGACTTAAAAGCAATTTTTAAAGCTAATGTTGGATGTTCTGTAAAAAGACTTTGAGGCAAATCAGGATGATGATACTCGGGTATTAATTTTGCCCAGCGTTTCTCAGAGACAATGCGTGCAACAGAATCAAGTAATTTGTTTTTTACTTCTTCATCTTCAGCAGCTAATTTAGCAAGAATTTGAATGATATGCTCGGGATTTTCAGGCATTAAAAGAACATTATTGCCAGCTTTTATTGCAAGTTCAGCGATTTGCTCATCAGAATAATTTTTGATAATCGCATTCATATCTAAAGCATCAGTAATTACTAAGCCATTATATCCCAATTCGTTTCGAAGGAATTTACTAATTATTTTAACAGATAAAGATGCGGGAATATTGTTTTCATCAAGAGATGGAACAACTAAATGTCCAATCATTACGGAACGGACAAAACTTGAAAATCCCGCAATAAAAGGTAGCAATTCAAAACTTTCCAGCTGTGATTTTGTTTTCTTGATGATTGGCAACTCGAGATGCGAATCAATATCAATATCGCCATGGCCAGGGAAATGTTTGACGCAAGCAAGCACATTTTCGGCTTGCGTGCCATCAATATATGCTTTTACGTGTGCAGAAACTTTTTCAGGTGTTTCACCAAAAGAACGAATTCCAATTACAGGATTTGAAGGATTTGAATTAATATCAGCAACAGGAGCCAAATTCCAATATGCACCAATTGCCTTTGCTTCCTGGGCAATTGCTTGGGCAGTTTTTGTGGTATAATCTGTAGAATTAAGATGACCTAATGCATAAGAATGCGGGAATTCTGTGCCTTCTGTCAGCCGCATTGCTATACCATTTTCAAAATCACCACAAAATAGCAAGGGTAAATCAGTTTGAAATTGCAATTCATTTGTCACCTTTATATTTTCTTCAATATTGCCACCAAAAAGGCAAAATCCACCCACCCCCATTTTAACTAAATTAGAAACCTGGGACTTATAATTTTCATCAATTAAATATCTGTAAGTATTTAGACGTGGAAATACTACCTGAGCTGCAAGCTTATTGATTTCCCAGTTGCTAATTTGCTTCATTTACTGCTGAATTTGATTTCACAATCATCTTTCTCAAACTCGATAATTCTATTTTTTATTTCCTCAGGTATTGGTATTGATTGCATTGTTGATTGGTCAATATATACATATACTGTTTCAGCTTTTGAAAGCAAAGTGCCATCTTTTTTTATCATAATGTTTTCAAATGTGAATGATGAAGTTTTAATTTGAGAAATTCTACAATAAACAGTATATTCATCACCGTAAAAGCCGGGATTGAAATAATCAATTGAATGATGTACAGTTAGAACCGAAAATTTTGTGCGGAGGTCATCAATCTTTTCCACAAATCCTAGCTTTCGCATATATGCTAATCTAGAATTTTCAAAAATATATAAATATTGAATATTGTAAAGAACTTGCAATGCATCAATTTGATAGAATTCCACAACGCCATCGCTACTTAAATGGAATTTTTTCAATTCCTTTTCGAGATTAATTTTTTCTCTCATAATGTTAAAAAATTTAATGAAGAATATATATAAACGTTTGATTTAATAAATGAGCATATAACTCGCCAAGATATAATGTAATACTCATTATTGCGGGAACAATTATATTATCATCAATTCTTATTATTTTCGAAACTGCTTCTCCAAATGTAGACAAAAATACACCTAAAAATCCAAATATTAAAAATATAATACCCGGATTAAAAATAAAGAAATACGCCCATATAACAGTAATTCCCGCAAGGAAAAACGCAACGCTTCCTTCCAATGACTTTTTCTTGAATATTTCATTTCTTCCAAATCTTTTGCCAAAAATAGCAGACGATAAATCGCAAATCACAATTATAGTCATTGCCACCACTGCCACAAATTTTGGAAAAATCAAAACAACAAAGAACGCACTAATCATCATACACGATGCACCGTTCAAATAAATCCCATCCTTTTTATTTTCGTGCTTCCTTAATATATCACCGAAATATTTGTTAATCTGTTCCCTTACCCAATCATTTCGCTTGCTTAACAAATCCACTACAACGTGCGCAGCCATCAATACAAATAAAATTGGAACAGCAACGCTTTTTGAAACAAATATATAAATAATTGGGATTAATAAAGAAAAAATATGTATTGATTTTCTTTTTAGTTCTGCTAAAAATGAAATGTCATCGTCTTTCTTCTTTTGTTTTTTGTAGGGAGGAGTATTATCCTCAACTAATATAGTGTTAGAAATCGTAGATTCTATATCTATCAAATACCCAAGTATGCCTTTAGTTATATTCTTAGTAATATTCATAAATATTTATGAAAAAAAATAGTATATTTTACCAAATCTTAACGAAAAATGTAAAATTAACTTTATAAATTTTGCAAATTATGAAAATATCATTAATTTGAGAACTTTATAAAATGAAAAATGAATATTTTAATTGCAGCAACAGAAGCAACACCCTTAGCAAAAGCCGGTGGATTGGGCGATATTGTTTCTTTCTTAGCTAAAGAATACAAATCTCTCGGGCATAATCCGATAGTGGTTATACCTAAATATGGATTTATTGATACCGCACAATATAATTTCCATAATACATTTAAAACACTAATTGTTCAAATGGGTTATTGGAATGAATATGCGAGTTTATGGGAAGGCAAATTGCCAAATAGCAGTGTGCCCGTATATTTAATAGAACATAACCTCTATTTTGATCGCAAAGGTATCTATGGTGACCCGCTCGAATATTCAGATAATGATAGGAGATTTATTTTTTTGAGCAAAGCCGTATTCGAGGTTGCACGAGCAATTGGATTTTCTCCTGATATTATTCATACGAATGATTACCACACTGCATTTTCTATGGCATTTCTGAAAGAATTCTACAAAATTGATCCCTTATTTTCAAAAACAAAAGGTATTTTTTCAGTTCATAATATTGCTCATCAAGGACGATTCAATCCAAATACAGCCTTGCTTTATGCGGGTATAGGACAGGATAAATTTTATCCAATGTCGCCTTACGAGTTTTATGGTTCAGTAAATGCTATGAAAGTGGGTATTGTATTTGCTGATAAAGTTACAACTGTCAGCCCAACTTATGCTCGAGAGGTCCATTATCCCTATTTTGCAGAAGGGCTTGAAGGCGTAATTAGCGCAAAAGGTGATGATTTTGTTGGTATTCTGAATGGTGTGGATTATTCAGAATGGAATCCCACGGTTGATAATTTAATTTATTATAAATATGATAAAGAAACATTATCACAAAAATCTCAAAATAAATATGCGCTACTGAAGGAATTTGGACTCAATGGTTCAAACAATCTTGATGCACCTTTGATTGGAATGGTCACTCGACTTACTGAACAAAAAGGTATTGATTTAATAATCAATAAAATAGAAAACTTGCTTGAAAATAAAGACTTTAAATTTATTATGCTGGGCTCGGGAGATTATAATTACGAACAATTTTTCAATTATTTATGTGCAAGATTCCCGAAACAAGCAATTACTTTTATAGGACATAATGATATGTTATCGCATAAAATTATCGCTGCGTCAGATTATTTATTAATGCCGTCGCGTTACGAACCCTGCGGTCTAACGCAAATGTTTGCTCTGAAATATGGCACAATTCCAATTGTACGTGAAACGGGCGGACTTGCCGATACAGTAATTGAATATAATCCTTATAAATACTCAGGTACAGGTTTTACTTTTTATCAATACAACGCAGATGATATGGCAAATGCAATATTGCGAGCCTTAAATATCTATAATTCAAATCCACATTGGGATAAAATACGTCAAAACGCGATGGAGCAAGATTTCTCAATCCGCAAGACAGCAGAAAAATATCTTGAATTATTTAAGAGTATAATATAGAATTTTGTGGCAATGTAAACATTTCAGGTGGCTAAAGCCACCTGTTGAAAATAATAGCACTCACCACAACAGAGGGCTTCAGCCCTCTGCAAATGTTCCTATTCCAGGATGATACAGTCACATTAGCTGAACCTACGACTTAAGTCGTAGGTTCAATTGTAGGAATTCATATTCAACATCAAGGAAGCTTTTGCTTCCTATTTCGTAATCTCTCCAATTACCCTACCGTTCTGAATATTGCATAATTTTACTTTCATTATCTTATTATGCAGACTTTTTTCCGATTTGGTAATCACAGGAATATAATTATCGCTGTGGCCAAACCATAATCCGTCCTTATCTTGATATTCAAACAAAACTTCCCGCACTTGATTAAGTTGTGAATAATAGAATTCTAATGATTTATTTTTTGAAAATTGCCTTAATATATTCGTTCGCTGCTTTTTAAGAATTTCAGGAACCTTATTAGATAAATTCACTGCGTCTGTATTTGGGCGCTCCGAATAACTAAAAACGTGGAGATAAGTCAATGGCAAATTATCCAAAAATGCTTGTGTTTCCACAAATTCTTTATCTTCTTCACCTGGGAAACCTGTAATTACATCCAATCCAATTGCTGCACTTGGCAAATACTTATTAATTTCCATAATTTTGGCTTCAAATTGCTGCTTATTATATCGCCTTCTCATTAGTCGCAATATCTTTTCTGATCCACTCTGCAAAGGAATATGAAAATGTGGGCAAATGTTTTCAGAATTTGCAATAATACTGATAATCTCTTCATTCAAAATATTTGGCTCAATTGAGGAAATTCTAATGCGACAATTCAATTTATTTGATGATATTAATTTTAATACATCAGTAAAATTATTACCGTCAAAATGATATTCCGATAAATTTATTCCAATCAGCACAATCTCTGAATAACCTGATCCTTCTAATTTATGTATTGTCGGAATTATATCATCAAAAGGCATTGAGCGGAATCCCCCGCGTGCTTGTGGAATAATGCAATATGAACAATTATATTCGCATCCATCTTGAAGCTTTAACACTGCCCTGGTTCGCCAATCATTTTCACTACTGAATGAATATTCAAATTGCAAATTCTTAGTTTTTTCTAATGCAATTTGCGGATTTGATAATTTTTTATTTTTTATAAATTCAGAAATATTAAATTTATCGCTATTTCCCACGACTATATCAACACCCGATATACCTGCGAATTGCTGTGGATTGATTTCCGCAGCGCATCCTGTAACAATTATAAATTTTGTTGGGTCTATATTCAATGAATGCCGGACTGCTTTGCGTGCATCTGCATCCGCTTTTTGTGTAACTGTGCAAGTATTAATTATAACAATATCTGCATCTTCGACATTTTGAACACAATTAATTCCCAACTTTTCAAATTCTGCTGCAATACGTGAAGATTCTGAATAATTTACTTTACATCCAAAATTATATATATAAACCTTTGAATTTGTACTAGTTATATTATCTAAATTCTTTTCCATTATTTCTAAATTCCTCAGGACATTTCCAACCGTCAATAAATCCTCTTAATGTTATATTCATTAATTTTAGGTCAATTTTCGAAAAAAACCATTTCACAAAATATATCAAAGGTCGTAAATTCCGTACCCAAAAATTTCCATATAACCTATCCAATATTATTACGTTTCGTACCATATAATAACGCCGTGGCGAATTCCATTGTTTTATAGAATTTTCGGTCAATATTCTATCACATTTTGCTCTTGGAACAATGCCAATTTTAAATCCTGCTTTCTTTGCTCGAATAAAATAATCGCTATCGTCTCCATAAAGGAAATATTGCTTTACAGGCAATCCAATTGCGTCAATTAATGCTTTATGAATTAAAATACCTTCAAATGTCATTCCATCAATATTAATAAAGTCTTGGGAAATATCATCTTTTGTAATCAATTTTGACCACAATGTTTTAAAAGGATTTGAAAAATTGAACTCAACGCATTCATTAAAAAATGGTTTGCCCTCAGGTGTATAACGCAATGGAGCAAGTGCAGTTTT
>JAGOIG010000053.1 GCA_017995735.1 Candidatus Kapaibacterium sp. | reverse complement strand
CCTGTAGTATTTGAATATGATTGCAGAGAAGGCATTTGCGGATGTTGTTCGCTTACTATCAATGGGATTCCTCATGGGCATCAGAAGGGCACGACTGTTTGTGAGCTTTATATGCGAAAATTTCGAGATGGACAAGATATTACAATTGAACCCTTTAGAGCGGGACCCTTTCCCGTGATTAGAGATTTAATGGTGGATCGTTCAGCATTAGATAGAATTATGCAGGCAGGAGGGTTTATTTCTGTTGGCGCAGGAAGAGCACAAGACGCAAATACTATGCTTATTTCTAAAAAAATTGCCGATTTATCAATGGATGCAGCACAATGTATTGGCTGTGGAGCTTGTATTGCTGCCTGTCCAAATAATTCAGCTATGTTATTTGTTGCTGCTAAAACGAGTCAATATAATTATTTGCCACAAGGGCAACCTGAAAAATTTGCACGTGTGCGTTCTATGATTGCACAAATGGAAAAGGAAGGTTTTGGCTATTGCTCTAATCATTATGAATGCGAAGCAGTTTGTCCAAAGCAAATATCTGTTCAATTTATTGCCAAATTTAATCGGGATTATTTAGCAGCCGCTCTGAAAGAAGGTGCATAAAAAAGTTTTGGAATTTTGAATCACGATTGTAGAGACACGCTTAGCGTGTCTTTTTTTGTTGTAAGAGCGCCCCAGATTTCGGAATGCGGCAAATTGGAATACGCCCTTATTTCTTAATATCTTACCAATAATATTTTTTCCAGCATTACTTTATTGATATTTTCATCCTTGACATCAGAACAATCAATAATTTTTATTTCATAGCTTATGTTCTTATAATTTAAAATTTCTGCTAATCGATTTGCTTGATTTACCATATCCCAATTCCCTTCTTGAGCGCCAAGAGTGATATGGCGTTGAGATTGCAAAAACGAAAGCCAATAATCATCTGTTAAATTCGGTAAATAGTGCAAAGGCGAATTAAAATAACAATTTTCATCATAGTAAGTTCCTGAAAGCCACTGAATATCATAAAATCCATTTATGCCAACCGTACCTGTGAACATATCGGGTCGCCGTAAATAAGTATTTACCGCATGGAAAGCACCAATCCCTACCCCAACCGTAATAATTGGAACAGGAGATCCATTATCGCTGTAGATGAAATTGACTAATTCATTTGTTAAATATGTATTAAATAAATAATGCTGATCGCTACGTTCTTTCGGTGGAATTGATTGATTGAGCCAACTATCTAAATTATTTGTCTGGATCGAAAATATCTTGATTCTTCCTTTATTTATTAATGGCTCAAGAGAATCGATTAATTTAATCTTTTCATATTCATAAGGATCATCATCAGTGATTGGAAAAAATAAAAAATTTATACCGGAATGGCCATAGACAATAACTTTCATATCCTTATTGAGAATCTTGCTTGGAATTATATATTCTTCTTTTCTCATTCACACTCCAAATAATCAACTAAATTTAATTTTGCAATTTAATATAAAATAATGAAATAATGATGTATTTTTTTTAAAATATTTATTAATATGTTTTTGTCATATCCTCAGGGATGCAAATTATAAAATCTGCTGTATTTTTTGCATCATCGGGCAATTTTTTGATATTATCTGTTTCAATTACGGAAATTGTTAGTATTCTAATATCAGGTTTATATAATTTTAAATACCAGTTTATTCCCTCAAAATTATCAGAATGGTAGGAACCATTAAAATGTAAGAAATGGCCTAACTTCCTCATATTCATTACAATAGAATAAGCCATAGTTGCATCTTTAAGTGCTTGAGCTTCTGCAAGATATTTCATACTACCTGAGTGCGGAGTCATCTGTCCCATATTCTTGTAACCTGGTAAAGTTGAATCGTATTTAATTGGTAAAGGTGCAAAAAACTGTTTTGCAGCGGTGCTTAATTGAGATAACGCTTCCAATCCGTTTCGTGATGTGAATGCTGCGTAACGTCTTGGAACATTTGTGGCTACAAAATGCAAGCCTTCACTTTTTGCAAATTCAATAATAGGTTTATAATCTGTTGCATAATTTTTCCAAATTTTTGCTTCATCTTCAAAATTTTTTGCTGGATATAAGCCCGCAAAATATTCATCTATCATAATTTGTGTATCAGTCTCAAACATTTCGGCGCCAAGCACAAGATTTGTATCATATTGATATAGATCCTTTGCAAGCTGTAGTTCAAGCCAGTGAGCCATTGAATTATTATGTACTTCTCCAAATAATATTACATCACTTCTCATTGCTTCATCAATAAGATCTTCAAAATCTGCTTTAGAACCATCTTTTTCAAATACTTTGTATGGTATAGGTTCAGCAATCAAAGAAGTTACAGTGATCAAATTTAAAATTAAATAAAAGACGAATTTTGACATAAAAATATAAATAGAAAGACAAAATACAAAAATACAAATTTCAAAAAAATTTATAAATTATCTACTGACTTAAAAGTAGAGATATTGAGCAATATACCAATTAAAATTGCATTAAAAAATATCGAGGTGCCACCATAGCTCATAAAAGGAAGTGGAATACCCGTGGTTGGTAGCAACCCTGTATTAACAAGTGCGTTAATTATAAAGACAAGAAAAATAGAAAAAATAATACCACCTGCATATAGATATCCAAGCAAGTCTTTTGAATGTTTTGCAATTCGAACACCCCGCCATAATATGAATACAAAAATTCCAATAATTAATAATAAACCAATAAACCCATATTCTTCCCCAATAATTGAAAAAAGAAAATCTGTATAGGGCTCGCTCAATAATAAATTTTGATGGCTACCTCCGGGACCTAATCCAATGGACCCGCCACTTCCGAGCGCAATTAATGAATTTGAAACTTGATATGACAACCTTTCCTTTTCTGAACCTTCGAGCATACCTAAATAAAATAATATACGATTTAATCTATATGGTGCTGAAACAGCATAAATACTCGCACCTACAAATCCCGTAAATAATGTAGTAAGGATATGCAACAGATTTGCGTTTCCTAGAAATAAAATCATCATTCCAATAAGAAATAGAACTATCATCATCGATAAATTAGGTTCTAATGCGATTAGTAAGCAAACCAGCACCAACCAAAGTAGCATAGGCAAGAAGCCAAACTTCAAATCTTCAATACCCTCCTTTTTGCGATCTATCAAAGTTCCAAAGTGCAAGATTATTGCTAATTTAGCAAATTCAGAAGGCTGAAAGCTAAGAAACCCTAAATTAATCCACCGCTTTGCACCTTTTATTTCACCGCCAATAAAAAGTACAATGACTAAGCTAATTATTGCAGCAATCAAAATATAAATTGAAATTTTGCTCCAAGTATGATAGTCAATTTGCGAGATAATAACCATAAAAATAATTGCAAGCAATACCTTTGAAGTATGCATAAGCAATAATTTATTTGGACTTGAATTATTGATAAAAGAAAAATAGCTGCCCGCACTATATACAAATGCAATGCTAAATAACATTAAAGCAACAACAGGCACAAACACAAGCCAGTCAATATGACCGCGATTCGATTTCAATCTATATTAATTTATTGACAATTTCTTTAAACACGTCCCCACGATGCTCAAAGTTATTAAACATATCAAATGATTTACAAGCAGGAGAAAATAGCACAATATCACCAGGCTCAGCTGATTCATAAGCTTCCCAGATAGCTTCGGGAAAAGTTTGGCAAATAATAGCAGGCTTAATCGAATTAAAATGTTTATAAATTGCTTCTGCTTCTTCTCCTATGCAAATGATTTTCTTCACTTTTTGGAAAACTAGATCATCTAACTTGGAATAATCATTATTATCTCCACGACCGCCGGCTATCCAAACAATTGGCTCAGAATAAGTATCCAAAGCATAAATTGTTGAATTTACATTAGTTGCTTTAGAATCATTTATAAATTTTATTCCATTTAGAATGCGTACAAATTCAAGTCGGTGATTAACACCTTGGAATGTCATCAATGCTTGCTTTAAAGATGTATTTGATATCCCAATTGCATTAGCAGCAATAATAGCTGCTAATGAATTATATACATTATGAACGCCCGGAATGGCAAGTTCGCTTATATTCATTAATTCCTCTTCTTTATGCTGTCGAATGATAATCTTTCCATCTCGAACGAAAGCCTTACAATTGCTATTTCTTACAGAGAAATATTCAATTCGGGACCTTACATTCGGATTCCCCTTGGAAAGATATTCATCATCAAAATTCAAAATTAATAAATCTTCGGGAATTTGATTACTAGCAATTTTCCACTTTGTTGCAATATAATCTTCCATTGTCTTGTGATATTTCAAATGGTCAGGCGTAATATTAGTAATAATAGCAATATTAGGGTGGAAAAATTCAATTCTATCAAGCTGATAACTGCTAATTTCTAGAACAACAACGGTTCCAGGTTCTAAATTGCTTACAACTTCAGAAAGAGGTTTGCCAATATTTCCCGCAGCAACAGCGGGAACACCCGACCGATTCAAAATATATTCAATTAATGCAGTTGTCGTAGTTTTCCCGTTTGTACCTGTAATTGCAATAATTGGATTGTTGCAATGCTGATATGCAAATTCAATCTCCGAAATTATTGGAATCCCGCGATTAGTTGCTTCAATCAAAATTGGTGCATCGCGCGGAACGCCAGGGGAGGTAATTACAATATTGCAAGAATCAAGATTTTTGATTGAATTTTTTCCCATTTCGTAGGAAATATTGTATTGATTGAATTCCTTAATTGCATCTGAAAATTTTTCTGTTTTGTCCAGTTCGCTAACAAATACTGAATAGCCGAGTTTTTTTGCTAAGATAGCCGCGGAGTGTCCACTCATAGAGGCGCCAATAATAAGAACGTTCATTGAATATTAATCCTCTTTATAATCAGAGATAAAGATTGAAAATGTTGTTCCAAACCCGAGCTGGGAAGTAAAATCAATATCGATATTTCCTAACTCCGAATATTTTTTAACAATAGCGAGTCCAAGCCCCAAACCCGGAATTTTTCTATTTGAAGAAATATGGGATTTTTTGAAAGCATCAAAAATTGAATTATATTCTTCTTCTTCAATGCCAATACCCGTATCCCTCACTTTAATAATATACTTATAATTATCATTAATTCTTGATGATTTTGCTAAAGAAATAACAACTTCACCATATTTTGTAAATTTAATTGCATTGTCAATTAGTGGATTTAAAATATTCGAAATAATTAATGGGTCATGATGGACAATTGCATCAGTCAAATCTGTTTCAAAAGTTAAATAAATATCTTTAAAATCGGCATCTTTGGTAAAATTTAATATAGAAGAATTGATAAGTTCAATAAGATCTATAGAAGTGGAGAATACTGATTTTGTCCCTATCTCAAGTTCAGAAAGATCAATGATAGAAGTAAGAGTCTTAAGCAATTTAGTTGATGATTCGGTAATCAATTCTGCAAATTTGCGGTCATCTTTTGTAAGGATATATGTTTTTAGATACTGTGCTGCACCTATAATTCCATTAAGTGGGGTGCGAAGTTCATAGCCAAGATTATCTAATATTATATCTTTCAAATTATCGTGTTCGGATTCTTGATATTGATTTGATTCCTTAATTTCCTTTTTTCCTGTGGGCAACTCATTAATAAATACTATATATGCTTCGTTATCAAATTCAGGATTAGAAGGAACAATATTAATTAAAGCAGAGAAGATTTCCCCATTTTTTTTCTTCATTGAAAAAATATTGTTTTCGAAATAGATTTTGCCTTCGAGACTCTGAGTTGGCTTTTCAATAATTTCTTTTAGGCTATTATCATCTATAAATATTGAAGAATAATCTTTTCCTGCGATTTCAAATGAATTATATCCAAAGAGTTTTTCTGCGACTTCATTTAAAAAAATAATTTTTTTAGACTGTATAATTAAAAAAGGATATGGTACAAGATTTAAAAAATTATTAGTAATGAATTTTGATTCTATATCTTTTTTAGTGGGGTTTTCATCCTTTAAAACATAAGAAAGGTATATTACCTTTTCGATTTCTTTTTTTTCGTTATAAATTGGAGAACCAAAGGATTCAACAATACAATATGAACCATCCTTTTTCCGAAAACGGAGAAATACGAAATTGCCAGTATTTGCTATAAAACTTTTAGTATAAATGTTGAATACACTCATAAAATCGTCGGGATGAATCAAAGAAAAGACCGAAACTTTATTGATAAGATCTTCTGGTTCAAAGCCTAAAATATCTGAGTAAGTTTTAGTAATATTTAAATAAATACCGTTTATATCTGTAATGCAAATCAATCGAATATGGCGCTCAATTACAGCATCAATAATTTTTTGAAAAGTATCTCGTTCAACTTCTTTCTTTTTAAATTCATTATAATCAAGCCAGTGAGTAAATATAATTAGTTCATTATTAATCACAATTGGGGTAAGCGATACAATCACATAGAAAGGATTGCCATCACTATCAATATGTTTCCACTCAAAGGAATGAAAGCCCTTTTGGATGGAAATATTCATCATTTCATTTGCTTTAAGGATACTTGGCTTTCCATCATCTTGGAATTCGGGAGAGATTGTAGCAGGGTGAGTGTTCTGCAATTCATCAAGGGATTGAATTTTCAACATTTTCAGAGCAGCGGGATTAGCATCGACGAATTTAAAGTCCTTAATTAATAGAAAAGGATCTCGAGATTTTTCAAAGAACATCCTAAATTTCTTTTCATTTTCTTGGACCTTGTATAGGCGTTCTTTAAGTTGTTTATTTTCTTCTTCGAGCAGGGAAACGCGTCCCTTTAAGAATACATTAGTTTCGTCAAATTCACTCATCTAAAATATTACAAATATTTTATAAAAATCAAAATTATAAGAATTCAGATATTTATTTTAAATAATTAGTTTATAAGCCTTCAAATTTTCTTTATATTTTTCATAATTTTGTAAATTTACAAATTTAAGAAAATCATTAGAATAACATTGGAAAAATTTAAATTATTTCCTGAAGATTTCTCATATTCAAAAAACGAACATAAAATTTTAAAATTTTGGCAAAAAGAGCAAATATTTGAGAAATCTTTAGATAAGAATAAAAGTGCCAAACCCTTTAGCTTCTATGAGGGACCACCAACTGTAAACGGTAAGCCTGGATTGCATCATTTGATGGCACGAACGATTAAAGATACGGTTTGCCGTTATAAATCATTACGTGGATATTATGTCCGTCGCCAAGCGGGATGGGATACCCACGGGCTACCTGTTGAGCTTGCAATGGAAAAGGAGCTTGGGTTAAAGGATAAAAACGAAATCGAAGTATATGGTATAGATAAATTCAACCGTGCTTGCAAGGAATTTGTGTATAATAATATCAGAATGGACCAAGGATGGAATGTTTTCACTACACGTATGGGCTACTGGGTGGATTTGAATAAAGCATATATTACCTGCGAAAATAATTATATAGAATCCGTTTGGTGGGCACTAAAGCAATTTTTTGACAAAGGGTATATTTATCGTGGTTTTAAAGTTGTTCCGCAATCGCCAACAATTGCAACTCCTCTGAGCTCTCATGAGCTATCACTTGGGTATAAGGATGTAAGGGATCCGAATTTATATTTAAAATTGAAAATTGTTTCCTCTCCGATTCCCGAATTAGTTGGAAATTATCTTATTGTGTGGACAACAACACCTTGGACATTACTGGCAAATGTTGCTCTTGCAGCGGGCGAGGATATAGACTATGTCTTAGTAGAAAATACACGCAAATTCAAGAGTGGAGAGGAATTAGCAGAAAAATATGTGCTTGCAAAATCGCGTCTTTCTGCATTAGATGGCGATGTAAAAATTTTAAAAGAATTTAAAGGAAAAAATCTGTTTGGCACTCGTTATGAGCAAATCCTACCTTTTGCAAAAATTGATATAGAAAAATATCCCGATGCATTAAGCGTATTGCCAGGCGATTTTGTATCAACCGAAGAAGGTAGTGGCATAGTTCATCTCGCACCTGCATTTGGAGAGGATGACTATCAAATGTCGCTGAAATATAAAATTCCGTTTTTGCAACCCGTCACTCCCGATGGTCATTTTACCGAGGATATGGGTGAATTTGCGGGTCGTGCTATAAAGACATTTACATACATTGATAGAGTTGAAGAAGGCTCAGACCGTGATATTGTAAATTTACTTAAAGAGCTTGGCAAAGTGTATCGTGCAACATTTGATTATTTGCATAGTTATCCTCATTGCTGGCGAACGGGCAATCCCATTATGTATTATGCACGCAATTCTTGGTTTATAAAATCTACTGCGTACAGGGACCAGATGATTGAATTAAATAAGCATATCAATTGGCAACCACCCGAAATAGGCGAAGGGAGATTTGGAAATTGGCTGGAAGAAGTCAAAGATTGGGCATTATCGCGGGATAGATACTGGGGCACTCCCCTTCCAATTTGGGTAAATGATAATGATAAGGATGACTTTTTTGCTATCGGTTCAATTGAGGAATTATTGCAGGGATTTTATGAATATAACGATGGAACAATTGTTCCTGTAGTGGATATGAAAGAAGAAATTGATTTGCATAAACCATTTGTTGATAATATTATTTTTATAAAAAATAATCAAAAATTTCACCGAACACCAGAGGTCATTGATGTATGGTTCGATTCAGGTTCGATGCCATTTGCACAGTTTCATTATCCATTTGAAAATCAAGATCTTTTCAATCAGCAATTTCCCGCTGATTTTATTGCCGAGGGTGTAGATCAAACTCGTGGATGGTTCTATACATTGCATAATATTGCTTCTGCACTTTTCGATAAACCTGCATTTAAAAATATTGTTGTAAATGAATTGATTCTGGATAGCAAAGGAATAAAGATGTCCAAATCTAAAGGCAATGTGATTGATTCATTTGAAATAATGGAAAAATACGGCGCCGATGCTGTAAGGTGGTATCTATTTGTCAATAATCCACCATGGAAACCAACTTTATTCAATCCGGAGGATTTGGAAAGGACAGTGATTTCTGATTTTCTGCGATCGCTTACAAATACATATACATTTTTTGCAATGTATGCAAATATAGACAATTTCGATCCGAATTTAAAAGAAATTCCATTAAACGAAAGACCTGTAATTGATAAATGGATTATTTCGCGAATTAATTCAATAGTCAAGCAATATGCTGAATTTATGGATGCTTATGAATTAACGAAAGCTCATCGTTTGCTACAAGATTTTACAATTAATGAATTATCGAATTGGTATATTCGCCGAAATCGTCGCCGCTTTTGGAAAGGTGAAAATGACTCTGAAAAGCTTGCTGCATATCAGACATTATATTTCGTACTAAAAAGATTAATTACTTTAATTTCGTCTGCTGCGCCATTTATAAGCGAGGATTTATATCAAAAATTACGAAATGATAGCGATCCCATTTCAGTGCATCTTGAAGATTTCCCCGAAATCGATAACAAGGCAATTGATTTGGAATTAGAAGAGAAAATGGCACTCATAGAAGATATAGTATGGCTGGCTCGTTCATTGCGGGAAAAGGCAAGGATAAGAGTTCGCCAACCATTATCACGTTTGCTAATTCCAACAGACTCAATTCAAACCAAGCGAGAGATTATGGAATTTGCAGATATTATTCTTGAGGAATTAAATATTAAAAATATTGAGTTCATAAGCACTGACAATACTGATATTATTAAGCGAAAAGCAAAACCAAATTTCAAAGTTATGGGTAAAAAATTTGGCAAACTTATGAAAACAGCAAGTGAGGCAGTTTCCTCGCTTACAACTAAGCAAATTATTGAATTGGAGAAGAATGGCAAAATTGAGCTGGATTGGAATGGAGAACATTTTGAATTTATGCGAGAGGATGTTGATATATATAATGAAGATATCGAGGGATGGCTTGTTGCAACTGATGGGAAAATTACTGTTGCTCTTGATACAACTATTGACGAAAAATTACGTCAAGAAGGAATTGCACGTGAATTTGTGAGCAAGGTCCAAAATTTAAGAAAAGATCAGGGATTTGAGGTTATTGATAGGATTGAAATTTTGTTTAATGCAAATTCAAATTTGAAAGATGCAATATTAAATATGAAAGATTACGTACAAAGCGAGACACTTGCGATAAATATGAAATATGATGAGAATTTGCAAGCGGGAACTGAAATTGATATTTTAGAAAATAAAGTAAAAGTAATTGTAAAAAAAGTCAATTAATTATTATAAAATATTTATATTTGAATTTTTTAGGAGTCAGGAAATGGCAAAAAAGAAAGTAGAAAAAAATGAGCAAATAAAACCTGAAGAGGGAAGTAAAGCTACACCCGAAGTGGAAGCAAAAGTTGAGCAAACACATAAAGCACAACATAAAACTTCGAGTGCAAGAGCTCAAAAAAACAAAGTGGCACCAAAAGCTAGCGAGCCAGAACCAGCGCCCGCACCACAACCTATTAAAAAAATAGAATCTAAAACATCTATGAAGCCAAAAACAAAGCCAACAAAAGTGGAGGAACCAAAAGTTGAGAAGCCAAAACCTGAAAGTAAAATTGAAGTGCCCGCTCCTAAAAATAAACGCACGCGTGCTACAAAATCTAAAGAAATTGCTGAACTTAAAGAGAAACTTCAAATAAAAGAACAAAATCAAGAAAATAAAATTGAGATTCCTGTTCAATCAATTCCTGAACAACCTAAACAACAATCAACAAAGCAGGCGAAAGAAGTCAAACTTAAGCACAAACCCGAGGCAAAAAAATTTGAGGAGAAACCAGTACAAATTGAGGAACCTATTCTAACACGTGAACAATTAGGAACATTAAAAACTAAAGAACCTATTTCACCAAAAGAAACAACCAACCATCCATCACCTTCCCCAAATATTGCGGGTACATTGAAGAAAAATGCCAACACCAAGAAAACAACTGAAGAGGAAGAAGAAGCAGAACCCAAGGCACCAAATGTTCGCTATACCGATGAGGAACTTGAAATGTTTGAGAAAGTTATAACTGAGGCAAAACGTGAATCCTTAGAAGAATTGCGTATGCTAAAGGAGCGCTTGGAAGATTTAAATACGTTTGATTTAGCCGAAGAGAGTATGTTCTATTCAATGCATATGGGCGAGCAAGGCTCCGAACCAATGGAAAAAGAGAAAACTTATGCGCAAATCCAGAGAATTAACGAATATATCAAGAAATTGGATGAAGCTTTGCAAAGAATAAAAAACAAAACTTATGGAATTTGCCGGATGTGTGGCATTTTAATTGCAAAAGAAAGATTATTGGCTGTACCTATCACAACATTATCAGCGTCCTGGAAAATTCATCAGAGATGCCCTGAAGATGGAATTGATAGGATTGAACCTTTTTTTAATTAAGATATGGAAATTATCGAAACTGAAGCACAGAAAAAGCAAAGCACGACACTCTATTTCATAATTTGTTTAATTATTGTCTTTATTGACCAACTTACAAAATTAATCATCCACGGATTTACTTTTGCGGGAATTCACTTCCCTGGTATAGAGTATGGCTCTCAGATTCCAGTCATCGGCACATTTTTGCAAATAACATACATCGAGAATCCAGGAATGGCATTCGGCATTCACTTCCAAGGAACAGGGAAGCTATTCTTAAGTATATTTTCTATTATTGCAAGTGTATTAATTGGCTGGTATTTATCCAAAATCAAGGATGCTCATTTAATGATAAAAATTGCCGTGACGCTGATTCTTGCAGGGGCGGTTGGCAATCTGATTGATAGGGTATTTTATGGTGTGATTTTCGGATATGCACCTCTATTTTATGGTCGAGTTATCGATTTCATACAGGTCGATATTCCCGATATTCATATTGGAAATTTGAATTGGGCTTCCTGGCCTATATTCAATGTTGCGGATAGTTGCGTCACAGTAGGCATCATTATTTTGCTTCTATTTTATAATAAAATCCCTTCATTTTCACAAGTCTTCGCAAAGCCACAAACTACTG
>JAGOIG010000205.1 GCA_017995735.1 Candidatus Kapaibacterium sp. | reverse complement strand
CAGCCATATGATCTTCCGCAAATGACGGTTGCCACGTTTCGTTATCTTGCCCTTGCCTTCATGTTTACCAGATTGGTAAACAGACGGATCCAAGCCTGCCATGGCAATGATTTTACCGGAACGTTCATCTTGCCACAAAACTGACAGATGTGCTAAATATAATAGTTAAAATATTTCAAATTGTTATGAACTTCTTAAGTCCGCATATAATCCTCCAATAATAAGTAATCCGTATATAACTAAGGCAAATTGGAGTGTAGTTTCGAAAATCACAGAATGAGATTTCTTACTTTTTGAAAAATAATTGTATATCAAACATGGTATGAAGAACGTTAGAAAGGTAAAAATGAACATAAAGAATGCGGAAAGAATACCCAAGTTAATTGATTGAATACCCATTAAGATAATTGATAATATGATTAAATTCTTTATTTTTGATTTTTTTACTAATTCTTTATTATCAGTCACTTGGAATCTCTTATTGTCATTCAAATCATAATCACATTATTGAATACATTATTCATGGTTGCATAGACACACCAAAAACTTCTTTAACCTTATCCCCACACTTTCCGGACCAAACAGGAATGTCATGATTACTATATCTAATACAATTAACTCGATAAGCTTCATTACCTTTAATTCCGAAAATGGTTACTGCTCTCACTAAATTTGAATTGTTGACTTTGATTACAGCCAATTTCATACCATTGACATTGACATATGCTGATTTGGTCTCTACTTTCGGATTAAAAGTGTTCGGATTGTGTCCTTGTTCCGCATATGCATTCCTGCTTTTCTTTATCACTGTATCCACTATCCATTTTTCAAGATTCTTTAATCCAACCATATCCAAATCAGCATTTTTTACTCCCTCCGCATCTTGTACCGTACTTGTTACAACTACTGGTGTCATTCCTTTTGTTTGTGAATATCCAGTAGTTCCTTCTTTTTTTTGAGGAATCTTTGATGGAGCATCTTTATCAGAGTTAAACTTGGAACTCTGTATCGTTTTCTCAAAATCTTTTGTCGAGTTCTCAATTTTTGATATTTTTTCTTTAAAATCTTTTTGGGTATTTTCGACAATTCTCTGGTGAATTGCATCCCATTGTTTTTTTTCTTCTTCTTTCTTGTTCTGTTTAATTACATGAGAGTATAATGAGAAAAGAAAAAGAAACGCAATAATTACAATAATCAATATTCTCAATCGTGTATTTGGTTTCTGTTCCATTTTGTTTTCCTATTTTTAAAAATATCCTTTATATTCAAATATTCAGCACTTGCAACCGCAAATTATTCTTTGTTTTTCTTGTTACAGATAAAGTCACCACAGAGATTTAAACAAGAAATCAATAATCCCTCTCATATTTTGATTTTCATTTGCCTATCAATCTTATAAACTCAGGAGTATTTCTTATGTTATCAAGTTTTTTATCAGTATTTGCTACATTTCTTAAATTTGGTTTTAGTTGGATAGCTTTAGATAAGTCTTGAATAGATTTTTGTTTGTTTCCAATAAGTGAGTATGCACATGAACGCAAATAATAAGAATTCCCAAAGTTTGGATTTAATTGAATTGTTTTATTGTAATCAAGAATTGCTTCATTGTATCTGCCAAATACCATATATGACAGACCACGATTGAGATAAGCAAGACCATTCCCCGGATTTAATTGAATTGCTTTATTATAATCAAGTATTGCTTCATTATTTTTTCCGAGTTTACCGTAAATATTTCCACGGTAACAATAAGCATCTGCATATTTTGGATTTAGTTGAATTGCTTTAGTGTAATCAAGGATTGCTTCATTATTTTTACCGATTAAGCCATAAGCAACCCCACGGTTGTAATAAGCATTTGCATCTTTTGGATTAAGTGCAATTGTTTTATCGTAATCAAGAATTGCTTCGTTATATTTCTCAAGTCTAGCATAGATACTTCCACGACTGAAATATGCTTTCCCAAATAATGGATTTAGTTGAATTGCTTTATCGTAATCAAGAATTGCTTCATTATATTTACCGAGCCTGGTAAAACCATTTCCGCGATTGTTGTAAGCTTCCACGAACCTTGGATTTAGTTGAATTGCTTTATTGTAATCAAGAATTGCCTTCTCGTAATTACCTTTTTGAGAATTCCTAATGCCATTTTCAAACCATTTATTTGCAGAAAGTTCTTGTTCTGCAAATACAATTGAATGAAATGCAAAGGTTAAAACAATTATAGTTAGAAATATCTTTTTCACAATTCAACTCCAATCTTAATTAATTTGTATTTTCACCTCGTTTATAGATTTCACCAAAATAATAAGTCACACAAAACGATAAAACCCACTTCCTCCGATTAGAAAGTGGGTCTCATTTTTTATCTCGTATCGTTCATCTTCAGACCTCAAATTTTGAGTGTTCAAAAATCTGAAACGACTACAATCCATATATTTTATCTAACGCTGCTTACATACCGAGATTTTCCTGACAATACAAGGAAAAGTTGCCTCCAAGAAGGGATAGATAATCTTTGCAAGATCCAGAAAATTGCGTATTGATAAGACATTGCTTTTGATGGTTTGGAGTATATGGGGGATGTATTTGCCTGTCAAGGGACATTTCCATCGGAAAATCAGGGTTGGCTATACGGTATGTGGGTCGGCGGCGGTCCTTCAGTCG
>JAGOIG010000204.1 GCA_017995735.1 Candidatus Kapaibacterium sp. | reverse complement strand
CAACCTCTCCTTTAATATTTGTCTTACCTACAAAAGTTTTATTCTTAGATTCTCCATCGAGTGAACTAAAATGCACTGTTGCTGATTGAAGTGGTTTTTTTGTGCTCTCATCAAGCACAGCCAATTTCTCCTGTGCAAAAAGTAATGTTGGTATAAATCCAATAAATATATAAAATATAATTTTTTTCATTAATATTTTCTAACAAGATAAATACAAAATTAGTAAATTCTAAAAAAAGAGTTTTATATCTTATTTACTCATAGATGTCTTTCTTTGATTAACTTATTTATTTTCTAACCCAAATTTGTATTTCTTATCTGTTCGTAAAAGCTGGAATGCAAAGAGAAGTCCTAATAGTCCAAGCGTTGCAAACATTAACATTGTCCAAGTATAATTAAGTGGTAATTGATTTGCAATATTGTACTTATTTGTTTGGTCTAATATTGCACCTGCTACAATTGGAAATGCCCAAAGCCCCAAATTTTGCAATGATGTCATAAATCCATACGCCGTGCCAAGCCGCTTTTCATCTACCAAAAATGCCACGCTTGGCCACATCGCCGCAGGAACAAGTGAAAATGCAACACCTAATAATACCAAAGGAACATAAGGCGTAATTGTCGTCAGAGCCAGTGTCAAATGTGAAATCAATAGCAATAAAGCTCCAAATATCATAACGCTTGCTCGCTTTCCATATTTATCTACCATTCCACCAAATAATGGAGTAAATATAATTGTTCCCCATATAATCAAACTTGCTAAAACTCCGCTTGATTCAAGTGAAAATCCAAATTTATTGTGCAACATATCGGGCAAAAATGATTGAAATGGAAATACAGCAGAATAAAATGTAACACACAAAATTATGACAAAAATATATGCACTATTTTTAAATAAATAACTTAAATCTTGCCCTAATGTTTTGAAACTAAATGATTCCTTATTTTCACTATTATCGTTCAATTGATGAGGAAATGCTCTTTTATCTATACTAAGATAGATGAAAAAGCTTAATAAACCGAGCGCCATAAGTAATGTTGCAATCCATAAAGAACCTCGCCAGGTTAAAATTGAATTTGAGAGAATTGGGGATAAAATTAATGCAGCAGCTGTTCCTAATCTTGCAATTGCAATATTTAAAGCAAAAGCAAGTGCTAGCTCTTTGCCTTTGAACCATTGGACAAGAATTTTATTTATAACTACTATACTTGTCTCGGCACCTAATCCAAATAGCAACCTCCCGAACATTAGCATTTTTACTTCCGGTGAATATTGAGGAAGGAAACTACCCATAAAATTATAAAGAAATGGAATTGATCTATATATTCCGCTCGGTGCAAATGCAAAAAAAAGTGATCCTAAAAATGTAAGTCCCACAAATAGCATCCCCGTTTTGCGAATTCCCCAATTGTCGAGAATTATTCCACCAATTAGAGCCATCAATAAAAATGTGTTTGGAAAAGAATAAAAGGATACAATCAAGCCGTAATCAGTATTTGTAAAACCAAGATCAACCTGCATTAAGGATTTTATCGACGACATTGCGTCATAAACATAATAATTTGCGAACATCATCAAACTGACAAACACAAGCACAATCCACCGCATCGAAGCAAATTGATTTTCGCTTACGATACTTGCTTCGGAAGTATTGTTTTCACTCATAAATTAATAAAGTTTATTAGGCTAATATAAAATTTCAAAATTATTAAAAAAAGAAAGATAATTTACTTTTTATTCTTAAGGAGTAATTTTTTAATTGAATCGAGTGTCTTTTTTTCATCACTCTGATAATGCTCAAGCAATTCTTCGCGATTAGCTCGAGCTGCTTCAGGAGAGATTTGAGGGCTTTTTTCTTCCTTTGATGGAGGTTTTGGAGGAATATTTTGTTCAGTACTTTCCTGGATCATTGTAATATTTTCCATTGCTTTGCCTGTTTCATCGCCTTTTGCAATTTGCAAAAGCTTTTCTTTCCCAAAAACTTCTATAAGTTTATCATAAATTGTTGCCCGTGTGAAAGGTTTAGATATAAATCCTGAACTGCCATTTCTAACGGCTAATGCTAAATTTTCTGTATCTGATAGCGCTGATACAACTAATACAGGTATATTTTTAGTTATTTTTATTGTCTTTAGAACACGTAATGTCTGAAGCCCTGAAAGTTCTGGCATAAGTATATCTAAAATTATCAAATCAGGATGCTTTTCGACAGCAAGTGCGATTCCATCATATCCATTATTTGCAAAAAATACAGTCTGAAAGCCATAACTTTGCACTGACTTTGCTAAAATTCTTTGCATCCAGATATCGTCATCCACTATTAAAACAGAATATTCAGCCATAATTAAAGAGGTTTTTTAATTATTATATTATTTTATTTATCGTCAATTTTATGTTCTATTTTATTTTTCAATAATATTGAATTATTAGAAATAGCTTCTTTCAATTGGCTAACCTCCGATTTTGCAGCTTGTTGATTCAATTGCACAATTTTATCATAAATTTCTTTTCTATAAATCGGAATGTCTTTTGGTGCTTCAATTCCAAGTCTTATAGTGCCACGGTCCGAACTAAGGATTGTGATAACAATATTGTCTCCTATAATTAATTTTTCACCTATCTTCCTTGATAAACTGAGCATATTTATTCTGTTGCCTTTTTATTAATAATATAATCAGTTGTAT
>JAGOIG010000203.1 GCA_017995735.1 Candidatus Kapaibacterium sp. | reverse complement strand
TGGTTGCTATACTTGATGATTTAAAAGAAAATGATAAATCATCATTTTCATTTCCAGTAAATCGCGAAAGATTAATATTAAGATAATATAGTCGCGAATCATCGAAATTCTCATCAAGTGTGACTTTCAGATTTTTTTTATCATTAAGAAGTTCCAATGCAGAATTAATCGGATGATAGGTGACAATTAATGAATCATTTTCTTGATTAATTTTCATAGAAACTGTATCAATTGTAATTATAGGACCTTGCGACGTTTGAAATTTTTCAAGTGGAACATTAAAATGAACAAGGAAAGAATTATCTGCACAAGTTAAAGGTATTGCATCAAAGGAAGTACCGAGAAATTGAATTGGTTCCGTAACAGTTGTAAATGATTCAAGAATCAAAGTATCAATTTCCACTGTGCCTTGCGTTTGTGTATTAATTAATTTAATTCCTGAGAGATAAATGCCATAAGTTTTGCCGTAATAAAATTCTTTTAAATGTGAAATACTTATTTCATTTTGCGTTGGATTAATAGACGAGACATTACCTAATCCCCCCAGAAATGAACTTACTACCAAGCTTGAATCAGTGCCGCTATAATATTCTTCATCGACAAACCAAATTGTTCCTCTACCAATTAATTTTGAATCCTTAGCCCAATACATTGGCAAGCTTGTTGTATCAAAGATATAGGGTGAAGAGGTACTTAATTTGATTTTCGCATCAATTGCAATCATATCCTCACTATGCTTAGGAAATATAACATTGATTTGCTGAGCATTAGCAAGATATACAGTTAAGAAAAATGATAAGAACAACAATAGGAATTGAGTAGAATTATTTTTAAAGCTTTTAATTAATTTTAAATTTCTCATAAATAATAACTTACATTATATAATATACAAAAATACTAATTGTCAACTATATTTTTAAAAAATTTTTAAAAAATATTTAAATATTCTTTTATTTTGGTCTGAACCTACGACTTAAGTCGTAGGTTCAGATGTAGGGGCAATTCATGAACTGCCTCTACAGATGCCTTTGTCATTCCGAGTGGAACGAGGAATCCATAACGGCGGAAGTAAAGGGCGATTCATTAATCGCCCATACATTTTGGACATAATATCCATTCACCTTTTAATATTTTATAAATTTTTGAATTATTTGTTTTCCGCCATTGGAAAACACAATACTATAAACCCCTGTAGGTATTTTGCTTATATCAATTTTGCTATCAGTTAATACACTTCTTTGCACATTCTGCCCAAGCAAATCGAAGATAGTATATTCATAAATACCCTCTGCTCCCTCTAAAAGAGGGGAATTAATGTAAATATAATCGCTTGCAGGATTTGGATAAATGGAAACGTCATATTTCATATTTGCATTATTTTGCTCTTCAACTGCTAATATTTCATAAATCGGAAAGAAATTCTCGCTCATTATAAAGTTCCGTTTATCCTCTGTGGATATAATCTTTAATTTGTAGAAATTGCCTGGTTTTATATTCTCGGGTATTTTCCAATCGAATGATGGGCTTGCATTTGGGATATTTTCGGCAATGCTAATCAACTTTGTTTCATTTCCATCCCACAGGTAAAGATTTACAAAATCGGATGTAAGCATTTCCGAATCCCACCAGATATGAACATTTTGCCCGATATGCCACTGCTCTCCATTTTCACCACCAAGTCGTGAATTATTACCTGCATATAGTGGAGACATAGCCAGAAACAGTATTAGGCAAAATTTAAATAAATGCTTTATTTTTAACATTATTTCACCTCTTAATATTTTATAAATTTTTGAATTATTTGTTTTCCGCCATTGGTAAACACAATACAATAAACCCCTGTTGGTATTTTGCTTATATCAATTTTGCTATCAGTTAATACACTTCTTTGCACATTCTGCCCAAGTAAATCGAAGATAGTATATTCATAAATACCCCCTGCCCCTTCTAAAAGAGGGGAATTAATGTAGATATAATCGCTTGCAGGATTTGGATAAATAAATAGATCTGCTTTATTTTGTTCATCCTTTACATCTGCAAACCGTACAAATTGCATTATATCGCTCCATTTATACCGAGTTATTCCACACCAATTGCTTTCCTCATCAGTACTTACAAATAAATATCCATTATGCAAGATTATGTCCGTACATTCATGAATAATATATGAATATAACCACTTTTCACCACCATCTGTTGATATAGTAAATCCTATTGGTCCCGATCCCGAGCTCGCCCATCCAATAACAAGTGTATCATTTCTCACTATAAATGATTTCGGAAATCCCTCATAAAACAAGCCCTTCCATGATTTCCCAAAATCTGAGGTGAGATAGAGGCCACTTACTGTACCTACAAAAATACTATCACCTTTGAAAGCAAACGATGATATATAATGACCAAATTTTATCGTATCCCAAGTTGCTCCATAATCAATTGACATCCATATATCCCAATTACCCGCAAAAAGTGTATCACCCTTCCATCCCAATGCATATACAATAGCATCTAAATTATTCTCTTGCCAAGTACTACCATAATCAGATGAATACCATAAATCTCCATATATTGGAGTAATAAATGCATAATTTTTATTAACAGCTAATGGGGAAAATCTTTCTGCACTATCTGGCAATTTTGCCTTTTGCCATTCTTTCCCATTATCTCGTGATATAAATAAACCATCTTTTTTTGC
>JAGOIG010000202.1 GCA_017995735.1 Candidatus Kapaibacterium sp. | reverse complement strand
AAATAACATTGCTCACTCAATATTGATTGGTGATAAACAGCAAATTGCACAAGTTGCGTCGGATAATAATGTGGATTTATCGGGAATCGAAGTAATTGAAATTGAAAATAATCCCCTATTAGATGAATTTGCTCAAATCCTATACAATAGACGCAAGGAAAAGGGCTGGACACCCGAGCAAAGCCTTGCTGCTGTAAAAACGCCATTGTATTTTGCAGGAATGATACTTGATACAGGCAGAACAGCCGCTGTAATTGCAGGGAATGTCTCTGCTACACCGGATGTATTACGAGCTTCAATTCATACAGTTGGTGTTGCTGAGGGAATTTCCCTTGTATCGAGTTATTTTTTAATGGTATTTCCTGACAAGATTTATGGATTTGCAGATTGTGCAGTCAATCCAAATCCTACATCTGATCAATTGGCTGACATTGCAATCTCTACAGCGCGGAATTTCCAATCCGTGACGGGCATTGAGCCAAAAGTGGGAATGCTTTCATTTTCTACAAATGGTAGCGCGGACCACCCCGACGTTGATAAAGTGAAATTAGCAACAAAATTAGTCAAAGAGAAAGCACCCGACATACCTTGCGATGGAGAAATGCAATTCGATGCAGCCATTATACCGGAGATTGGGCAGAGGAAGTTTCCAGGATCGAAAATTGCGGGATATGTAAATACAATGATATTCCCTGATTTAGATGCGGGAAATATCGGTTATAAAATCGCTCAAAGGCTTGGTGGAGCAGAGGCAATCGGTCCAATAATGCAAGGTTTGAAAAAGCCATATTGCGACCTATCGCGTGGTGCAAGCGTCGAAGATATGATTTCTGTTGCAGAGATAAATATATTGATGGCGTAAAAAATACTTCCTCCTATCGTAGGACAATGCGGTAGGAGGACGGGGAAATATGTGTACATTTTGTAATATTAAATACATAAGACATACTAATTTTGGAAAATGAAAGAGTAATTATACAAATGGTGAGTGAAGAAAAACAATTAGAAAAAGGAAATATAAATTGGTATGTCTTCAATTTAAACGGGTTGCAAATACGTGACCAAAAAAATTGGAGAGATTTTATTTTTGATGATGCTACAATTGTTAATGCTATCCAATTTAAAGAATATATGGAGAGCATCGGTTATTCTTCTGAGGATTTGAAAACGTTCGAGTTTTATGGTTCTAATCATACATTCTTAATAGTTCAAACAACAGGGAAAATAACTGAAGAAAATAAAAAACAATTTGAAAGTGATGCAAAAAAGAGAGCATTTGAAGTTGCAGGATTTATATTTTTTGTATTTTTATTTCTTTCAGATTATAGCTTAGGTATAACTTTGGATAGCCAAGTATATAAAACTTCGAGTAGTGTAAGTTACCTATTTTCTAGCTATAAAATACTCCCTTCCATTTACCCAAAAAATACAGCTGGAGAATTTATGATCTTAACTCCAAAGATTGACTTTATCTATTCAAGGCAAGAGCTTACGGATCTTTTTCAAAAAAGGCAATTTAATCTCCTTTATGAATTGATCAAAACAAAAAAAGATAACAACTTACTTGAATGTATTAGGAACTTATATTTGACTTTAAATATTCCTTCGCCAATCACACAATTTCTCGGGGCAATCACTTCAATAGAGCTTTTATTAAAAGAAAACGATGACTTAAAGTATGAAAACGTAAAAAAAAGAGTGAGAGCATTACTTGGAGCTGAAGTATTTAAAAACTTTATATCAACTACTGACTCTAGAACAGGTATTTTCGATAAAAGGCACAAAGTAATTCATCAGGGCGAGGATTGCACGAATAGCGATGCTTATAGAGCAATTGCTCTAGCATCCCGTATCATCATTGCATATTCTTATTTATATCAAAAATTAAATTCAAAAAGTAAGATTTGTAAACATCTGGATATAATTTATTCAATTGAAAACGATAAAAATCTATCCGGAGATATTTTTGAAATCCTGCCAAAATGGGATAAACTTAAATTTGATTCATCTTTGATCGACTGGACAGTTCAAACACTTATAAATCAAAAAATGTACGATCTTTGTAATCCTGAAAAAAGAAATGTAAATAATAACAGCTATGCTGAAGCAATTATACGCCATTCTCGCATTAGAAAATGCAAATTAGAGGAATCGTTTGAACTGATTAAACAATCTCTTTACTACAATGAAAACCCATTCAACACATTCGACGAATTCAGTTCATTTTATAATTCAAATAAAGAGAAAATCGATGAAATTATTGAAATTGATGAAGAATATAATAACTTTATACTTTGAAGATTTTGATTTTTATTTGCCAATTTGTAAGTTTGTAAAATAATATTATTTATATTTAAAGTAATATACAATGAATAAACTTATACTCGGAGATTGTCTGGAAGTAATGCGGCAGATGGAAAGCGAGAGCATCGATTTAATTTATCTCGATCCACCATTTTTCTCGAATAGAAATTATGAAGTGATATGGGGAGATAAAGGCGAGGTGCGCTCTTTCGAGGACCGGTGGGCAGGTGGCATTGACCACTATATTGCCTGGCTCAAAGAAAGGGTATCAGAAATGCACAGATTGCTGAAGCCAACGGGAAATATATATTTGCATTGTGACTGGCACGCTGATGCATATATTAGAGTATATATTTTGGATAAATTATTTGGAATGAATAATTTTAGGAACCATAT
>JAGOIG010000201.1 GCA_017995735.1 Candidatus Kapaibacterium sp. | reverse complement strand
GAAAAATTAGCAAAAATGCGAAGAGAAAAATTTTACAAAATGGGTATTTGGGAAGAAAAATAGGAGAATAAAAAATGCAGTTATATCTTGATTCAGCAAATTTAGAACAAATTAAAGAAGTTGCGTCGTGGGGGATACTATCAGGCGTAACAACAAATCCTACACTATTAGCAAAAGAGGATCCGAACGTTGATGTGAAAGAACGTATTCTTGAAATCCATAATATTGTTGGAGGTCACTTATCAGTCGAAGTTATATCGATGGAGGCGGAAGGAATGGTTAGAGAAGCTGAAGAAATATGCGGATGGTTCCCCCTCGCTACAATTAAAATTCCAATGTGCGTGGAAGGCTTAAAAGCTGTCAAAGAATTATCTAAACGAAATATACCAACAAATGTTACATTAATATTTAATCCCATACAAGCTCTTGCAGCAAGTAATGCAGGAGCAAGATATGTCTCAATATTTATGGGGCGTTTGGACGATATCGGTATGAATAGTGTGGATATTTTAGGGGAAATTTCAGAAATATGGTACGCTCAATCATTAGAGTCACAAATTATTGCAGCGTCAATCCGTAATCCACTACATATTGTCAGCGCTGCAAAACTTGGAATCCATATTGCCACAGTTCCATATAATGTCTTGAAGCAGGGATTAAAACATCCATTGACCGATATTGGAATTCAGCAATTTCTGAGTGACCATACCAAAATGGTCGAGGCTATAAATAAATCACACAGTTAGTCTTGGGATATAGATTGTGAGCACTTTTCTCACTCCCGAAATTGTTATACTTGCCTATAAGCGGGGGTTTTTCCCAATGGCAGAATCGGTTGATGGGGAGATTTATTGGCATTCCCCCGAACGGCGGGCTATTTTTCCAATTTATAATATTAAAATACCTCGCTCCATCAGAAAAATTCAGAACCAAAATATTTATAATTATAAAATTGATACAAATTTTGAAGCTGTAATTCAATATTGTGCTAGTCGGAAAGAAACTTGGATTAGCGACGAAATAATTCAAATTTATACTGATCTCTTTTATATGGGGTATGCCCATAGTGTTGAAACATATCAAGATGATAATTTATTAGGTGGATTATATGGTGTTGCAATCGGTGGCGCCTTTTTTGGCGAATCAATGTTCAATCTCGAACCAAATACAGCAAAACTTGCTTTTTATAAATTAATTGAAATATTACAAAAAAATCATTTTTTGCTTCTTGATTCGCAATATCTTAATCCATTCACATATAGCCTTGGAGCATTTGAAGTTCCCAAAAAAATTTTTTTATCATCTTTGTATAAGGCAATATTAGAAAATTGCGAGTTCAAACTTTAATCATTTTGCAGTTTGTACTTCAATAACATTTGAATAAATACCTTCACCACGTCGATTTATAGCCTTTATACGTACAAAATAAAGTTTATTTGCTTCTAAATCCATAATCTTATATGAATTATTAAGCCCAAGATCAATAGAGTCATAGCCATCAAGCTTTTGCTTAAAATCTTTATCTGTTGCTATATCAAGCATATATGAACTTGCGCCCTCTACTTGTGTCCAATTTAATGTGAATCCGTACCTCATTATATCCTTTGCGGGGGATAATTGTGGTGCCTTCATTGTAGTAGCTTTTGCTCGGGGATTGCCCTCAATATTAATAAATTTAACATTATAATTCCTCAATGTTGAATCTCCATTGTATTCAAATATCTGGAAAAAGTACGTCCCCGGTTTCAAGTTATTTAATTTCAACTCATTATTTGTGCCTTTGCCATCGTAAACCACCCAGCTATCTTTAAGATTTGGCTTCTCTATGGAAATATCTTGCACAACTGGATAAGTAACTCCATCCTCAGGGTAATTTGGATCTTCATCTTTTCTCACAACAACAATTCTTCCTTCACCATTCCCATTTATCCACTGAAGTGATATTGACGATTCTGTAACTTCATTAAATACTATACCGTGAGCTTGGATTTTTGGTTCTTTTGCAAGCGTAGTAAATTCTTTTTGCATAAAAAATTCATATTTGCCTTTTTTTAGATTATATATTTGGAAGTAATAATGTGTTTGAGAAGCAAGAGCATTAACTTCAAATTCAAGATATCCATAAAATGTCTTGAATAAAAGCGTAGCGTCATCAGTGAGCCGTGTTCCATTGTAGAGAGATATTCTGCTTGGTGGAGCGATAACTCCTCCAGCTGTGTCAATTTCTACTTGATTACTAGATGTTGAGATAACAATTGCTTTATGAATTGAATCGGGTTCATTATAAATAATGCGCGCGCTATTTTCGGAAATATTTAGAATGGATAAATCTGCTTTTATGCTTTTTAGAGGTTTTGTTGTAGCTTGTGGTTGAACTTTTGTTTGCTTTGGTTTATGTGCTGTTGGTTTCTTAGTCTTTTGAGAGTAACCCGTTGTAATTATTAGCAAAATAAATAATAATCCAAAAAAAGCAAATCTTTTCATCATTTTAATTTAATTTAAAAATTATATAACGAGATTTGTTGAAATTTATTTAAAAGATGATTGATATTTATATATTAATTCTATGATATTCTTGCTTTTTTGAATGATTGTGTCTATAATCGAATTTTCCTATAAAATTATTTCAAATAATCGCAAATTTTCCCGACTAAACTGCCGAAATTGCCAATACCGTCCATATTATCATAATTATTTAGCACATATATACTGCCACCCATTTTT
>JAGOIG010000200.1 GCA_017995735.1 Candidatus Kapaibacterium sp. | reverse complement strand
GAGTATATTCTCAATATTATTTTTCATTCAAAGCGGTTCATTGCTTTCTCAAAATAAAGAGCAACTTTATAATGAATTGAAGACCAAATTAACAGGGCTGAAATCTATCTCATTTGAATTTACAGCACTGGATGGCTCCAATTTAAATGGTAAAATTACTGCAACAAAAGACAAATATAAAATGATTTTGCCGGGTAGAATTATAATTTCCAATTCTAAAACTGTTTGGAATTATTCGCCCGAGCAAGCTAAAGTTATGATTAGCACAATTGCAGATGTAAATTCCGCCTCAATCCATAATATTTTTTTTCAAATTTTTGAAAGTTATGAGCCATCTTCATTAAAAGTTGCAACAAAATCAACAGGTGCCAAATATTATGAACTCATATTGAAATCCAGTCAAAATCCTGATGATTATGTTATATTAAATTTAAATTACAAAACCAAAAATATTGAAGGTGTGAATTTCTCAATTAATGGTCAATCCGCCAACCTTGCAATTAAAAACCTTTTATTCAATCCAAAAGTAAACGATAACCAATTTGAATTTAAACCTACAAAAGATACGCAAGTTATTGATTTACGATAAAAAATAAAGCTTCTTATTATAATATGATTATTTATAAAAAAAAGGCGAGGATTCCCCCGCCCTTTTTATAGATAATTTACTTTTCAGATTCAGCTTTTTTTGCAGCTGCTTTCTTTGCCAATTCCCTTTTACGGCGCAATTCCTTTCTTCTTTTATAACGCGTCGCAACAATTTCTTTGTGTTTATTTAGAGCTTCTCCAATTTCTTCTTCAGTTTTATCCTTAAAAAGTAGTGAGCGATGCAAAAGCACTCCATCATAGCTAAGAATATTCTTTACAACACGTGTTGGTTGAGCACCATTATTAAGCCATTTGATTGCTTTTTCGTGATCTACTACAAATGTGGCAGGAATTGTGATAGGATTATAATATCCCAATTTGTCAAGGAATTTGCCGTCACGTTTATATGATTCATCGACTGCAACAATGTCATAGAAAGGGTTGTGTTTCGAACCTTTTCTTCTTAATCTTAATTTTACCATAGAATTTCAATAATTTATTTTAAAAAAGTTAAAATTTCATACCTGGGAATTTTGGCATCATAGGAAATCGCTTCCCTTGAACCACATTTTTCATTGCTTTTTGCATTTGCTCGAACTGCTTAAGTAAATTATTAACCTCTTGAACACGAGTACCGCTTCCTTTAGAGATTCTTAATCGCCGAGAACCATTTATAATTTTTGGATTCGCGCGCTCTGCTTTTGTCATCGATAAAATGATTGCTTCAATTCTTGAAAATGCTTTATCATCAATATCTACATTCCGCAATTGTTTATCCATACCAGGCAACATACCGATTAGATCTTTTAGGGGTCCCATTTTTTTAATCATTTTGATTTGGTCGAGAAAATCGTCAAATGTAAATTGATTTTTCCGGAGTTTCTCTTCCATCTTTTCTGCTTCTTTTTCATCGATTTCCTGCTCAGCTTTTTCGACAAGCGAAATAATGTCGCCCATTCCGAGAATTCTTGATGCAATGCGTTCGGGATGGAATTGTTCAAGCGAATCAAGTTTTTCACCTGTGGAGATAAATTTTATAGGTTTGCCAACTACATCACGAACCGATAAGGCAGCCCCACCACGTGTATCGCCGTCAAGCTTAGTTAATACAATGCCTGTTAAATTCAATTGCTCATTGAAAGCACGTGCAGTTCTAACTGCATCTTGCCCTATCATTGAATCAACAACAAACAAAGTCTCAGTTGGTTGCACAGCTTCTGAAATATCACTAACTTCCTTCATCATTACTTCATCAACGGTAGTTCGTCCTGCAGTATCAATTATAACTATATCACGTGCTAATTTTTTTGCGTAAGCAACTGCATCTTTTGCAATAACAACAGCAGATTTATTTTCCTCCGTAAAAACAGGGATTTTAATTTGGTCAGCAAGTTGTTGCAATTGCAAAATAGCAGCGGGGCGGTGAATATCGGCTGCTACAAGTACAGGATGTTTGCCCTTCTTACGTAAATATTTAGCAAGTTTTGCTGCGAAAGTAGTTTTGCCTGAACCTTGCAATCCAGCTATTAGAATTACAGTTGGTGGCTTTGGCGAAATTATCAAATCTGATGCTTTGCTACCAAGTGTTTCAATTAATTCGTCATTTACAATTTTAACAATCAATTGCTCAGGTAAAATAGTACCGCGAACTTCTTGACCAATAGCTTTAGATTTGATATTCTCAATAAATTTATTAACAACTTCAAGGTTTACGTCAGCGTCGAGCAGGGCATTTCGGATCTCATTTAGAGCATCAGATATATTTTCCTCTGTGATTTTGCTCTGGCCACGAAATCTTTTTAAGGCAACTTCGAGCTTTTCTTGAAGATTTTCAAACATATTGGTTCTTTAAAAAATACAAAATTAATAAAATCAAAGAAATAAACAAAAAAATGTCGTTTTAAAATTCTTGTTATATTATTACATAGTATAATATAATCATACAATAATATTAAATTGTATCTGTAATATTAAATTTGTAATATTAAATTGCATCTGTCATCAATATTAAATCTGTCATTCCGAACGAAGTGAGGAATCCACTGCAGAGAATAGATTCCTCGCTATGCTCGGAATGACAAGGAGTATATATATATACTTAATGACTCAAAAAAATTTATTTTGTAGTTATTTTCAATTTTTTTCTTAATTTTGTA
>JAGOIG010000052.1 GCA_017995735.1 Candidatus Kapaibacterium sp. | reverse complement strand
ATACAGTAGCTTTGTTTTTTCTAAATCCATCTGAAAAGAAATTAAATCTATATTCATTTATCACAGAAAATAATGATTTACTCTCAAAAATTCGTGAATTCTCAATTGATAATGATATATTAAGTGAAATCTTAATAAATGCAAAGCCTGAGATACTTTCGGATATTAATTATTCTGCAATACTTGATATTCTCCCTTATTATCAAGAGCCAGTCGAAATCAAAAGCTTTGCAGGAATCCCGATTTTTCTTAATGAAAAAGTGATTGGTATATTAACCCTTGATTCATTTGAGGCAAATCCCTTTGATTCAAATGTTATTGGTTACATTGCCAATTTTACGAAACTTATCTCATCAATATTATCAAGCCTAAATGAGAAATTTGAACTTATTATATCAGCCAAAACATTAGATGCATTTACCTCAATGCAACAATTAATTAATCAAGAGAATGTTTCGTTTGAAAAGATTTTGAAAAATGCTTTTGATACTATTTCCAAAATATTGAATTTCGAGAATATAGGTTTCTGTAATTTTTCATCTCAAGCAAATGCCTGGACAGTCCAAGCTGTACAAGGCAATGAAGAATTTGTATCTTCGCTTCATAATGTCGCTATTGATACTCGCAATGGGTTGATTGATAAAGTCTTATTTAATAATGAATCGTTATTGCTTTCACCAATAGGGAATCAAAAAAATATCATAAATAATAAAATTGAATTCAATCCTGATGGAAATTTTCTGGCAGTACCATTAAAATCAATCAGTTCCAGTTATGGCGCAATTTTTGTTTACGATCAAAACAATAGATCTGCTTTAAATTATGACTTACAAATTCTTAGTACAATTGCTAACCAAGTAGCCGCGACAATTGAACAATTTCTTTATATCAAAGTATTTAACAATTATGCCCAAATTGACCCACGATACGGTATTCTAAATCCATCAGCATTATTTATAAGATTGAAAGAAGAAATTGAACGAGCAAAAGATTTTAATTATCCTATTTCATTAGCAACTTTAATGATTGATGACCTAGATGGATTAAAATCCAAAGGCTATGATACGGAATCATTATATAATTATCTAATTACAAATTTAAAAGGAAATATTCGTCTTTATAATTTGATTGGGGAAATTGAAGAACGTATCATAGCAGTTGTTTTGAATTATACTGATATAAAAGAGCTAAGAATCTGGTGCGAGAAAATTCGGTCAGAAATTGCACAAGGGCCAGTGAATGTTAATGGGAAAAAGATAATTATAACAGTGAGTATTGGTGCCGCAACACTTGAAGACGGTGATGATATAGATAAATTAACAACCAAATCATTAAAAATGCTCCAATCATCCCTTAATAAATCAAATACTGTAAGTATATATTAATTATAATAATTAAATGAATGTCGAAACAATTAGCGATTCTATAATAGATTTATTAAAATTTATTGATAAACCTCTAAATTTCAAAGAAATTGCTGAATATTTATCTATAAAAGAATCCACTCAAGAATCTAAATTTCTTCGTAAAGCAATTGAAATACTAGCCCGAAATAAAATTTTGCAAAAATTAAAAAATAATAAATACCAATTAAACAATAATTGGGGAAAACCTAATACTTTACAAAATAGATATCAAGGTGTAATTGAAATTTCAGGAGATACGGGTGCGATTTTGACTAATGACCCAAAAATTCCAAAAATAATCATAAGAAGACGCCATTTTAATACAGCCCTTGATGGCGATACAGTGGAAGTTAGATTGCTTGCCCAAAGGGAAAATAAAAAGCCACGCGGTGAAGTTACAAAAATTTTAAACAGAGCTAATTCTACTATTATAGGAACAATTGAATTTGATGGTGAATATTTCTTTCTGGTTCCTGATGATCCAAAATATTATGTAGACTTCTTAATTCCTAAAAAGAATTTAAAAGATGCTAAAAGCGGAGATAAAGTTTCCGCAATTATGATAAAATGGACAGATCCCACTCGTAGTCCAATTGCCGAGGTTATTGATGTTCTTGGCAAAACGGGGAATCCTATGGCTGAATTCAATTCTATACTTAAAGAATTTGAATTAAGGGAAAATTTTCCAAAAGAAGTAATCGAAGAAGTCGAAAAAATAAAAAAGCCAATTAATCGAATTTATGCAAAAAGATTGGATCTTCGGAATGAGGAGATATTTACAATCGACCCCGAAGACGCTCGAGATTTCGATGATGCTGTTTCTTTAAAAATACTGGAAACGGGGAATTACCTACTTGGAGTTCATATTGCAGATGTATCTCATTATATTCCCGAAAATTCTGCTACTGATTTAGAAGCCAGACGCAGAGGCACAAGCGTTTATCTTGTGGATAGAGTTATTCCAATGCTCCCTGAAAAATTATCAAATGAAATATGTTCGCTGCAACCAAATCAACCCCGATTTACTATTTCTGTTTTAATGGAAATTACACCTGAAGGGAAACTTGTGAATTATGAGATAAAGGAATCAATAATTAAAAGCAAACGAAGATTTTCTTATAATGAAGTTGATGAAATAATTAATTCTGGTCAAGGTGATTTTGCTGCTACTATTCAACAAATGCATAGGTTATCTCTAATTTTACGGGAAAACAGATTTAAAAATGGTGGAGTTGATTTCAGCACTGTAGAATATAAATTCATTCTTGATGATAGAAAATATCCCGCAAAAGTCATTGAGAAAAAAAGCACTCCCGCAACACAACTGATTGAAGAATTTATGCTGATAACAAATAAAACGATTGCCGAACATTTAAGAAAATTATCGAAAGAGTATAAATTATTGAATAATTTGCCGTTTATATATCGAATTCATGATTTGCCGGACGATGAAAAATTGCAGAACGTGCTCAATTTCATTGATAATTCCACAAATTCAAAAACCCATAAAAGGAATTTAACCTCCAAACAATTAAATGAAATACTTCAGAAATTCAAGGGCAGTCCAATTGAAAACACTGTAAATCAATTAATGATTCGTGCAATGTCAAAAGCTGAGTATTCTGAAAAGAACATTGGGCATTTTGGTCTTGGCTTTAAAGATTATGCACAATTTACATCGCCCATACGCCGTTATCCCGATTTATTTATCCATAGAGTGTTAAAAGAATATTTACAGAAAAAGCCCAAACAAGACCGAATTAACTCTTTAGTGGAATTAGCACAGTCAGCATCAGAAATTTCAACGCAACGAGAAATTATCGCACAACAAGCGGAGCGCGCCTCTACCCAAATTGCATTTTTGTTTTTAACTAATGAAAAAATCGGTGATGTTTATGAAGGGACTGTGACAGGAGTAACCACTTGGGGAATTTATGTAAAACTCGATGCAATCAATTCGGAAGGATTAGTAAAATTAAGAGATTTAGTTGATGATTTTTATTTCTTTGATGAGAAAAAAATGAAGCTAATCGGAAAGCATTCCAAAAAGGAATTTGGATTTGGTTCGAGAATTCGTGTAAGAATATCCAATGTAGATTTTGAAAAGCGGCAAATTAATCTTGTTTATGAAGGAGATTAACGTGTTTACTGGAATTATTGAAGAAATTGGTATAATTAAAAATATAAAACCAATCGCACAAGCTAAAAGAATTACAATTCAATCTAAGAAGGTCATTAAAAATTTAAATGTAGATGATTCCATTTCTGTCAATGGAGTTTGCTTAACTGTTGTAAGTGTTGTTTCCGATTCATTTGAATGTGAAGCTGTGGAAGAAACCTTAAAAAAATCAACTTTGAAATTCTTAAAATCTAATCAAAAAATTAATCTCGAACGTGCATTAACTTTGCAGAATAGAATCGGGGGGCATATCGTTCAAGGACACATTGATACAATTGGAAAAATTAGAGAAATTAAATCAGAAAATATTGGGAAAATCTATACAATTTCATATCCAAGCGAATATCGAAAATATTTAGTTCAAGTAGGTTCAATTTGTATTGATGGAGTAAGCCTTACTCTTTCTGCATTCAATACAAATTCGTTTGAAGTATCTATTATTCCCCATACTTTTGAAAATACAATTTTCAAATATTATAGAAATGGTGACCTTGTAAATCTTGAATTTGATTTAATAGGAAAATATATAGAGAATTTTGTTAATAAATCAGAAACATTCGAAGAGAAATTAAACAATTTTTTAAATAGTTAATTATTTTTGAAATTTTCTTAATTTTGTATTCTCAATTTTGCTCGGATGGCGGAATTGGTAGACGCACAGGACTTAAAATCCTGTGAGGGGTAACCCTCGTGCGAGTTCAAGTCTCGCTCCGAGCACATCAAAATTACATTTTTTTCCCTCCCTTAAAATCTTTCAAAAATTTTTATTATTTTAATTCATTTGAACTTATAATTTAATATTTTTGCAATTATTAAAAATTCATATAGATGTAATTATGAAAAAAAATGTTGGAAAAGCAGATCAATTTATTAGAATCTTGCTCGGACTTGTTCTTATTGTCTTATCGTTTTTTGTTCCGACAGTATGGGATATAATAATGTTAATTTTAGGAATCTTAATGATTCTTACGGGGACAATTTCATATTGCCCTGTCTATTTGTTGTTTAAAATAAACACAAGAGGCAAAAAAGAAAAGCAGGAATAGTTATTCCTTTATATTTACAATTTTAAATACTCCGGATTCGACTGTTTCAAAAGTGAATTCTTTTAGGAGAGATGTATAAACCCATATTTCATAGAGCTTACCATTTTTGAATTTTTGTTCTATTTTATCCGGAGTTCCATATAGTATATATACTTTTCCTTTATCTGTAAGAGCACCATTTTTTTCGTTAAAAGTTGAGTAATTTTTATATGCATAATCAACTCTTTTATAAAATTCGTTCATTGCTTCGTTATAAGGAGTATCCCGATTGGGGTCAAAAGGTTTCCAAGCTTCAATTAGATTTTTAAACTGTTCATTATAATCTCCTTCCTCGATTTTATTCATTTCATCATCATTAAAAAAGAGTTTAGAAATGTTAAGAGCATAATTAATATTTAATAGTGAAATTGGTTCATCTTCCCAAATAACTTTGAATTTATATTCTATGGTGTCCTCTTTTAAAGTATAGATTTTTAATACGTAATCACCAGGCGAAAAAATGTTATTTTTAAAATTTATTTTTCCAAATTTTTCAGTGCCGGCGTCACTTGGTCCAGGAAGGCTTGCCTCTTCAGGAAATCTTATTTCAATAGAATTTTCAGTTTTATTTATTATCGGTTGAGAAAAAGGATATATTGTTATCTGACCTGTTTGCTTTTGGAAATTGCCCCACGGGTCAATTGCTTTGGCATTATTATACTTTTTCTCAATTTCATATTTTATGTTGTTTGAATTCCCGTTAAAAAAGAAAATGCCAAATTCGATGGGGTTCTCGGAAAAATTAAGATTATTATTCAATATAATTGGCGTGAAAAAGCTTCTATGATTTTCCAAAAAAACTATGTTTGCAAAAGAATTCTGCTTATATTTTAAGTCAAATAAGTTCAATGCAAATGATGATTTATCAGAATTTTTAGTATAATTATCTATTGCTCGTATTTGAACAGTATAATTTGCCTTATTTATTCTAAATTTTATGAAATTTAGCTGAAATTGTATAGGATCGGTTGGACTAATTTGCTTAGATAATTTAAAGGAATCTAATACAACTTTTGAGAATTTGATAACCCCCGTTGAATCTGCTAAAGAAAATTCGAGAGAATATTTTGATACATATTCATCAGAAATATTTGTAAATAGAAATTCATTGAGTTGCAATCTATAAAATATGAATATATCAACGGAATCAGCAGTTTGCGATGGAAGTACCATTGTCGAAGCAAAAATCATCTTATTTGTATAAAAGGAAGATGCGGGATTTAAATAATTGCTATTTTGAGCAGTAGTTAATTCTACGCTAAATAATATTAAAATTACAAAGCAAATGATTATTGTTATATTTTTCATATTCATCTCTTTAATAATGAAATTATACCCCTTCTAATTCTTCAAGAAAGGATTTTAAAATAACAGCAGCTGCAAATTTATCAAGATTTTCTTTCTTTTTGCGATATTTTTTCCTTTTCCCTGAATCAACCATTAATTCAACTCCTCTTTTAGAAGAATATGCTTCGTCAAAAAACACAATTGGCAATTGAATTTCTTTTTCTATCATATCTACTAATTCTTCTAAATTCCTATAGAAATCTGTATTTTCATTTTTCCATTTGGGTAACCCAACTAAAACAATCTCAATTTTTTCACCTTCAACTATTTTATTAAGATTCTGAATAATTTTTTCATTAAATTGCAAGGTTGTTAAAGGTGCTGTTGAAATATGCATTGTATCGCACGTAGCTAAGCCAATTCGTTTCAATCCAAAATCAATGCTTAATATTTTTTTCCCCGATATAATTTGCTTAATTTCGTTTAACGAATATTTATTATTTAAATTATCCATAATACAAATTTAATAGAAAATGACGATTAAAAATAAAATAAAATCGAAAGCCAATGAAATTGGTTTTGCAAATATCGGTTTTGCTAAATTTGAACTTTTAGATAGTGAAATCAAATATTACAAGGAATGGCTTAATAAAAAATATAATGCCTCAATGGATTATTTGGAACGTACAATTGATAAACGACATAATATATCTTTATTACTTGAGGGAGCAAAAACTATTATAGTCACAGCAACAAACTATTACCAATCTATGAATTATTCAAATTCAATAGAAAATGTGAAAATTGCCCGATACGCTCTTGGCAATGATTATCATTTTGTCATTAAAAATATGCAGAATGAATTAATCAATTTTATAAAAGGCTTTTATCCAAATGCAAATTTTAAAAATTATGTTGATACAGGTTCAATTCTTGAACGTCAGTGGGCGGTTCGAGCTGGTCTTGGTTGGCAAGGAAAAAATGGTTTAGTAATTTCCCGAAATATTGGATCGTGGTTTTTTATTGGTATTATTATAACAGATATTGAATTTGAATCAGATAATCAAATTCCCAATTATTGTGGAACTTGTCGGAAATGTATTGATGCTTGCCCAACAAATGCGATTGTCAATCCTAGTGTAATTGATGCGAATAAATGTATTTCTTATTGGACCATCGCAGCAAAACACAATCTTGACATTCCTGAAACAATTAATACTCATAATCCTAATTGGTTGTTTGGTTGTGATATTTGTCAAGAAGTCTGCCCGTGGAACAAAAAATTGCAGCAAAATACAAGAATAAAAGAATTTTTAGTTAAAAATTATAAAAACGAAATTTCCCTATTACATCTTATTGATATAACAAACGAAGAGTTTAATAAAATTTTTAAAAATTCGGCAATAAAATCAATTAAATCGGAAGGTCTTAAACGAAATTTACAAGCATTAAAAAAGAAAAATCTTAATTATTAGACTTATAAAGCAAAAATCCAAATTTTTCAAATACTATGCTATTACCATCTATTTTGACTCTATTTGATAAAATTATATCGTTTAAATCTATTTTTATTTCATTAGGATTAGCCTTTGTTTCATCAAGCTTTGCTATAAAATGTAGATATTGCTCCTTAATTTTGGAATATAATTCAATTTCTATATAATGCCAATTTTCAATTATATGAAATCCACTTGAATTATTTTTTAACGAGTTACTGAACCATTCTTTTCTAATTTTAACTGTTTTTTGTATCAAATCAAATAAAGTATTTTTTCTATTCCAATTAAGCGAGGAAATTGAAAATAAAGCTAATTCTTCATCGCTGTATTTTTTAATTTCTGATTTTGTAAAATTTAGCCCCGTATTAATTGGTTTATCCTCAAACAATTCAAATCCTGAATGAATAAATAATAATCCTGGAAGTAAAGAATTCAAAACAAGGATCATTCTTGAGAAATTCTCATTATTAAAAAGTGAATATGTTCTTGGCGTGTTGTGGTTTTCAGAGGTTGAAAAAAATGGAATTGGAATTTCATTATTTACAATTTTTCTAAGGAACTTTTTCAATTCGCTAAAATCGTTTTCAATCAAAAATAAAGGACCAATTGCCGCATCGAAGCCCTTTTGTTTGCTTTGGTGAGTTAATTCAAAATTCTCTTCAAAAAAGATAAAATCTGCTTTTATATCACGAGCTTTTTCAATGATATTTGATAAAAGTTCAGCGGGGAGCGAATGTCCCATATCAATCATTGCTCCATCGATGTCATAATTCTTTATATAATATGGTATTATATTTTCTATATATTCCCATAAATCTCTAACTTTGTTTTCGTCTCGTGCAAGTTCTGAAGAATACATTCTAACTGTATTATAAGCAATATAGTTAAATTCAGGATAATCATACAATCTAAAATACGTTACATCGCTCCAAATTGGTTGAGCATCATTTGGTGGCCAGTCTGCAAAGCCATTCGGTACTTTTGCAATTTCATTATTTACAATTTTTCCAATATATTCCCCATTTTCTAATGCAACTGATTTTGGTATAGGAGAAAAATTACCTGTATATTTTGTTGGAGGAGGTGGGAGTTCTGAAAAATCATTATTATTAATCTTTTCTAATATATTATTATATTGCCGTTTACTGAATTTTGGAGGCAAAAGTTGTTTCTCATTATTCTTTGCATAAATCCAATAAAACCAATTTGGATGCTCAGGAATTAAATCACAATCAAGACTCGCCGTGCGAAATATGAATTCAAGCACAACTTTCATTCCAACTAAATGCGCTGCTTCAACAAAAGCAGTAAATTGTTTCTCAATAGGAATTTCAAGAACAGGTTCATTAAGATTTTCATCAAATTTATATATATTTTTTATTGCATATACGGAACCAAGATTCCCTCTTCGATGTGCTCTACCAATTTCAAAAATTGGAAGCATATAGATTGTATTTATACCCATTCTTTTTAAATACGGCAATAATGCTATAGTTTTTAAAAATGTTCCTGTTTCGCGAAATGTATTTATATCATTTGTTAATTCAATTTTCCCATCCCCATTATGGTCATAAGATGTAAATAATCTTGGAATAAAATTATAAATTACAGATTGCTCAACTTTTTGAGGAATATCATTATAATTATTTTGAATATTATAAAGTTCGTTAATATTTAATATAAAAAATTCAATAGGATTAATTTTTATAGGTGAATTATCTATGTCTTTATAGTCAAGCCAAAAAGAAGGAATATAATAAGTATAATTTTTAAATTTATCTGATAATTCCAGAAGGTGATTTTTTATCAACTGTAGATTTTCATCATCCATTTCTTATGACATTTAAAATTAAGTATATTATGCTTTTTAATTATAATTAATAAGCTTTAAAAATTCTTCCTCATTTAATATATTTAAATTTAATTCCTTTGCTTTCTCATATTTAGAACCAGGAGATTCTCCTACTACTACATAATCAGTTTTACTGCTAACGCTTGATGTCGCTTTCCCTCCTAATGATTCTACTTTTTTTGAAGCTTCGGTTCTACTCATAGATTTTAACTCACCTGTGAAAACAAATGTTTTATTTTTTAAAGGCAATTCTTTATCTTCTAGACCAACAGAATTTTCATTTTGAAAATTAAGTCCATAATTTTTCAATCTCTCAACTATTTCGATATTTTTAGGATTTGAGAAAAAGGTCTTTATAGATTTTGATATCGTCTCTCCGATTTGCGGAATAGTTTGCAATTCTTCTTCGCTCATTTGAATTAATTTTTCGATATCGCCTATTGTTTCTGCGATAATTTTTGCTGACACCTCCCCTACATATCGGATGCCAAGTCCAAAAAGCACTCTATGAAAGGGTTGCGACTTGGATTTTTCTATTGATTCCAATAAATTATCGACGCTCTTTTTTCCCCATCCCTCAAGATTTTCAATTTTCTCTGCATAGTTATGGAGTTCATATATATCTGCAATATTTTTTAAAAATCCAAGCGTCACAAATAAATCCACTGTTCGCTCACCAAGGAAGCTAATGTCCATTGCATTTCTTGAAGCAAAATGCTCGATTTTTCGACGAATTTGCCATGGACATTCAGGATGTATACAATAATAATAGGCTTCACCTTCATATTTTACAAGTGGAGATTTAAAATAGCAAGGGCATACCTTTGTAAATTCAAAAGGTTTGGAGTTTGGGTCACGTTTTTCGAAATTGACCCCTACTACTTTAGGTATTACCTCTCCACCTTTTTCGACAAAGACATAATCACCAATACGAAAATCATTTTCTCGAATATAATCCTCATTATTTAGTGTTGCGCGTCTTACAATTGTTTGACCAACTTTAATAGGTTCTAGCTCGGCAACAGGCGAAACTATTCCTGTTCGGCCAACTTGATAAACAATATCAAGCAATCTTGTCTCCTGTTGCTCGGCAGAATACTTATAAGCAATTGCCCAACGTGGAAAACGTGCCACACTTCCCAGTACTTTTTGTTGTTCAATTGAATTAACTTTTATGACAAGTCCATCTATATTATATGGCAGTTCTTCCCTTTTTATTTCCCAATAATTTATAAAATCATAGATTTCATCAAGAGAATTGCATAATTTATAATTTGGATTTACGGGGAAACCCAATTTTTTCATAATTTCAAAATTTTCTGAGAGTGTATGAAATTGAATTTCTTCACTCAATAAATAATAAGCCCAAAAATTCAATGGTCTTTCAGCAACTTCATTTGAATCCAGAAGCTTAAGAGTTCCCGAAGTAAGATTTCGTGGATTTGCAAATGGATGCAATCCACGTTCAATTTGTCTTTGATTAACCTTTGCAAAGTCAGAGCGTGTCATATAAACCTCGCCTCGAACTTCAAAATTATTGATGAATTTGTTTTCATCTAGATTATTTTGTTCATTATAGAATTGATCTGAATTTGCAGGATTCCCTACAGAAGTTCGAATCAAATTGTAATCACTTAATTTTACTTTATTTGCTACACGGGGAATAATTGGAATTTGCAGAACATTTAAAGTTATATCATCTCCTGTCATCCCGTCACCACGAGTAAGAGCAAGATTTAAACGCCGGTTTTTATATCTTATACTCAGCGAAACACCATCGAATTTTAATTCCACAACATATTGTATTTTTTGGTTTGGTAATGCTTGCATGCAACGTTTGTTAAATGCTTCAATTTCGGAAAATGTGTATGTGTTTGGTAAAGAAAGCATTGGAAATATATGGGGTAAGGAACGAAATCCCGAAATTTTATCGCTTGGAACACGTTGAGTTGGAGAATTTTCATCAAAATATTCAGGAAATTCATTTTCTAAATCAACAAGTTCATGATATAAATGATCATATTCATAATCCGAGATTAAAGATGTATTTTGGATATAATAAGCTTGATCATATTTCTTGATTAATTCACGAAGTTCAAATAATCGCTTAACTTTATCATTAACAATTTGATCCATAAATTATATAATAATTTAAAAAAGATTATTTACTTGTAACATATTATTGATATTTCTATTTGTATCTTCATAACTTAAATTTAAAATCGTTTGCTTGATCTCTAAGAGGACAGATGGAGAGACACTTAACTCATCAATTCCTAATCCCACTAAAATAGGTGTGGCTGCGGGATGATTTGCCATTTCTCCACAAATTGCAACGGGTATATTGTTTTTATGTGCTGACTTTACTATAATGCTCATCAACCGCAAAACACTTTTTGAAAAAGGATTAAAATAATCTACAAGCAATTCATTATCTCTATCGACGGCAAGGGTATATTGAGTGAGGTCATTAGTACCAATACTGAAAAAAGCACAAATTTTGGCTAATTCATCTGAAAGCAGTGCTGCTGATGGCGTTTCAATCATTATGCCAAGTTCAAGATTATTATCAAAGGTTTCCCCTTCTTTTTCAAGTTCCTTTTTACATTCATTCATAAGTGCTTGCGTTTGAATAACTTCCTCAACTGTAGAAACCATTGGTAACATAAATCGCACGTTTTTATTTCTTGAAGCTCGTAGTACAGCTCTCAACTGAGATTTGAAATAATCTCTTTGAGAAAGTAAAAAGCGAATACCCCTAAATCCAAGAGCAGGATTTTCTTCACGCTTGGCTATATGTTTGGAATATTTATCAGTTCCTATATCGAATGCCCGTAATGTCACTTTCATTGGATATGCTATCTGTGCAATTTCATTATAATATTCATATTGTTCTTCCTCATTTGGAAACCTATCAAGTGATATTACTAAATGTTCTGTACGCACTAATCCCAGCCCTTCAGCACCATTTAAGAATGATTGACGGACTTCTTCTGAATTATTAGCATTACACCACAGACTAACTTTATGGTGGTCTCTAGTATAAGATGGTATTTCAATAAACTTACTTAAACTTTCTTTATATTCTTTTTCCCTTTTAATTTTTTCTTGATATACTTCAATTAATTCTTCATTTGGTTCAATAAATATTTCCCCTGTATAACCATCAACTATTAATCTTTGACTGTTATGTATTATAGAAGTTGCATGATTTACGCTAATTATT
>JAGOIG010000199.1 GCA_017995735.1 Candidatus Kapaibacterium sp. | reverse complement strand
GAAGACCTTGTGGAATATATTGTAAAATATGTATTGAAAAATAATCGCAAGGAACTTGAAACTTTAGAACGAGATATAACACAATTGGAAAAAGTGCAGCGTCCATTTTATCGCCTAAGTTATGATGAAGCAGTCGATTATTTGCAAAAAAATAATATACCCCTAAAAAAGAAAATAAATGGTGAGGATGTGGATATATTGCCCTTCCCATGGGGCGAGGATTTCGGTTCACCACAAGAAGAAGCAATTATGGAGCAATTTGATAAGCCCTGTATTATACACCGTTATCCAACTGATATTAAAGCATTTTATATGAAACGCGACCCCGAAAATCCAAAAGTTGTGCTTGCGATGGATATGCTTGCCCCCGAAAAAGGTGGTGAGATTATTGGAGGTAGCCAACGTGAAGAAAATATCGAATTCCTTGAAGAAAGAATTAAAAATGAAAATTTGCCATTGGAAGCATATCAATGGTATTTGGATTTGAGACGATTTGGGTCGGTACCTCATAGCGGATTTGGATTGGGATTGGAGCGGACAGTCAAATGGATTACAGGTGCATCGCATATTCGCGAGGTTATTCCATTCCCGAGAATGATTTATCGAATATATCCATAATTATTATTAATTTTGTCGAACGTTTTTGATTCATTTTGAAACTTTAAATATTTAATCCTGATAAGCCAAATTATCAGTATTTTTCTTTAATTTCGTCTTTTCAAAATAAAATCGTATTCGATTGCTTGCAGAAGATAAAATAGTATTATTGCCTGATTATATCGCAAATCAGATTGCAGCGGGCGAAGTTGTCCAGCGTCCCGAATCTGTTGTTAAGGAACTTGTAGAGAACTCACTTGATGCGGATGCAAAAGAAGTAGCAATAATAATTCAGGATGCAGGGAAGCAGCTTATTTCCGTGCTTGATAACGGTATTGGGATGTCCCGCAATGACTTAGAATTATCAATCAAACGCCACGCTACAAGCAAAATTAAAACGCAGGAAGATCTCGAACGCATCAGCACTTATGGCTTTCGCGGAGAAGCATTAGCATCAATCACTTCTGTATCAAATATCGAAATCCGCACTCGTTTGCAATCGGACTCTCACGGTTGGCGATTGGTTTCTGAACCTATGAAAAATCCAACGATTGAGCCATTTAATCAAGCAATTGGTACACAAGTATTTGTGAGAAATTTGTTTTTCAATGTTCCCGCAAGACGAAAATTTCTGAAATCAAAATTAACAGAAATTCGATATATCAGCGATACCCTTATCCGTTTTGCACTTGCAAATCCCGATAAGAGATTTACATATTATGATGAGGACACATTAGTATTCGATGTGCACCCAAGCACATTGCTTGAACGTATTGCAAAATTGCTTGGGAATGATGCAAAAGATGGGTTTTTGCCAATTGAATATAAAAATGAATTGATGCAAATTACGGGCTTTATTGGTTTGCCTAAGTTTGCAAGGCCTTCTAATTCAGGACAATACTTGTTTGTTAATCGCAGACCTGTGGAAAGCAGGAATTTGAGCTTTGCAGTTTATTCAGCATTTGAACATTTGCTTGAGAAAAATTATAAGCCTGTTTATGTGCTTAATATTACAATAAATCCAGAGAAAATCGATGTCAATATCCACCCTCAAAAAAATGAAGTGAAATTCGATAATGAAAATTATGTTTATAATACATTGCGAAAGGCAGTTGCCACTACACTTGAAGCAAACAATTTGACTACAAATATTAATATTGAGAATGCTGAAATTACAACGCCATATATTTCAATAAATCAGCAACCTCAACAAAGTTCTGATTTCCTTGTTGTCAATCAAGTTACAGGTGAAATTGTGCAACCCCCACGGCAAACTTATCCGCAAAATTATCCACAAACGCAATTTAATAGAGAAGGCAATTATCAACATTTATCAAAAGATACATTAGATTTATTATTTCATAGAGATGAGCAACAATCTCAATCTCAACCATCAATGCCAACGCTTGCATTTTCTCGTCCTTCGGCTGATATTATTGCTGAATTGCCAAATGCTGCTTTTTGGCAATTGCTGAATAAATATATATTTGTGCAAACAAGTCGTGGTGTACTAATTGTCGACCAACACAATGCCCACGAACGTGTTATTTATGAACGAACAACCGAGCGGCTAAATAAATTATATGCAAATCCTCAGGAATTGCTTTTCCCTGTGGATGTGCAGTTTTCTGTTGCGCAAGTTGCACTTATCGAAGAATTGCAAGAGGATTTGCAAATTCTCGGATTTAAATTTGAAAAAATTGAAGCCGAGACAATTCGCTTTTTTGCAATTCCTAAAGATGTTCCTTCGGGCAGTGAAGCAAGTATAATGATTGAAATTATTGATGATTATACCAATAATTTGCGGGTTCGTCATAGCACAAAGCGTGATAATCTTGCTGCGTCATTTAGCTGCAAATCCGCTATCAAAACGGGTGCAAAGCTGAGTTATGAGCAGATGAAGAAACTTGTGACTGATTTGATGAATTGCAAAATGCCGTATATATGCCCACACGGTAGGCCTGTCATGTTGGAATTGACGCTAACTGATTTAGATAAACAATTTGGCAGAATTTGAAATGAACATTTATGGAATTATTATTCTTCTAACGCTTTTAGTATCATATTTTTTAGGTTTAATATCTGATTATTTAAATATAAAAAATCTAAAAACTGACTTGCCCGCTGAATTTCGCGATGTCTATTCGCAAGAACGCTATGAATTATCTCAAAGATAT
>JAGOIG010000198.1 GCA_017995735.1 Candidatus Kapaibacterium sp. | reverse complement strand
TTTTTAAAATTTAGGTAATTATATGGAAGAAAAGGAATCTGTGCTTAGTGAATCAATACAGAACTATCTGAAAACAATAAATAAATTGGAAGAGTTATATGGAGAAGGAAATACATCTGATATTGCTCGTGAATTAAATATATCGAGCGCATCGGTGACGGGAATGCTAAAACGTCTTGCCACAATGCGATTAGTTAACTATAATTCATACAAAGGTGTAACTCTCACTCCTGATGGAAAGCGAATAGCGCTTGAAGTCATTCGTCATCATCGATTACTTGAATCATATTTACGAGAATCGTTAGGGTATAAACTTGCAAAAGTACACGATGAAGCTTGCAAATTGGAACATTATGTAAGCGAGGACTTTATCGAAAAAGTGACCGATATACTTGGTGACCCTGAATATGACCCTTGTGGCCATCCAATTCCCCGCAAAGATGGCGAGGTACCTATTCGTGAAGAGATTCCACTTGCAGAAATTGAACCTATCACATATGGAAGAATTTCTAGTATTAAAAATGAAAATAGCGAACTTCTAAATTATATTGAGGAATTAGGTTTAATACCAGATAAGGAAATAGTTTTACTCGAAAAATCTCCCTATTTTGGACCTTTTCGTATTCAAGTTGATAATAGAGAGGTTTCTATTGGTTATGAAGTTGCAAAAATGATTTCTATGTGTAAAGATAGTTTAAAATTCGCATAATTTACAGGGAAATTTAAACATATCCAATTTATATAAGAAACCCTGTATCTAATATACATTTTAATTAAATACAGGATATCTTTATTTTGGGGATAATTATTATGCCCATTTGCACAGATATAAATCCGTTGCCCTTGTCATTAATTTATGATTTGGTATGACACGAATTGTAAATCCTTGCTGGCCTGTCTCCTGACAAGAATATGAGCCTTCATATCTATATTTATTGTCAATTTTCTCAATTAAAATTAAATTTTTATAATTAACTCCAATTATCTCCTCTGTATATGGGTCAATCGCGCCAAAGAATACTTGAACATATACATCTTCAGGTGACAATGCTCCCAATTCGACATCACAGGAAACCTCGATTGGCTTCCCAATCCACGCTTGATGGTCGTTAAGCAATTGAATATTTGTAATTTTTATATTTATCCATTCATTTTTGACTTTTTCTTGCCATTTGAAATAATCTATTGCGTTTCGAGCATTATCTTCTTGAAGCATTTTATTCATTTTGCAAGCATTTATATAATATTTTCGAGTATATTCTTTCAACATTCTGTGAGTTGAAAATTGAGGTGTTATTGATTTAATTGAATTTTTCATAAGCTCAACCCATTTTCCTGGGACACGAGTTTCACCCCTGTCATAATATAATGGGATAATTTGATTCTCTAATGTATCATACAGCAAATCTGCTTGAAGCTGGTCGATTTCTGGTGAAGGAGCATATTCTTCTCCCCTGCCTATTGGAAATCCATTTTTTCCATTATATCCTTCATCCCACCAACCATCGAGAATACTAAAATTAATTGTACCATTTAGCGCAGCTTTCATACCGCTTGTCCCACTGGCTTCCATAGGCCTAATTGGATTATTGAGCCACACGTCGCATCCCTTTACCATCAAACGCGAAATTACCATATCATAATCTTCTAAAAAAACAATATACTTTTCTAATCCATAATCGTGTATTTTCTGAATAATAGACTGGATCATCTGTTTGCCTTCAATATCGTGAGGATGTGCTTTCCCTGAAATAATGATCTGAACCGGGTGATCTTTATTTGTCAATATGTCTTTTAATCGCTTCATATCTAAAAAAATCAAAAAAGGTCTCTTATAGCCTGCAAATCGTCTTGCAAATCCAATTGTCAAAGCATCTGGATCAAGATATTCATTAATTTTTTCAAGCTGATCTGGTCTTAGATAATCGGCTTGGCGTGTTTTTAGATAATCACGGCTGAAAAGTATAAGCCGCAATCGTCGCCTCTGCTTTTCCCTCCATAACTCATCATTTGGTATTGTATCAATATTATCCCAAATTGCTTGATTATCTACATCTGTCCCCCAACTCGGCTGAAGATATCTATCAAACAATTCTGATAATTCTCTCGAAATCCAAGTTGGCATATGAACTCCATTTGTTATTGCATCAATAGGAACCTCCTCGACAGGGAAATCTTTCCAAAGATTACGCCACATATTTCGAGAGACTTTCCCATGAAGTTTGCTTACACCATTATGAAATTCTGTTAATCGCAATCCTAGAATTGTCATAGAAAATGCCTCATTATAATTGAAGCCATTTTCCTGGCCTAAAGAGATAAAATCTTCAAATTTCAATCCTAAATCCTGCGCATATTGAGTAAAATATCTCCCCATTCTTGGTACATCAAATGCTTCATTTCCCGCTGGTACTGGAGTATGAGTAGTAAATGCTGAACTATTACGTGTAATTTGCATTGCGTAATTAAAATCAATATTATACTGCTGCATATACATACGAGTTTGTTCTAAAAGAGCAAAAGCAGCGTGTCCTTCATTAATATGAATAACCGATGGCCTTACGCCTAATGTATAGAGAGCACGAACTCCACCAATACCAAGCAAAATCTCCTGCTGGATGCGTGTATCACGATCGCCGCCATATAATTGGTCTGTTATATTTTTATATTCTGCAATTTGGTTTTTATCTATATTAGTATCAAGTAAATATAATATATTCCTTCCAATATTTATCTGCCAAATTTGAGCATAAACCTTACCAAGTGGCAGATCCACATCA
>JAGOIG010000197.1 GCA_017995735.1 Candidatus Kapaibacterium sp. | reverse complement strand
CAATAGAATTTGCACATCCAGAAATTTTTGAAGTTGGTAATATTAAAAATGATACTTTATATATTCAAGTTTGCAATGCGGGAGGTGAGAGATTACTTAAAAGTGTTAATGCTGATTTCGGTCTTGTTCAACCGCCTCAAATAGAAAATGATGAAGTTGAATTTGTCATACAAACTCTTGAAAAAGGTAATTATAATATTCAAATTTATGATTATTTGGGTAATAAAATCAGGGAAATTGAATTTACAGGCGAAAAAGCATCTATATATGAATTTAATTTAAAAATGAATGGTTATCCTTTTTCATTGTATTTTTATACAATTACTTCACCTACTCAATCAATTAAAGGAAAATTTATAAGAATTGATTAATTTCGTATTTATTAATTTCTTTTATTATTTAATTTATGTTTAATATAATGAGGAATAATTATGGCATATCGAATAGCAATTAATGGTTTTGGAAGAATTGGTAGATTAGTTTTCAGGGAACTCATATCCCGAAAACTCGATGTAGAGATTGTGGGTATCAATGATTTAACCGATGCACAAACTCTCGGTCATCTGTTTAAATATGATTCAGTTCATCGCACATATCCCGGCACAGTTCAAGTTGATGGAAATAATTTAATTGTTGACAATATTACAATACCAATTTCTGCATCAAAAACAATTGAAGATATACCTTGGAAAGATGTTGATGTGATAATTGAATCAACAGGTGTTTTCACAAAACGTGCTGATTTGGAAAAGCATTTGAATTTCCATAATGCAAAAAAAGTAGTGCTTACTGCTCCTGCCAAAGATGCTGTTGATATGACAGTTGTTATTGGCGTTAATGATAAAAGCCTAACAGGTAAAGAACGTATTATTTCCAATGCTTCCTGCACAACAAATTGCCTTGCTCCGATGGTCAAGGTTCTAAATGATAATTTTGGGATTGAGAAAGGCTTTATGGTAACCGTGCATGCATACACAAATGACCAGCGTATTCTTGATTTCCCACATAAAGATTTAAGGCGGGCACGTACTGCGGGAATTAATATAATTCCAACAACAACGGGAGCAGCAAAAGCAGTTGGATTGGTTATCCCCGAATTGCAAGGTAAATTGAAAGGTTATGCTATGCGCGTACCTGTTGCAGATGGCTCAATTACAGATTTTTCAGCAATTTTGAAACGTGAAACAACAGTGGAAGAAATTAATCAAGCGATGAAGAATGCTTCCGAAACATATTTAAAAGGGTTGTTGCAGTATTCAAACGAACCTTTGGTTTCCACTGATATTATTGGCAATTCGCATTCCACTATTTTTGACTCACAACTCACTGATGTGCAAGGAAATTTTGTCAAAGTTGTTGGATGGTATGATAATGAATTTGGCTATTCAAATAGAATTGTTGATTTAGTAATGCTCCTCAAAGATCAACTATAATTTTTGGAGGACAAATGATAAAATCAATTAATGATAGCAACTTTAATGGCAAACGTGTGCTGATTCGTGTGGATTTTAATGTTCCAATTAAAGATGGACAAATCACCGATACAACGCGTATCGAGGCTGCACTTCCCACAATCGATAAAGTGATTGATGACGGTGGAATTCCTATTCTGATGTCTCACTTAGGTAGGCCTGCCGGTTATCAGAAAGAATTTTCACTTGAACCCATTGCAAATTATCTTCGAGAGTATTATGGATATAATGTTATTTTTGCTGATGATTGTGTAGGCGAAAAAGTCGAGAATATGGTAAAATCTGCAGCTGCGGGTGATATTGTTCTTCTTGAAAATTTGCGCTTTCATCCTGAAGAAGAGAAAAACGATATTGAATTTGCAAAAAAATTAGCTTCATTGGCAGATGTATACATAAATGATGCATTTGGGAGTATTCACCGTGCACACGCAAGTATTGATGCTGTTTGTAAATTTTTTCCCGAAAGGTATGCAGGTTATTTATTGTTAAATGAACTTAAATATTTAGGCGAAGCGCTTGATAATCCAAAACATCCATTTACTGCAATTCTGGGAGGTGCAAAAATATCCGGGAAAATTGATGTTATACGTAATTTGCTTTCCAAATGCGATACTATTCTTATTGGTGGGGGAATGACATTTACATTCTTAAAAGCACAGGGCTATGAAGTTGGGATGTCATTAGTCGAAACAGATAAAATTGATTTAGCTGCTGATTTAATAAAGGAGGCAAAAGAAAAAAATGTGCAACTCATTCTCCCTGATGACATTGTAATCGCTAATAAAATAGCTGAGGATGCCAATATTAAGAGCGTTTCAATTGATAATATCCCCGTTGATTGGGTAGGCGTAGATATTGGCGAAAATACAATAAAGGCATATACAGATATTATTTTAAACTCCAAAGCTATATTTTGGAATGGCCCTCTTGGTATATTTGAGATTCCAAAATTTTCCAAAGGTACTTATGCAATTGCTGAAGCTCTTGCTAAAGCAACCGAAATGGGTGCTATTACAATCATTGGAGGAGGAGACAGTGCATCTGCTATACAGAAAAGTGGCTTTGCTGATAAAGTTACTTTTATTTCTACAGGTGGTGGTGCATCCTTGGAATACTTAGAAGGCAAAAAGTTGCCTGGAATAGCTGCATTGGAAATGTAAAAATAAGGGGCATAAAATTTATGTCCCTTTATTTATTTATTTTTCTCTTTATTCTAAATTAACAATTATTAATTTGTCCTAACTTTTGATTTTCGATTATTAAGTTACTTCATTACCCTTTAAAATACTTCTGTGCTTAAGAATTGCACC
>JAGOIG010000051.1 GCA_017995735.1 Candidatus Kapaibacterium sp. | reverse complement strand
GGCATTAGATTTTGGTCGTAGCGATTCAAAAACAGGATTAAATTTAATTTTTATAGATAATTCAATATTAAAGCGGAAATTTTTTAATAAGACAAAAGAAAATTGAGAAAATTATCGTTAATTTTTTAATAATTAATAAAAATTAATTTATTTTATAAAAATAGTAAATATAATAAAATTAAACACTTGCAAATTATTTGAAAAAATAACGGAAAAAAAATTTAATTTTTTTTTAAAAAAAGTGTAACAAAATCGATTTTCCGTTGTCTTATAGTTAACTAAATGTGCAATTTTGGAAAAGTGGAAAAATTTTAAATATTTCAAAAAATTTTGACATAATGTTCGTTAAATGTTTAAAAATTGCTAAATTGAGTGTTTTAAATTTAACAAAATTGCAAAAGAAAAATTATGGAAATTGAGGGTAAAAAAATATTATTATTAGGTGGATGGGGGCTGGTTGGTTCAGCTGTTGCAAATGAAGTGATGAAATATTCTCCAAGTGAGATAATTATGTCGTCATTGCGTCAAAGCGAGGCAGAGCAAGCTGTTGCAAATTTAGAGAAAGAATTTCCAAATTCATCCACAAAATTCAAACCCGAATGGGGTAATATTTTTGTTCGTAAAGAGTGGAAAGATGAAGATTTCAATAAAGTTCTAGATAATGCAGCTGATAGACAAGCATTTATTAGCGATATCTTTATGGAGCTTGATGATAAAATTCTCAAGAATTCTTCATTATATTCAATGATTGTTGAACACAATCCAGATATAATTATTGATTGTATTAATACTGCAACGGGTATTGCTTATATGGATATATATAGCACAACAGCAAAAGCTTTGAAGCAGATGGAAACAGGTGAGATCGAGGAAGGTTTAGCAGAAAAAATAATTGCAAGCACGTATATTCCTCAATTAATTCGACACGTTCAAATAATGTATAATGCTTTGATTGATGCAAAAGTAAAAATGTATTTCAAAGTTGGAACAAGTGGCACAGGTGGGATGGGATTTAATATTCCATATACACATAGCGAGGAAAGGCCTTCACGAGTTCTTTTATCAAAGACAGCAGTCGGTGGAGCACATTCTTTGCTTTTATTTTTATTAGCTCGAACCCCCGGTGGCCCAATAGTTAAGGAAATCAAACCTACTGCTGCTATTGCTTGGAAAAAGATTGCTTATGAAGAAGTGTTAAGAAAAGGCAAAGCAATTAAATTGGTGGATATGGATCCATTATCAGCAAAAGAAGCTAATGGAGAACTTGTTTTTGATGATTATAGCGCAGTACGAGAATTAACTGATAATTACAAATCGGTATTTATTGATACTGGTGAAAATGGTATATTTTCTCGTGCAGAATTCGAGACAATCAGTTCGCTTGGACAAATGGAATTAGTGACACCCGAAGAAATTGCAGCTTATCTAGTGTATGAAATAAGGGGTGGTAATACAGGCCATGATGTTATTCAAGCTTTAGACGCCGCAACTCTGGGACCGACTTACAGAGCGGGTGTATTGCGCAGCTCCGCCCTCGAACAATTGAAAAAATTGGAATTAGAAAACGGCGTAGAAAGCCTTGCTTTTGAGCAGCTTGGGCCTCCAAGATTAGCTAAATTGCTCTTCGAAGCTAATATCATTAAACATATTTGCGGTTCTATGCATAATTTACTTTCCTCTGATTCTTTAGAATTATCTAAAAAAGCTGAGGAATATATTAAGCAAAATGAAAAAATTCGCTCAGAAATGCTCTCCATCGGGCTTGTTTTACTGCTTTCTGATGGTAAAAAATATCTTAGGGGAAAAGATATAAAAATTCCCGTCCATAAAACCGAAACATCAGTACAATTAACAGAAGAAAATATTGAAAAATGGTGCTATGAAGGTTGGATCGATTTACGTCCGAAAAATTTTGATGAGTGGAAATTGCTAATTAAAATGATTATGGATGATGCAAATTCAAAAGACCCAATGAATACAAGTTCAAAATATGTATATACAAAACAATATTGGGACAATTTCGAAACATTTAATGAGGGTAAAATTGTAGCTTGGGTGTTTGAAAATATAGATAAAGGATGGAGATTTAAAAGATAATTATTTCTATTTGATAAATATTTGTTATTTTAGAATTTTAGAAAATTTAAATATGAAAAAAACAATTAAAATATGTTTTATTAAATCAAAGGATTTTTCAAAATGAAGAAGGTATTCTTAATACTGACAGTGGTCTCCTTATTTGCAAGTACAATCTTTGCTATGGCTGAAGATAAGAAAGGCAAAAAAGAAGAAGACCAATTATTGTATAAAAGTACGTTCAGTGTTCCAAACTTTCCTCCTGCAAATTCAAGCTTTCCACAACCTTTTAACGAGACAAATAATTCAAGAACGAGTCCCGCTATATCAACAGGTTATTATTGGATTGATGTTGATGAATCAATCCCTGAAATTTTTAAGCAGGGTGGGAGGACAACATGGAATATTAAACAAGCTTTTGTCGACACATTAGTTGAACCGGGTATGTGGACAAGAATTCTACCAGGTCCAAGAATATTGCCAAAGGAGCATTGGCAAGAGTATAAGGCTGATGGTCATCCATATTTTCGTAATAATGCGAATGTAAATGACCAAACAGTAGATTTCTTCGACCAAAGTATTTCGGGCGATGGTATGCTTGATTCTACCGATGATGCATATGCAGGTCCAATGCCTATAAGTATTGCAGGTGGATTCTACTTCAATGGAATCCGTTATGATAGTTTCTATGTTTCTACAAATGGCGTCATTGCATTGACAAATCGTCGCTATTTCTATGATGCCCAAGGTAATCGCACAGTTCCAACAGGTGCAATGTCAGCTTACGATCCTATGAGTATGGATTGGTTTATTACGGCAAGCGATCCAATAATTGGATGCACTCGATGCAGAAATTTTGACGATAACGGTGGTGGCTTAGGTACGGGTGATTTTGTGAGAGATGATTTTGGCTATACTCATTCTGTACTTGGACTTGATCCTTCAAAAATTACAGAAGCCCCACCTACAACAGGTCCATCAAAACATCTTGATGGTATTAGAGCCCGAGGTATAAGCTTCAGTTCTCTAAAACCTAACTTAAAACAGGCACTCATCGCTTTTGCATGGGGAGATATGGAACTTTCTCAATATAGTGCAACAAATAAAAAGACAGATGATTGGGGCAAAGCCTATTTCAAACGTTCTATTGCAAATGATAAATTAATCATTTATGTTGTCAATATGACCGCTGTAAGAAACCTTAGTTTATATCATTATGGAACTTATAACGAAGCTCTTGGAAAGCGGCCTGTTGTTGATGGAGATTTTCCATATTTCAATAGCCAAATTGTACTCGATGGCAAAGATAGTAGTGTGACAATATTGTTCCCACAAGTCGTAGGTCAGTTCACTATGGGCTATAGCCCTGATGATGCATATTCTGTTATTAGAAGAAATTCAATATGTGGTGTTTCAGGATGGGCAAGGCATGTAAATTACCCAACTGGAGTTCCAGCTCCAGATCCCAACGATCCTACTAATTACCCACCACAAGTTGGGACTTCACAATACTTCTATCCCTGGGCTGCAGAGTATCAACAATATTCAGTATACTTTGACCATTGGCTTAGAGAAGTTCTAACCCCGCAGAGTGGTCAGATTATTCTTTTCAAACAATTTAAAAATGTGTTGCGAGCTGCTACCGTTCAATATATGGTACGTAGCTCTACAGATTTAAACATCGACCTCGACCAATATCCAGTTCTTATTAAAGATGCAAGCAATTATGAACTTTTTGCAGGTGTACCAAGAATTGGCGCCATTCAACCTGTTGCATTAATTCAAAATCTTACAAACGATATACAAGGTCCTAATGGTGTGAATTTTACAGAGCAAGAACTTAACTTTCGTGTAAGGTTCAGAATTGAAAATCAAGTTACACAGAAAAATGTATATAATCGTTTAGTCCCAATTGACCAAAATTGCTTATTAGTGGGCAACAGCAATGATCCTGCTGAAAGAGCTTTGTGTCAAGGCGAACCACAAGTACGAGTTTATCTTGCCCAATCTGTAACTAAATCGGGCTCTACTTATACAATTGTACCTGAAACTAATTTTGCAGGAACAGGGTATAAAGGAATTCCTCCTTATCGATTTGTGCAGGTGTATTTTCCACCATTTGAGCCAAATGAATTTATGCCGCAACATATAGGAAGATTGCGCGCATATACAACAGGTGAACCTTACAAACCTGACAATACAACTCTTTATGATGCATGGCCATTTGATGATGAGTTCTCGGTGGATTTATTTGTGTTAAGGCGTTTACCTGATTTCAATTATGATGGAACAGAATTCCATAATGTTTATGGCACTAATATGCCATCAGTTTGGAAATGGGTGAATATTAATGCGGAAATGGTAGATGGAGAGGTCAACTCAGAGAATCCTCTTCCACCACGAGGTCCTTTCAATTCAGCTTACGAAGCTGAATATAATGAACTTGGATATTTAAAAAATATCACATACACAAATATTTATGTTAACTCACCTGTAATCAAAATGAACAGGGTCACTTTAACAGCCGATGAACCAAACCCGGCAACTATTACTGGTCGAGAGGGAAATGGCGATGAATTGCGTTCCTTCCCAATCAATATGATCGGACTTTATAATTCTATTCTATCCGTTTCAGTTCAAAGAACACTAAAGCAATCCGATTGGCCACGTGGTTGGTGTGATAGACAACAAATAGGACCTGAGCCTAGAGTGTTTTCGCAAAGCAATTATTTAAATCAGTACACATATAATGCAGATCCAGATGTACTTTCAGTTGAATTTGCTTTACCAAGCGATGATGGGCTAAATGGAATTACTAATATCCCACAAGCAAATTGGAGCGTTCATCCGCGACGGGGTGGAGCTGCACCTGTAAAGGATATCGCAGCAATCAATATTTTTGGCGGTGGAGGTTATCGAATTGGCTTCCTTGAATCAGATAAAGATTCGGCTTTAGCAAAAGAAGATCGTAACACTAATAAAATAAATGGATTACGTGCTAGCGAATTTGATGATGGTATTGACCACGAGTTTAAGAAATACTTTGTGACTATTCCTGATACATTCATAAGATGGAAAAGTGAAGGAGCTAAAAATTTCAGGTTTAGGCTTCATGTTTATGCGCAAAATGATCAAAAAATGTGTCCATTCCCAGGAATAGCTGATGATTATGATGACTTCCTTATAGACAATGTTTATATAACAATTCCTAAAGAGGTTCCAGATATTGAAGTTAATTCAATTAACATAATCTGGCCTTATACAATGGCTCCTGCAAGCCAAGCAACAAACATTCCAATTAAGGTAACTGTTAGTAATAATAGTAAAATTAATGCAGCTAATGTTGCTGTGAAAGTTAAAATATTCAGAAGTGATGCTAAAGGACATCACGAACAAAATCCTATTTATTGTAGAATTGAAAACATCGGCAATTTTGTTGGTGGTATGTCGTTGGAAGTGCCAATGCCATCCTGGAACGCGAGAAAATCCCAAACTGCTGATTTGAGCTACTATTATATTCAAGCAATCGTTATGATGCAAGAAAAAGATATGAATAGTATCAATGATACTAACTTTACAATTTACCCATTACAATTTGGCGAATCTTATGCATACGATCCCCCTGTCACTGATGCAACAAGTGATGTAGGTCCAATGATCAGAAACGGACGTGGTCTAACTTTACCTGGTTATAATTTCACTGGTAGTGGCTCATTTGATGCTCCACAGAACTTTGATGCTAATCGTGAACAATATGAAGCAGGCTCAACAGCTGGTATGGCTGGTTCCGGTTCCTTTGCTATTAGATTTAATGTGCTTAATAAAGATAGCTTGCGTGGATTTGAAACATACTTTACTCAGCTTAGTTTATCGCCTGATCCTATTCAAGTTTTAGTTTTCACAGATGTTGGTGGCAAACCCCAAAGTATAGTAACAGGTACCCATTGGCAGACACAACGTATGTATGGCAATTTACTTGGCGCTGAACAATATGTCAGACTACAATTCCCACAACCTGTAGAATTGCCTCCGGGTTCTTATTGGGCAGTTATTGCACAACTTGGTGAAACAGGTCTCGAACTTGGCGCAAAAGCTTCCCGTATGGGTATGAGAGTTGTTAACTTATCTATTACACCAGATGGAATCTTAGGAACAGCAGCCAATTATCTTAACCTCGATAAGAATTTCAGAGTTAAAAATAATCAAGGTAATAGAGTTAATGCTAACTACTTTATGTTTGAGAATCTTTATTTATCAGGTACATGGTACCAGATGACTCCTCCATTAGGAAATCCTGGCTATCCACATTTGGACCACGTCGGAAGAGTCTATGATCTATGCAGAACGAAAACATTCTCAAATGGTTCTTGGATTCCTATGCATAGACCATATTTTGGACCTCGTGAATATGGGCAGAATAAAGATGAATACCAGTGGTGCAGTGATGATATTCCAATCGAATTATCATATTTCAACGCTGAAATAAGGAAAGGTGCTGTTGATTTGATTTGGGAAACTTCGTCAGAAACAAATAATCTTGGCTTCTATATCGAGAAACGTGATATTACTGCAGATCAGAATCAAAATTGGTCCGAAATCAATTTTGTGTCAGGTAAAGGCACAACAACAATTAAACAAAGATATAATTATGTCGATAAAGATTTGTTGTTGAATCATACTTATGAATATCGCTTACGTCAAGTTGATAAAGCAGGCTTGCAATCTTGCTCAGCTACAGATCCTGTTCGCGTAACATATATTGGCAATGATAAAATTATTCTTATGCCAAATTCACCAAACCCATTTAATGGATTTACAAAGATATCATTTACATTAGCTACAAAGCAACACGTTAATCTTGATGTTATTGATATTTACGGCAATGTTGTTAAAACTATTGCAGATGCTGATCTTGATCCTTCTACTTATGAATACTACTGGGAAGGCAAAGATCAAAATGACCAATTAGTTCCAAGCGGAACCTATATTTATCGCTTAACATCTGGTTCAGATATATTAACAGGCAAAATGACTTTAGTTAGATAATTAAAGGCATTGACTGGAATTATATTGCTCCCTGTTTACATTAACATTAAACAGGGAGCATTTTTTATGAAAATAATTATATTTTTTAAAGGTATAGATTATGGAAGATACTCTTTTTGATAAGATTATAAGAAAAGAAATTCCATCAAAAATTGAATATGAAGATGATAAGTTTATTGTTATTGATGATGTAAATCCGCAAGCACCTTTACACCTTTTGATAATTCCTAAAGACAATATACCAACTTTGAATGATGCTTCAGATGGCAATAAGCAATTACTTGGAGAAATGTTATTGCTTGCTAAAAATTTAGCAAAAAAATATAGGGTTGATGAAAAGGGATATAGACTTGTTCTAAATGTAAATGATGACGGCGGACAAACAGTATTTCATCTACATTTGCATCTTTTAGGTGGGCGTGAGTTCGGCTGGCCTCCAGGCTGATGATTAACAAAATTTCCTTAATTTGCATTAATGAAAGATTTAAAATTATTACAGGATTTTGCTAATGTCTTCGATATTGAAATTGAGTCATTAATTTTAGCAAAATCAAAAATAGGAGAAAATTATCAATCAGCTGCGGAACTAATTGCAAATTCTAATAAAGTGATTTTATCTGGTATAGGCAAATCAGGCTTAATTGCAAAAAAAATTGCTGCAACTTTATCAAGTTATAATTTATCTGCTGTATTTCTACATCCCGTAGAAGCATTGCACGGCGATATTGGCATCATTCAACACAACGATGTAGTTATATTTGTATCCAAAAGCGGAAGCACTGATGAAATTGTACGCCTCGTCCCATTCATTAAATCACGTAACGCTAAGATTATCTCGATTATTACAAATACAAAATCCTATCTTGGCGCAAATTCCGATATAGTGCTAGAAGCGGCAATTGAACGTGAGGCTTGCCCATTTGGAGTTGCACCTACCTCAAGCACAACTGTTGCCCTTGTTATTGGTGATGCGATTGCAATTGAAGCAGCCCTTATTTCAAAAGTAACGATTCAAGATTTCTCACGCACTCATCCACTTGGTACTATTGGTAAAACACTTACCCTGCAAGTGAAAGATATTATGCACACAAATAGTAATATTCCAATTATTAAAAATGATGCATTTTTCAAAGATGCGATTATTGAAATATCCAAAAAAAAGCTTGGTTGCGTTTTGGTTGTTAATAATTTAGATGAACTAGTTGGTATAATTACAGATGGAGATGTCCGTCGCACTTTGCAGAAATTCGATGAGATAAGAAATATCAAAGTTTCCGATATTATGAATGATCAACCTGTTACAATTAAAGAAGATATCTATCTTGATGTAGCATTATCTATTATGGAAAATCGAGAAAGCCAAATTAATGTTCTGCCTGTTGTGGATGAGTCAAAAAAACCAATCGGTGTTATTCGTTTGCACGATATTATATTGAGTGGGAAATAATTAGAGATTCTCTAATCACTTTAGTATGGGCTTAACAGGCTCTATCTCTGTTGGTTCAATTGAACGAATTTGTTGTTCAGTATTATTTTGTTTTCTTTTTATTTTTGGTTTTGGTAATGAGTCAATTTGTGAAATAACAATGCCTTCTCGATTGATTCTAACGTTTTTTGCAATATAACCTGGTTTTGCAAACGGTTCAAGTTCCCTATCATTGAGGAAAAATTTGATTTTGCCTGCATTGCCGTGAGTTATTGTAAAACTTTTTGATGCCCTCCATTCATATTCTTGACCTGGTAGTAGTATTGTATTAATTCTTTTGGCACTATCAATAGTAATATTTATCCATACAGAATCGCTAACATTCGCCCTTAGAAGTAAACTATCAGAGCCTTTGAAATACTTAATCATCGATTCTTCATTATTATTTTTGATTACAAGGCTATTACCTTCATTTTGAGTGTTAGTTTTATTATCTTCGGTGGTCTTTGATTTATGAAATGGCGAAAATGTAATAAATAATATTACAATGACAAATATTATGATTCCAGAATAAATAAGAAGATTTGTGCTTAGAATTGGAGCTATGCGAGTAACTTTTTCACTCAAAGTGTTTTTATATTCAGATTCATATTCGGGAATATCAGAGATTGATATTTTATTAACAGGCGTTGATTTCGAAGATGATTCGACAGGTTTTGAGGGTCTTAATCCATTAATAAACTGCTGATATGCTTCAAGAAATTCAGGATCGCTTTCAATTTGCAATTCCTTTGCTAGATTTCTGATATAAGCTTTAAGATATACAACTTGGAAATTGGAAAAATCATTCTTTTCAATAGATTCAATAATATTAGGGCGAATTTTTGTTTGCTCGCTTAAATCTTCAATGCTAAGATTTGCTCTTTCTCTTGCTGCTTTTAATATATCAGAAATATTAGCCATTCTATTTCTTTAAAGATTACTAATTTTGCAAAATTAAATGAAATACATCTCCAAAATATATATAATAATCATTTTTTTCTTCAATTTTAACTTTTTATTATCAAATGAAGAAATCAATAATATATCCTTTACAAATTTACTAAATATAATTAAATTAAAGAATAATAATGAATTTAATAATAAACAGAATTCAGTAAATTTCAATTATTTTGCTAATTCTAACGAGTTGAAAAAAGATTCAACAAATAATTTCAGCCAAGAATTTAATCCCTACATTCATATATCAAAAGAAGAATTTATGTATGCTGATGATCCTCGTTATACAATTACAGGGGAATTGCCTTTAAAATATACTCATATTAAACCATTAAACACAGCAATAGTAAGTGCCACAACTTTGGGGATTTTCATTGTTCAGCACGAACTTCAGCAAAATTCAATATGGAAAAGAGTTGGTAAATTCCACTTTGCTGAAGATATACAATATGCATTATGGGTGGATAAGTTTGGACATTTTTATGGTTCATATTTTATAGGTGGCATTTTTAACGAAGCATTATTGGATTGTGGCTTCTCAAATAATTTATCAAACATTCTTGGTGGTGTACTTGGCTTATCTTATCAAACTTATATTGAAATCCTTGATGGGATGAGTGTTGATTGGGGATTCTCACCGAGTGATTTTTATTCTGACCTTGCTGGTGCTGCATATTTTGTTGCTCAAAAATATATCCCATTTTTGCAAAATTTTACGCCAAAATATTCTTATGTAAATCCTAAATGGATAGGGGAAAAGGATAGGAATCCTCATGAATCTTTTATTGACAACTATTCAGCGCAAAATTTCTGGATATCAATAAATATTCGAAATATCTTCGGCGGTGCAGTGAGGCGTTATATTCCGAGTTGGTTGCAATTAAGTATTGGATACGCTGCATATAGTATGTGTAGTCCTGGTACAGGACTTTGTAATCCAAAAGTTTCAACTCCAATTACTAATGATGTTTGGGGTAATCGAAAAATTATAATTGCATTAGATTATGATTTTGTTAAAATGCTCCCCGATGGACCACCAATTTGGAATTGGTTCAAGCAAACACTAAACTATTTTAAATTTCCAGCCCCCGCCATAGAATTTAGCTTTGAAGGTAATACAAAATTTTATTTTATCTATCCATTTAAATTTTCTAATTTTTAATAATCTTTGCATTATAAGTTTTCGAACCACAGCTTACCCTTAAAAAATAAACACCACAAGGTAGCATTGATATATCAATCACATTATTAATTTCTATTGAGTCAAGATTTTGTGAAATCATAACATTTCCCACTTGATCGACTATTTTTATGCTTGCTAATAAAGAATTAGGCGACTCGAATCTGACATTTATATAATTATTAGCTGGATTGGGGTAAACATTTAAAGAAATTACTCCTGGCGCAGATGTAGTATCTTCAATATGTTTATAATTTCGTGGTATTGCTAATATTGTAAATGAATGTGGAGGTAATTTGTAGGAATCGGAGACAGCCCACTGATATTGTCTTGGTACAACAAAATTTGGATCCTCACAAGTGTTTGCATCCAAATAACTTTTGCTTGCCAGTTGATATACATTCAAAGAATCATAGCGTGAGATTTTGTCAATATCTAGTTTGACAATAGCAGAATCATTTGGATGTTTATTAATGATATATACAAATAGTGTATCAGTATTACCATTTGTTATAGCATCAACCCACGGATAATTATTTGCATTGAATAAGCCATCAATTGCACGCATTTGTATAAGTGGTGAACTTATATTTGTAGTATAAACATTTGCCCCGAGATGATTAGACATCATAGCCATTATATGATAGGAAGGTGTACCGAAAATAACTCTTTGATTAGTGTATTTATTATATCCACCTCTGATAAAATTCATCTCGTATGTAATGTTTGCCATAACTAAACTATTGGCACACTTTATAAATGTAAATAATTGGTCCGCAGTATAAATACCAATTCCTAAAGATGCTCCTGCTTCTACACGGTCGAAAGGTGCCCAAGGCCAATATTCATATACATACCCCCATTCAGTACTGCCTTGCTTTATTTTGGGTAAATATTTACCATTATTTAACCATTGTTCAAATCTAAGAATAGCCCAATGAGTTTGAGATGCAACTGTTGAATTACTTATATAGAATTCTTCATCTGTAGCTGGTTCTGAAGGTGTATTAAAAATTATTGGATGATTTGTTACTATTTGAGTAATAGGTCCAAGAGTATCCATAGCCTTTTGGAAATTCTCTTCTGTACCCCATATATCTAAGCCTGAAATAAAAGTAATCGTTGGATCTTTTTTATACATAGCATCATGAATGGTCTTATAATTTGTTGCATACGCTGGATCAAAATAATATTCTTCATTTCCAATTTCAAAATATTTTACTTTATATGGATTTGGATGCCCATTTTGAGCCCGTATCTTGCCCCATTTAGAAGTTTCACCCCCATTACAATATTCGACAAAATTAGCAGCGTCATCAACTGTCAAACCATGATATCGTACAGAAAAATATGGTTCTATATTCAAATCTTCACATAATCGCATAAATTCATCATATCCGAAATCCATTCTGTGGTATCTATCACCTACTATTAGGGCTTTCCTTTTATCTATATCTCCTATTACATTATACCAAATTTGATCGACTGAGTTTGCAAAACCTCCTCCGGGATATCTTATCACTCCTGGCTTCCAATTCTTTAGCAAATCATATTGCTCTTTTCTTACCCCATTAATATTATCAGATGGCATACAGGAAGCATCGTCTAATTCGACCCATCCATCTCCATGAATAGCAATCATTAAAAGTACGCGATTATATCCTTTCGTTGGAGATATCTTAATACTCGATTTTTTCCAATTTACACTATCTGGTTTGCCAAGTGCGTAGACTCTTAACACTCTTGTCATTGTTGTATCATATATATATAAATAAAGACCATCATAGCTAGTATTCTTATTGATTTTCCCACGAAAATAAATATAAAAATCCATACCTACTGTGTCATTTTGAAATATTGTTTGATAAACGCCTGCTCTTGAACCAGCTACTGTGTTCTTTGCACTAATATACTGAGAACATAATCCCTGTGGATTATATCCCTCGAATCTTAATTCAAATTTAAATTCTCCACCTCCTTCTTGATGCGTGTTCCAATATTTAGAAG
>JAGOIG010000196.1 GCA_017995735.1 Candidatus Kapaibacterium sp. | reverse complement strand
ATTAAAAATTATAAAGTTTTTAAATGGATAATTTAATTGAAGTAGCTCTTCCACTTCCCATAAATCAAAATTTAGTATATAAAATTCCCGAAAATGAATCTTACAACATAATTGGAAAACGTGTTTGCGTCCCACTTGGAAAAAGGATTATGACTGGCATTGTTGTTGGGAAATCTAATACAACTGTTTTGGAAGATGTGAAACCAATTATTGAAGTGCTGGATGACCAGCCAATTTTTGATGAGAATTTATTAAAATTAGCAAAATGGATTGCTGATTATTACTATTCAAGTCTTGGAGAAGTGCTTAAATCTGCTATGCCCCCTGATTATACAATTCAATCAATAAATAAAATCGAAATCAATAGAACTCCATCGGATAGGGAATTATATGAAATGCAAATGCGCTCCCCAAAACGAGCTAAGCTATTGCAAATTATACTACAAAATGAAGGCAAAATTTCTATTAATGCTATACAAAAAGAATTAGGTTCAAAAAATATTGCTCCTCAATTGCAATCACTTGAAGAACAAGGTTATATTCAAATTATTACTGCTTTCAATAAAAAAAGTGAAAAAACTATCAAAGCTTTAAAAATTCCCTCAGAAATAATTAATGATGAAACAAAGCTTCAAACCATTTTTAATAGCTTAGAAAAATCATCGCCAAAGCAAGCACTGTTATTTTCTTTCTTTTATGTAGAACAAAAGCAAGGCAAAGATTATGTCTTGATTAAAGATATTTTAAAAAAACCAAATTCAAATGAAACAAAGCAAAGATTTAGCAATGCTATTATAAATGCATTGATTGATAAAAAGATAATAGAAATTATTAATGTTCCTATCAAAATTGACACACAACGAAAAGAAACTTTGCATCAAGGCGAAGCCAATTTTCAATTAAATGATTGTCAACAGTTGGCTTATAATAAAATTAATGAATGTGTTTGCAAACAGAAATTCCGCACATTTTTATTGAAAGGAATAACGGGAAGCGGAAAAACCCTTGTTTATTTTCATTTGATTCAGTCCGCATTAGCAATAGGGCAGACAGCGCTATACCTTGTACCAGAAATTTCATTAACACCGCAATTGATTGATAGAATAGAGAATTTTTTTCCAAATAAAATTGCCATTTTGCATAGCAAATTAAGCGATAGCGAGCGAAATATATATTTTTCGGAAATTAACAAGGGGAATTACCCGATTGTACTTGGCGTTCGTTCCGCAATTTTTGCTCCACTAAAAAATCTTGGAATTATTATTGTAGATGAGGAACACGACCCGAGCTATAAACAAGAGCAAACCTCTCCGCGCTATAATGCACGAGATTGTGCAATAATGCGAGCAAATATTGAGCAATGCCCTGTAGTTCTGGGGAGCGCAACACCATCAATCGAAAGCTACTATAATGCAATTGATGGAAAATATGAACTCTTGAAAATCGATGAACGTGCCGATAATGCAGTCCTGCCAATTATTGAAATTGTAGATATGAGAAAAAAGGATGCTAAGAAGGATAAAACAAAATCTTCGAGCAGTTATTTTTCAAATGAGTTAATTGAAAAAGTAAAAAATAGGATAGAAAAGAATGAAGGTGTGATTCTATTTCATAATCGACGGGGATTTGCTCCGCAACTTTATTGTAGAGATTGTGGATATGTGCCAATGTGCAAAAATTGCGATATTTCCTTGACTTATCATAAGATTAATGACAGCCTTGTTTGCCATTATTGCGGGTATTCTGAATCATCTCCAAAGACCTGCTCCGTTTGCGGTTCATCTGATTTACACACAATTGGTGCGGGCACAGAAAGGATAGAAGAAGAATTGTCGGAAATTCTTAAATCAAACAATGTGGAAGCAAATATTCAACGTTTTGACCGAGACACATCTTCGAGTGTTGTTAAACAACGAAAGATATTGCAAAATTTTATCAATGGGACCATTGATATATTAGTCGGAACGCAAATGCTATCCAAAGGTATTGATATTGATAGAATTACGCTTGTCGGTATTGTAAATGCTGATTTGAATTTATTTTTTCCTGATTTTCGAGCTTATGAGCGGACTTTTCAACTTATAACACAAGTTTCGGGACGAGCAGGAAGGAAAAAAGATAATCCAGGCGAAGTTATTATCCAAACTCATAACCCCGAAAAAGAACCAATCAAATATGCTGCCGAGTATAAATATGAAGATTTCTATAATTATGAGATTATGCATCGAAAATTAGCTAATTATCCTCCATTTACACGCTTTTCTAAAATTGAAGTGCAATCTTATAATCAAGATGAAGCAGAAAACGCGGCTGAAATAATTAGTTCGTTAATTAATCAGGTTGTTTCACAATATAAAATAAACAAAAAAGCTATTGAATTTATTGGTCCTTCGACACCTGCAATATCACGTATTCGCAGTTATTATCGTCGAATTATATTTATTAAAGATTATAAATCTCTTGATAAAAATGGAAGAATTATGAGAAAAGTATTAAACGAAGTTTTTCAAGTCTATAACGAAAAATACACATCCAATAAAGTGAAAGTAATTATAGATATTGACCTGCTCTCAACTCTATAAAATTTATACGCAATAATTTATTTTTTCTCAATTTTGTAATTCTATGAAAACATTTTTTGAATTTTTAGGTAGAATTTCACTAAACTTTATTCGACAAATGGGGGAATTTGGGCTACTGTCGATACAAGTAATACAATATTTTCCAAATATTTATCAAAATCGCAGAAATATATTTAAACAAATGGAAGTAGTTGGCAATAAATCTCTACCACTAGTGATTTTGATTGGAATATTTACAGG
>JAGOIG010000195.1 GCA_017995735.1 Candidatus Kapaibacterium sp. | reverse complement strand
TTTCACCACCCTCTGGACCAAGATCAATTATCCAATCTGCAAATTTTATAACATCTAAATTATGTTCAATAACAATGACAGTATTGCCTTTTTCGACTAGATTATCAAGCATTTTCAGAAGGATTCGAACATCATCAAAATGCAAACCCGTTGTGGGCTCATCAAGTAAATAAAGCGTCTTACCCGTGCTGCGTTTCGATAATTGAGTAGCAAGCTTAACACGTTGAGCTTCGCCGCCAGATAAAGTTGGGGATTGCTGTCCAAGTGTAATATATCCAAGCCCAACATCTTTAAGAGTAGCAAGTTTTCTCTGTATATTAGGAATATCTGTAAAAAGTTCATACGCCTCATCAATTGTCATATCCAGCACATCGGCAATTGATTTATGTTTGAATTTAACCTGCAAAGTCTCTTCGTTATAACGCTTACCTTGGCAAACATCGCAAGGGACATAAATATCGGGCAAAAAATTCATTTCAATCTTCTTTATTCCCGCACCTTGGCAAGCCTCACATCGCCCACCTTTGACATTAAAAGAGAATCTCCCACTTTGATAGCCACGTATTTTTGCTTCGGGAAGCATTGAAAAAAATTCCCGTATATATGTAAACATACCTGTGTAAGTAGCGGGATTGCTGCGAGCAGTTTTACCAATTGGAGATTGGTCAATTTCAATTACTTTGTCAATATTTTCAATTCCTTCAATTCTATTGTATGGCAAAGGATTAAGATTGGAATTATAAAAATGATTAGCAAGTATTGGATATAATGTATCATTGATTAGGCTGGATTTGCCTGAACCAGATAAGCCTGTAACACATATAAACTTGCCAAGCGGAATTTGCACATCAATATTTTTTAGATTATTTCCACGTAATCCATAAAGATTGATAAATAAACCATTACCCTCGCGATACTTTTCGGCATAACCATTATTGCGTGTGATTTGCTTCAAATTTTTGAGGTATTGGATTGTCAATGACTTATCGACATCATCATCCGCTAAATTATCAATTTTATTTGTATCTACTTGCAAAATCACCTCACCACCAAGCACGCCCGCACGTGGTCCGATATCAATAAATTGGTCAGATTCTTCAATCATTGAGCGGTCGTGTTCAACAACAATCACGGAATTGCCTAAATCGCGCAATTGCTTCAATGAATCAATCAATTTATAATTATCTTGAGGATGTAATCCAATACTTGGTTCATCCAAGACATAAGTAATTCCCACAAGCTGGGACCCAATTTGAGAGGCAAGTCGAATGCGTTGAGACTCCCCACCCGATAGGGATTGAGATGAACGTGAAATGGAAATATAAGTTAATCCTACATTTTTAAGAAATATCAGGCGTGAGATAATTTCTTTGAATATAATTTGAGAAATTTCTTTTTCTCGGGGTGTTAATTGATTTTGCAAATTTTGGAAGTACGGAATTAAATGTTCAACATCTTGCGAGACAATATCATCTATATTCTTGCCATAAATAAATACATTTAAAAAAGTATTTTTCAAACGTTTCCCATTGCAATCGGGACATTTTTTTCTCACGACAAATTTGCGAACGTGAGTTTCAACTGCACGCATAGGAGGATTATTGAGCAATTCTTGTAGCAATGGGATAATACCGTGATAGCTTTGAGTCATCGAATGGGTTTGCTCCCCTTTTAAATAATCTACAATAACAGTATTATCAGCAGTGCCATAAAGTATCATATTCAATTCTCCAGGAGTTAAGTCTTTTACAGGCTTATTTATATCTATTCGATGCTTTGAAGCAAAGGAATTCAGTTGTTTCCATAACCAAAAATTCTTACCTTTAGCAAGTGTTGCAATAGCACCATCTGCAACTGATTTATTCTTATCAGGGACAAGCAAATCAATATCAAAAGTATCAATTTCCCCTAGTCCCTGGCAAGTAGGGCACGCTCCATAAGTAGAATTAAATGAAAAATTGTTTGGGGATAATTTGTCATAAGCCTTGCCACAATTAGGGCAGGAATATTTTGTAGAATAAGTCTTTTCGGTCCAACTTCCATCGGATTCTTGAATTGCTAATGAGCAAACATCTTCTCCGCGGTGTAATGCAATTTCGATTGAATTAGACAGTCGCATTGCTTGATGATTTGAAATTTCTAATCTATCAACAACAAGATCTATATCATGAATTTTATACCGTTCAACCTGCATACCATTTCGCAAATCTTGAATTTTACCATCCACACGAACTTTTGTATATCCTTCTTTAATCAATTGATTAAATAGCTCTTTATAATGCCCACGACGAGAACGAACTAATGGAGATAGAATTTGAACAAGTTTGCTATCATATTTTTCTAAAATTTCACTAATTATTTCATCAAGGGAATGCTCGACAACCGGTAAATGACAATCAACGCAATATTGTACTCCAATTTTAGCAAAAAGCAAACGCAAGTAATCGTAAATCTCAGTGATTGTTCCAACAGTTGAGCGTGGAGAGTTTCCACTTGTTTTTTGTTCAATGGAAATAGCGGGGGAAAGTCCTTCGATACGGTCAACGTCAGGCTTTTTCAACACATCCATAAATTGACGAGCATAAGGAGACAGGCACTCAATATAACGTCGTTGCCCTTCAGCATAAATTGTATCAAACGCTAAACTGGTTTTCCCTGAACCCGACACACCTGTAATAACAACAAATTTATCTCGCGGAATATCTATATTAATATTTTTGAGATTATGTTCTCGCGCACCACGAATAATAATTTTATCGAATTCAGAATTAGGGATGTTTTTATATTTATATTTAGACATTTATAATATTCAATAAAATAAAATCT
>JAGOIG010000050.1 GCA_017995735.1 Candidatus Kapaibacterium sp. | reverse complement strand
ACGGCTACCGCCATATTATCAGCAAATGTCCTCAAAAATTGCAATTCCTCAAAATCAAATGCATAATTTTCATATCTACATAAAATAATTGAACCAATTCTTGATTTTTGCTCAAATAATGGTATAAACGCTAAAGATCCGTGAAGCACTTTATCATCGGGATGCATCTCCTCTTGAATATTGTTAATAATGTCAGGAGAATTTATATTTTTAATAAAATTTTCAAATTGTGGAATTGAATGGAAATTCTCAATTGCCCTTTCATTTGTATTGTGGAAGTACGAAATTTCAAATTTACCATTTGTATATTCTTCAATCCAATCAAAATCGGCAGGCACAATCGATAGAACTGCATCCATAAAGATTTTATGCAATTGCTGTCTGTTTGTTGTATTTGCTTCAAGAATATAACGATTAAAATTCGATAAGGTTAGAATTTCAAGATTACGCCGCTCATCAGATAAGTTCCTTCTTTTCGAGCGTGATATAATAAATATCCGAAATGAATATATTGTAAATAGCAATGAGGGATAAAATACAAGCAAATTCATTTTCGGGAAAATCTGATTTGTAGCAAAATAAATTCCCGACTTTGCTGAACCGACTTGACTTGTAATAGTATAAGAAAACACAATTAGAATCAAAGAATACCAGAAAATCTTCTTTTTTCCCTTCGCATCGACAAATTTTAGCCAATTTGCATTTAATGGCAGAAAAAATAATATAATTCCACTTGCCCAAAAAAGCACCTGCGATACTATATTTGTTACATTTGAGAGCTGACTCCATCCAAAAATATATTCAATTCCGTTTGATATAAATATATGAAATAGAATTAAAGTAAATACAATTTTGAAAAATTTAACAGTACTATTCGTGTTTTTTGTCTTGCGCGCAAGCAACCATTTAAATAATAAATTAATAGTAAAAAAACTGATTGCAAGCAAATACCAGCCTATAATTTGGAAAAATACATAATAAGGTAAATTTGCATTTTTAAATGTTTCGGGATTATTAAAATTCGGTAGGCTTATTGCAAAACCAATTATATAGAGCAAAAGCAATGTGTACAAATCTTCGGAGAATTTTTTTGCAAAATTCTCTTTATATTCCTTTAAATCAAGTGTTAATAAGTTCGAAAAATATGCTACTGATGCTGTGATAATTAGAAAAGTAGTAATGAATTTCCATATTAAATTTTCTTCGTATCCTGTATATCCGAAAAATGCTGAAAGTATAAAATCACCAATAATTCTCAATGAAAAAAACACAATTGCAATAATTAGCAACTGCTTTTTTGACCAATTTATAATATTTGAGATACTTTCAAAATTTTTCATTTATATAAATACGTAAAAATAAATAAAATGTTTATGAGTTTATAAAAAATTTGTAAATTAGCAAAAATTTAAATTTACGAATGCAATTCATTCTAACACCTAATGAAATGCGATTAGCTGATAGAACAGCAATCGAGACCTATAAAATCCCAGGCGAGTTGCTAATGGAAAATGCGGGGCGTTCTGTATCAGATTTTACAAACGAAATAATTACCCATAATAAAGTAAAAAATCCAAAAATTCTTATTCTATGCGGCAATGGAAATAATGGGGGAGATGGATTTGCTACTGCTCGTCATCTTGCTAATAAGTATTCAGTTCGTATTGCTTGGATTGGCTCCGAACTTAAAATGAGCCCCGAAACTTATCAGAATTATGAAATTGTAAATCAAATGGAAATCCCGATGATTCATCTTGAAAATGAAGATGATATTGAAAAATACAATTTCAACGCTGACTTTATTTTGGATGCTCTGATTGGTGTTGGAGGAACTGAAGATTTAAAAGGTCTGGCTCCACTTATTTTAAAAAAGGTCAATAATATTCACTCATTAAAAATTGCAGTTGATATTCCCACAGGATTAAACTCTGAAACAGGTTTTGCTCATCCTGATGCCTTTATTGCAGATTACACAATAACAATGTATGCCTTGAAAACAGGTATGCTTTTAAATGATGGCAGTGAACTTTGCGGGAAAAGGATAATCGCTAATTTAGGCTCCCCCGAAAAAATTATATCCGATATTGCTCATATTGCATTTCTTGAAGATTCTGATGTATCTTTTTTATTGCCATCAAGGAAGAAAATTTCTACAAAATTTGATTATGGTCGAGTTGTTATTCTTGCAGGTTCAAAGCATTATCCAGGAGCGGCGGCTCTTGCTGCAAATGCGGCTATTAAAATTGGTGCGGGATTGGTATACCTGCTATCCCCTATGATACATCCTGCTGTTTTGCCTGAAATAATTCCTACTCAGCTTCCATCAGATAGCGATGGCTATATTGATGCACAAGCCAAAGATTATATTTTTGAATCTATTAAAAAAGCTAGCGTTCTTGCTATTGGACCTGGGATTGGTGATAAGATTTCAACGCTTAAATTAATCAGTGAATTAATAAACGAATTGCCCGAATCTTTGCCATTAATTATAGATGCTGATGCTTTAAAAGCAATAGATAATCAGTCTGTTTTGAGGAAAAATATTATTTTAACTCCCCATTTGGGCGAGTTTTCTCGTATTACGGGTATTAATAGGGAAACAATTAGTATAAATGCCAATACCCTTGCACAAGAATGGGCTGATAAATTGAATTGCACAATTTTACTAAAACACGTTCCAAGTATTATTACTGATGGAGATTATTCGTTTTGGAATCTTGGCGGAAATCCTGGTATGGCAACTGCGGGTAGCGGTGATGTGCTTACGGGGATTATAGCAGGATTGATTGCTCAAGGTTTAAGTCCATTAGAAGCCACTTCATTGGGTGCGTTCATTCATTCAAAAGCAGGAGATTACTATGCAAATACTTATTCTCAAGAAACTCTGACATCCTCGATGTTAATTTATACTCTTGATATTATACTTCACTCTTTAAAATCATAAAATGAAATTATTCTGGAAAATTTTTTTTATAATTCAATGGATTATTTTTTGTGGATTAATTTTTTATCTATCATCTCTTCCAAAGGTAGAATTTTTGCCAAAAAGTATTATTGACCGTGATAAATTATTACATTTAATAGGCTTTTTTTTCTATGGCATCTCGACACAATTATTTATTAATACAATTTGTATTAACCAAAAAAAATCTTCGCGTATTTTCTATGTATTAATTATTGGAATAATTTATGGCTTAACTGACGAATTACATCAATCTTTTGTACCAGGTAGAACATCTGATATTTATGATTTTTTAGTGGATTTAATTGGAATAATTTTGTCATTATGTTTATTTAACTTAATTTTGAAAGCCTTGAATAAATTTAAAGAATCGAGTAATGCTAAAATCTCCTGAGGTCTCTAGACCTAAGATAATGATAATTGATGATGTCGAGCAAAATTTTCGAGCTCTTGCAAATACTTTAAAAAACGATAGTTATGATATTATTATTGCACAAAGCTCAACAGAAGCTTTACAATCTCTCAAGATGTTTTGCCCTGATTTGATTCTGCTCAATATAATGCTACACGAAATTGATGGATTTTCACTTGCTGAATTAATCAAAAGCAATCCTAACCTTTCAAATATTCCAATAATTTTTCTTGTCCCATCTCCAACAGATAAAATTATATCACATACATTTGAGGCTGGTGCTGTAGATTATATTAAAATTCCATTTAATGACAGAGAATTGCTTGCTCGAATCAAAACTCAAATTGATTTGAATTTCTCTAAAAAAGAAATTTCTCAAAAAATAGACCAGATTTCTAAAATGAATGAAAAATTAGAAGAAACTAAGCAAGATATTGAAAGATATTATAGATTATTAAATAATGAAATAATTATCGCTGCAGATTATATTTATAGTTTGCTTCCAAATAAAATACAAAATGATATAATCGAAACCGATTGGGCATTTTTACCTTCTCAAAAATTAGGCGGCGATTCTTTTGGTTATAATTGGCTTGATGAAGATAATTTTGCTATATATTTTTTAGATGTGTCGGGTCACGGTGTTGCATCTGCTTTGCAATCCGTCAGTGTTCTAAATATGCTGCGGTTCCGCACCCTCCCTGAAATTGATTTCCATTCACCCGAAAAAGTTTTTAATGAATTAAATAAAGCTTTCCCAATCCAAAAACACAATTTCCTGTTTTTTACAATTTTTTATGCTGTATTTAATAAAAAAACAAGACAATTAAAATATTCAGGTGCGGGTTGTCCGCCTGTATTTCTTACTTCAGGGAATCAAGTATTAGCCACATTAGAATCGCAAAATATACTTATTGGCACTGATGAAAATGCAAAATTTGTTTCCGAAGAAATCTATATTCAACCTCATTCTAACTTATATATTTATTCTGATGGCATTACCGACTCCAGTACCTTTGATTTGCAATATTGGAATGAAGAAAAATTACTTGAATTCTTTTTAAAAAATGCTGAAAATAAAAATTTAATGAATGATTTAATTGATTATTTAAAAAATATAAGTAAAAATAGCATTTTAAAAGATGATGTTTCAATCCTAAAAGTCAAATTCAATTGAACAATCCTAATTTTTTTGAAGTAATCCATCAAGATCCACATATCGCGGCAAGAGCAGGCGTGATTCATACTCTACACGGCGATATCGAAACCCCAATTTTTATGCCCGTAGGAACGCAAGGTACTGTCAAAGCAATTGAGCAAAGAGAACTTGAAGAAATTGGCTCTCAAATTATATTATCAAATACCTACCATTTGTATTTGAGACCTGGCGCTGATGTATTGGAGGAATTTGGCGGTTTACATAATTTTATGAACTGGCACCATCCAATTCTTACTGATAGCGGCGGATACCAAGTTTTTTCACTTGCGGAATTGAGAAAATTAAAACCCGATGGCGTAATCTTCCGTTCTCATATTGATGGTAGCGAGCATTGCTTTACTCCCGAAAAAGTCGTTGAAATTCAGCGAATTATCGGCAGCGATATTATGATGGTGCTTGATGAATGCCCGCCATATCCAGCTGATGAAGAATATATAAGACAATCCAATAAAATTTCCCTCGATTGGGCAAAAAGATCCCGATTTGCTTTTGAGCATTCATTACCTCTTTATAATCACCAGCAATTTCAATTCGGAATCTGCCAAGGAGGTATTTATCCATATTATAGAAAAGAATATATTGAACAAATTACAGAAATTGATTTTGATGGATTTGCAATTGGTGGTGTATCAGTGGGCGAGCCAAAAGAAAAAATGTATGAAATTGCCGGCTTATCTGCATCCTTGCTTCCCGCGGATAAACCACGATATTTAATGGGAGTAGGAATGCCTGAAGATATTTTAGAAGCAATCTCAATGGGCATTGATATGTTCGATTGTGTGATTCCGACCCGCAATGCAAGAAATGCTCAATTATTTACATCTCGTGGCAAAATTAATATTCGAAATGCAAAATATAAATTTTCTAAAGAATTAATCGATGAAAATATCCCGTGCTATGCAAGTCAAAACTTTACATTAGGGTATCTTCGTCATTTATTTATTAGTGATGAAATACTGGGTTTGCAGATTGCATCGCTTCATAATGTTGCATTTTTTCTCTGGTTGGTCAAAACTGCACGGCAGAAAATATTAAATAACGAATTTGATAAATGGAAAAATGATTTTTTTTATTATTATCAAAATAATTCTTAATTTTGTATATTAATTATAAATAGGAAATTAGATATGCTTTTTGATTTGCAAACTGTATATGCAATGGCACCTCCCCAAAATGGAGCTCAACCCCAAGGTGGTGGCGGTGGCGCTTTGATTACTACTCTGGTAATGTTCCTTGCAATTATTCTTATATTTTATTTCTTTATGATTCGTCCTCAGCAAAAGAGGCAAAAGGAACATACTCAAATGCTCCAAGCATTGAAAAAAGGAGATAGAGTTATAACAACTGCGGGCATTCACGGTACTATTGTCGAAATCGATGATAAGACATTTGTTCTCCAAGTAAGTGATAATACAAAAATTACTTTTGACCGCCAAGCTATAGCAGGCAAATTACAATAATTAGCAGGTAATTTGCTTTTAAATTAAAAAATGTGTTCTACACATTTTTTTTATTTATAGAAAATAATAAATAGAGATAACAAGAATGGCAAATTTGTCATTCTTAATTTTTTTGAGGGTAAAATGAATACAATCGAAGAAGCCATTGAGGATTTGAAAAATGGCAAAATGGTCATCGTAATGGATGATGAAGATAGAGAAAATGAAGGCGATTTAATCGCAGCAGGGGAGTTTTGTACAGCAGAAACAATTAACTTTATGGCAACAAAAGCTCGGGGATTGATTTGTGTTTCAATAACTGAGGATCGTGCCGTTGAGCTTGAGCTGGACTCTATGGTAGAGTCGAATTCTGCACGCCACGGCACTCGCTTCACAGTCTCAGTAGATTATGCCAATGGTACATCTTCAGGAATATCAGCTTATGACCGGGCAGCAACAGTTAGAGCATTAGCAGATTTAAGTACGAAGCCAAGCGATTTGCTTCGTCCAGGTCATATTTTCCCCCTTATTGCTCGACGTGGGGGAGTACTACGTCGTGCTGGCCATACTGAAGGCTCAGTCGATATTATGCGGATTGCGGGCCTTAAACAGGTTGGTGTGCTATGCGAAATTATGAATGAAGACGGCACAATGGCTCGACGTGATGATTTAGAAAAATTTGCCGAAAAATATAATCTTAAGATCTTTACAATCAAAGATCTTATTGCATATAGATTTAGAAATGAAATTCTAGTTGAAAAAATTGTAACTGCGAATTTGCCTACGAAATATGGAGATTTCCAAATTTCAGTATTTAGAAATAAAATTGATGGCACAGAACACCAAGCAATTACAAAAGGTGAGTGGAAAGAAGATGACCCTGTACTTGTGCGTATGCATTCAGAATGCTTGACAGGTGATACATTTGGCTCTCTCAGATGCGATTGTGGGGACCAGCTTCATCGGGCAATGGAAATGATCGCCGATGAAGGCAAAGGCGTTGTTGTTTATATGCGTCAGGAAGGTAGAGGAATTGGTCTTGTTAATAAATTGAAAGCTTATCAATTGCAGGATGGAGGTATGGATACTGTCGAAGCAAATATTGCTCTTGGATTTCCACCTGATGCTCGCGATTATGGAATCGGTGCGCAAATTCTCGTCTCACTTGGTGTTCGTAAGATGCGATTATTGACAAATAATCCCAAAAAACGCGTTGGATTGGAAAGCTATGGCTTGGAAGTCAGCGAGCTTGTCCCAATTGAAGTTCAACCAAATCCAATTAATTATAAGTATTTAAAAACAAAACGAGATAAACTCGGTCATTTTTTACATAATTTAGATATAGAATAAGGAGGAAATATGGCTGAAACATTATATCTAACAAAGCAGAGACAACAAGAATTAGAAGAGGAATTGCAATTCTTAACAACTGTTAGACGCCGTGAAGTTGCTCAAAAAATAGCAGAAGCCCGTTCCCATGGTGATTTGAGTGAAAATGCAGATTATGATGCTGCAAAGGATGAACAAGGTCTGCTTGAATTAAAGATTTCAAAAATTGGGGAGATTCTTGCTAATGCTCAAATTATAAATCCCGACCAATTCACTTATGATAAAGTTCGCATCCTTTCAAAAGTTCAAATCAAAAACCTTGATAATGGTGAAATTTTCGAATATGATATGGTTTCCCCCGAAGAATCAGATTTCGAGAAAAATAAAATTTCTGTTACTTCTCTAGTTGGAAAAGCTTTGATGGGAAAATCAGTCGGAGATAAAGTTCAAATTAAAGTACCCGCTGGTATTCTCAATTATGAGATTTTAAAGATATCAAAAATTGATTGATGCGTAAATGAATTTTTCAATTGAATTTATTGAAAAATTAAAAAATGCTCTAAGTAGTGAATTACCAGGCAGATCTGCTCATCTCCAAATGAATCCATTGCATCTGAATTCTAATTTTCAAAAATTAGAACCTGATAAAGAAACACATAGAACATCTGTCTTAATTCTTTTGTTCCCTAATGCAAATAATGAATTATGTACACTTTTTACTTTACGAAGCGATACCTTGACAAATCATAGTGGGGAAATAAGCTTTCCTGGTGGTCATCTTGAAGGGAATGAAAATTTTGTGGATGCAGCATTACGTGAAACTTTTGAGGAAGTGGGAATTCCTCCCGAGAAGATTAATGTTTTAGGAAAGCTTACACCTTTTTATGCTTTGCCATCTGATTCTTGCATTCAACCAATTGTGGCTTACACTAACAATTTGGGTAATCTAAAATTAAATCCTGATGAAGTTCAAGAATCTATAATTGTACCAATTAAAGATTTACTTAATACTGATAATTTAGATAATAAAGTAATCGAGAAAAATGGCAGAATCATTCAAATTCCATATTGGAAAATTCATCCTGAAAGACCGCTATGGGGCGCCACTGCTATGATTATGAATGAATTACTAACGATTATTAAAAATCTTATCAAAACTGAAAATATTAATAAATAATTTTAATATTTTTAAATTTCTTTATTTATAAATCAGAGGTGCAATATGGGCATTTTGTTGCATTAATTGATATTTCCATTTTGCAATATGGACACTCTTTTGTTGTTGGAATTGGAGCTGGTACTGTTTCGGGCGTCCTTAACTTGTTTATTGATTTAACAAAAAGAAAGATTACAATGCTAATTATAAGAAAGGATATAACTTGATTAATAAAATAACCATAATTTATTGTAACGGCTCCCGCTGCTTTTGCTTCGGCAAGTGTTGAGTAATGGTCACCTTTCAATACAATAAAAAGGTTGGAAAAATCTACGTTTCCAAGAAGTAATCCAATTGGAGGCATTATAATATCTGCAATCAAGGAATTAACAATTGTTACAAAAGCAGCACCAATGATGATGCCCACTGCCATATCAATTACATTCCCACGTGAAATAAATTTTTTAAATTCATTAAACATTCTTTTTCCTTATAAATAAAAAACCACCGACTTTGTGCCGGTGGTTTTTTAAAAGATTAATTATTTTATTTTACTATTGCTATTTGTTTAGCGTAAATATTCCCATTCTGATGAATCGAGATAAAGTATGTTCCCGTGGCTAAATTGCTCACATTATATCGTAAATTGTTCGTCCCCGCTGTGATTGCCTCTTCCGCTGTTAGCACTGCTCGTCCCGTCATATCGCTTACGATTATCTCAGCAAAACCTTCGCTTACACCCACCAATTCTATCCTTAATTCATTCCCTACTGGGTTAGGTTTCACTTCCAATCCTATCTCGCTTCCATCACTAATACCTGTGATGCCTCCCTTTGGTTCCACTTGTACTTGACATGCTGTCGAACTCGATGACCCACATACGTTTGTTGCTTCGCACCTATAAAATCCTGAATTGTTCGCAGGCGTAACGTTCTCGATAACTAATGTCGGTGTTGTCTGCCCCTCAATCGCTACATCATTGTAATACCATTGATATGTCATTGGCTCTGTCCCTGTCGCTACTACACTCAATGTTAATGTCTCTCCCTCTTGTAATGTTAACGTCTCTGGTGGATTCGTTGTGAACATTGCTGCCCTGTTCAAATTTATTGTCGCTTCGTTTGAATACCTTTTTGCTCCACTTATCTGACCAATAGCTAATACCTTGTACTTGCCTGTGTCTGATTCTACTACTGTGTATACTGTCAATGTATTTGTCTGTGTCCCGTTATACTTCGCCCCATCATTTATTACAGCTCCATTGTAATACCATTGATAACTTATCAGCTCATCTACCTGCGATATCGCCTCCGCTGTAAATGTTACATCATGTCCCCAACATATCTCTACATTCTCAGGTTGCTTGTCAAATGATATCGTCGGTGTTATCATATTTAATCTCACATTGTTAGACCTAATCGTTCCGCATTGCCCCTCTACCTCTACAAAATAATAATCGTTCTCACCACTGAAATGTAAATCTTGTAAATTCGTGATTGTCATTATCGGCGATGTTGTGTTCGCATAATGCTCATTATCCATCAATTGCGTTTCTATGCCATTGATAACTCTATACCATTGATACCTATGCTGGAAATATGGTGGAGTGATACCTTTGGTATGTGCCTCTACCGAAAATTGTACAGTTCCACCTAAATTCGCTTCCATATCCTGTGGTTGCTTGACTATCTCGGTTGGACGCAATGTATAGACTAATACTTCATCGCTATATGTCCCTTCTGCTGTGTTTGCTGGTCCATAAATACGTACTCGATATGTTCCCGTAGTTGTGTAATCAAATGTTGGAAATCTTAGGATAGGTGCAGTTGCTCCCGGTATATCTACTCCATCCTTCTGCCACTGAAACTTTATAGGTGCTCCATAAGTAATTGATGCTGAAACCCTGATTTCCTTGTTTATCTCCCCATTGCAAGCCAATATCGACTCGGGTTGCTTCAATATCGTAATATCAAGCCTTATTCCCGCAAATCCTGCATAATAATATCCTGATCTCTCCAATCCATAATAATCATATTGTTCATATTCACTTGGAATTCCAAGCGATGTATATGACAATATTGATTCGAAAAATTTTGTCAGCTTATATGTTCCATCATCTGTGAGTTCAATTGCTACATTTGTTGTCGTATTGTCTCCCGTCGCATTCTTCCAATTTGTTAAATCTTGCGCGTTCGTTGGTCCTTTAGTATAAATAGCGTTTTCTTGTGAAACTATTGTTGAATTATCGATATTAGCTGATTTGCCTTGCCCAGAATTTACAACAAGATTTCGTTTAAATGTGTTTGTGCCTTTAGAGAAATATGCACCTGGATAGCTAGTATTGCTCACATAAGTGTTGTAATAAAATTGCATATTGTTATTTGACTCTGCATATAATGCTTGCCCACCTAAATTCACAAATAGATTGTTTGCAATTATACCATCAGCATTACTTGTTTGAATGGCTGCTCCGGCTCCCGCAGTTGTAGTCACATTTACTTTGTTATAATTCATTATTATATTACTACCCTGAAGATAAACACCATCTGCTAACTCGTTAGAAGTTAAAACACCAATTTGATTCTTTTCGATTTTAACATCATTCGCAACAATTGAAATTCCCGAAACGCTATTCATATTATTGATTGTGTTATTTTCAATTGTCGATAATGTGCCTGTCTCGTTGTGCTCAAGAATAATTGCTCCTTGATAATTTGGGACACTCATATTGCGAGTAAATCCTGAAAATGTATTGTTTGTAATCTGGGCAGGTGCTGCGATATAAATACCTCCATATGGACTATAATTTGATCCTGAGAACGTATTCCCATCGATAATAATTGATGGTCCTCCATTTAATATTTTGTTATCTTTTGATTTTTGTTTCTCCACTTTGCCTGGCAAAGAAGTATTTACATACCCACCCATACCTGTATAATCCTTAAATGTGCTATTTTTAATTGTTAGATTTGCTGTTGCGCCCCAAGTATTGATATTAATTCCATCTGAACCATAATTAAATTGGCAATTATTGAAATTCAGATTATTGCTATTTTCTGTTCTAATGAGTGAATAATTATCGGAAACAGGAGCTTTTGCTACACCATTGAAAATCACATTCTCAAATGTCATATTGTCGGACCCACTTGCATTGATTATTGTCCCTGCACCACCATCATTAGCAATAAATGTAAGATTTCTAAAGGTAATATTGTCAAGTCCATCAATCCCGAAGATATAATTGTTCATAATAGTTGGAGAAGAGGTTAATATCACATCGCTTGCATATCCCGTTGCAGACTGGAAATAAAAATGATTATTGCCATGGGCAAAATCTTTTATCAGTAATTGCTCTTTATATGTTCCCGAATTGAGATTGAATATCACATCACCATCCCCTATTATCCCACTTGCATTTAAATATGTTATTGCTGTCGTTATATCAGGAAAATGCGCATTGCTCCCTCCTATCGTAAATGTAGAAGGTACTAATGATGGCGCTACGTTCTGATTTAATGTGTCATTGCCAGGTACAGGATCAGGAATGCTGTTTGGATTCACTGTCACTGCTTTTATTGTATATGGCGATAATGGTGTTTTGAATTGAAAATTGTATGACCCAACCGTCACATCCGCTGTTTGATACTGTGCTAAATATCCTAACCAATTCTTTGTCCCTTGCTTTGTGCCATCAACATACCAATCAATACTCAATGTTGTCAAAGGTTTTCGCGCATTGTTCCGTACCCTTACTACTATATCGTGCATCCCAGGTAGTATTTCCCCACTTGGCTGCACTATTAAGATTGGTTGAGCATCCTCTGTGGATGGCTTCGTTTGTATTGTTTTTTCATCATTTCCAGGATTATTATCAGGATTTGTGGATAAAGCCCCTTTAATATCGGTAAGCCACACGCGTATTTTAAATGGATCAAATGGACCCTCAGGTGGATATATAAATGCATAGGATCCTAATGTTACATCTACTGTATTGTCTTTCTTTAATTTACCAGTCCAATAGTACGGTGTTTGTTCCACACTATTTACTGACCAATGTATTGTGCAGCTTCCTACATCATCATCCCCATAACTCCCTAACGTCATCTTTACAGGATATGTTCCCTCCACGTATGGTGCCGTCGGTGGTATTATTGAGGCTACCCCCGCATCAGGTGCAGGTAGTATAGCATTGACTGTGTAATCCTCTACCTCTCCATATGATGAAGAACCGCATGGCGTTGGAGTTGAAGCATAAGTCATTCTTACTCTCATTCGTGTTGCACCTCCCGCCATTGACATTGGAGCTGATATTGTTCCTGTGAATGTGCTTCCACCATCCGAACTGCTTAAAGTATATGTCTCTCCACTATCATCAAAATCGCAATCTTTATTCCAATCAATAAAAACTCTTACTTGATCACTTGAATAAGGACTCGGATTATAGACTTTAGCTGAATAATCGGATCCAGC
>JAGOIG010000194.1 GCA_017995735.1 Candidatus Kapaibacterium sp. | reverse complement strand
GTATTATATAATATTTTTTTTATAAATTTGTTGTTAAATTATAATGAATTTTAAAAAAAAATTATAAATTAAAGTAGTATAGAAAAAAATTTTATCAATAAAAAAAGGTGTATTATGAAAAAATTATTTTCGTTCTTTGTGATTTTTCTTGCAATAGTAAGCGCGAATCTATTTGCACAGAAAATCGAGCAACCAAAATCTCAGTTTTTTATTGAAAATAAAGGGCAATGGGATAATCAAGTGCAGTATCTTGCGCGACTTGGTGGTCTGAACTTGTGGGTCACAAAATCGGGCGTTGTCTATGATTATTATAAGATAGAACGGGACGAAAGACAAATATTGGAATCAGGCGAACATAATCCACGAGCGGGAGAAGTCAAAAAGATGTGGGGGCATATAATTAGTTCAAAGTTCATCGGAACAAATGAACACTGTACACCGCAAGTATTTGACCAACGGGAGTCGTATTATAATTATTTCATTGGAAATGATACTAGCAAGTGGGCGTCATTTGTACCTCTTTATGGTTCAGTTCAATTGAGCAATATTTATAATAATATTGATATACGGTATTATTATGATAATAGCCTAGTCCGTTATGATTGGATAGTGCGTCCAGGTGCAGATCCAAGCAAAATAAGGATAAAATTTGAGGGGCAGGATGGAATGCGCGTGAATGAGAAGGGAGATTTGGTATTGCAGACTTCGCTTGGCGAAGTCGAGCATGCAAAGATACTTGCTTATCAAATGCAAAATGGAATACAAAACATAGTAGAATGCAAATTCAAAGACGAAGGGAATGGCATTGTATCATTTGAACTTGGTAAGTATAATAAAAATCAGAATTTAGTGATTGATCCATTACTTGTGCATAGTACCTTTTTGGGCGGAACTTTTGAAGATAAGGCAATGTCCTGCAAAATAGATAATTTAGGATATGCATATATTACAGGGTATACAGTATCAAGCGATTTCCCTACTACAAATGGTGCTTATGACCGTTCATATAATTCCCGTGAAGATATATTTATAACAAAAATGAATCAAACTGGAAGCAATTTAATTTATTCTACATTTCTCGGAGGATCAGATCATGATTTTGGTATGGGAATAGCAGTCGATGGATCCGGAGGTGCGTATATTACGGGATATACTTTTTCAACTGATTTCCCAATAACAGAGTATGCCTTTGATAAAAATTTAACTGGTGGAAATGCAGAGGCATTTGTAACAAAATTAAATTCAACAGGTTCTTCACTTATTTATTCAACGTATCTGGGGGGAAAGGGAGGGGATGTCGGTACTGGAATAGCTGTGGATGGATATGGATGTGCGTATGTTGTAGGACGTACATATTATTGGGCAGGAACTAACGATTTTCCTATAACGATAGATGCATGGGATAGAATATGTAATGAACAAGAAGTATTTATTACAAAATTCAATATAACAGGCTCCTATATTGATTATTCAACTTATCTTGGTGGATCATCACACGATTGTGGATATGGTATTGCTGTTGATGGGGCAGGTTGTGCATACATAACAGGCTTTACAGTTTCTTCTGATTTCCCTGTAATAGTTGGTAGTTGGGATAATTCTAAAAATACAGAAGCAGATGCGTTTGTCACAAAATTAAATTCAAATGGGAGTTGGCTAATTTACTCAACATATCTTGGAGGTGATAATACTGAATACGGGAATAGTATTGCTGTGGATGCTTCTGGTTGTGCTTACATTTGCGGAGAAACAAGATCAACAAATTTCCCTACAACTTCAGGATGCTTAAATCCTTCTCTCGGTGGTGCACTAGATGCGTTTGTTATGAAATTGAATAATACTGGTACATCGCTTGTATATTCGACTTATCTTGGTGGTGCGGGAGGTGAAAAAGGATATGGTGTAGTAATAGATGATGTAGGTAATGCAATCATTGCAGGTAGAACCTACTCATCTAATTTCCCCGTAACTCCTGACGCATATCATCGTTTTTATAACGGCGAAGGTGACGTATTTTTTACTATCATTAATAAAGATGGGAAAAAACTTAATTATTCTACTTTTTTAGGTGGCTCAAGACCTGACAGTAATTATAATAATTGTGTTGCATACAACAAAAATAGCGCTATAATTGTGGGTTATACTATATCAAGCGATTTTCCAACCACTCCTGGCGCATGGGATAGAACATACAATCAAGGGGAAGGTTTTGTTGCAAGATTTAATCTAACGAGTGTCAATGTAAAGGAAGAACCGATAATAAAAGACAATAGCATAGCCCTTTCATTAATTGATCCAAATCCATCGAGCGATGGGATACGGTTCAGCTATAGCATCAGCAGTCCCCAGAACATAACAATAGCAATATATAATATGTTAGGAGAGCGTGTTGTTACAATTTCAGAAGGATACAAAGCAGAGGGAACACATAATAGGGAGATAAACGTATCGCAATTGCCAAGCGGTGCGTATTTATTACAGATTACTGGGAATACGAGCTATGTAAATCGGATGATAAATATTATGCGATAGGGTGTCTGTACTATCTTGGTGCAGTGTAAATTCTTTTGTAGAGACGCCATTTAATGGCGTCTCTATATTAATAATACATAAATTTTTATATTTTTAGAAACAAAATATTTTTTTATTATAAAATAAAATAAATTACTTAATATTATTCAATAAAAAGTTTGTAATTTGTTTTTTTCAAGAAAAGGAATTTTTATTACAAAAATTATTACAATTTTTTAAAATATTTTTTGTGATAAGCAAAATTTAATGATTTATTAAAAATTTTTGTCTTTCCTTTTCAAAATTAAATATTTGAGAATAAAAAGTAGGAACAATCCTTTGATT
>JAGOIG010000193.1 GCA_017995735.1 Candidatus Kapaibacterium sp. | reverse complement strand
AGATTAGAGTTACAATATAAAATTGAATTAATTAATGCTCAGAATCCTCAAAATAATTGGAATATTTTTCAAGCTAAGAATAATTCAATAGCAAATTACGTTCAATCCATTCCAAATTTGCTAAATCAGTTACAAGATAATCAAAGCATAGCTAATATAAAAAAGAGATTTATTGAGCGTGAAAATCTTGATAAAGTTATTAACAAAAAAGAAATTGACAAAATTAATTCATCTGATTTGAGCACTGTAATTCCAGCTAATTGGTTACAGCCACAACAAAATTATATTCAAGGTGGAATAGTATTTTGTCCTCATACAAAAGGTTCTATTGGGGTTGTCGATTCAGTAAATAATCGAGGCATAACGAATGCATTAATACAGGGCTTAAATATTAATACAATAGGCACTTTTAAAGGTGGAGATGGAACTAATGACCAAGATAGGTTTATAAATAATAAACTACCAATTATGGTTGCAACGAAAGCTTTTGGTATGGGAATTGACAAACCAAATGTCAGGTTTACTATTAATATAAATATGAGTAGTTCGCTTGAAGGTTTTGTTCAGGAGGCAGGACGAGCCGGTAGAGATAGAAAAATGGCATTAGCAATAATTATATATTCGGATTTCCAAAATGTGGATAAAGATGTACAATTATTTTTTCATAATAGTAATTTCAGAGGTATTCAACATGAAACAAATGTATTAGATCAATTGTTAAATGTTTCTCAAATAAGCTACATTGTTCCTAATAACAATATAAACACATTTCATACAACAAATATTGTAACAGGCTTTCTAACTACTTTATTAAATTCTCAGGTTGGTTCAGAATCAATATTTTTCATATCTTATAATGATAATGTTAATTATGTTGGATTAGATAAATATGAATATATAGCAAAAGCAATATATCGGATGTGCTGTATCGGATTAATTGATGATTTTACTCAAGATTATTACAATAATCAATTTAGAATTGTTGCAAAACGAAAAGCAGCCGGTGAATATTATCAATCACTTAAACGTTTTCTGATGCGTTATTATTCAGAAGATAGAGCGGAACAAGAAATCCAGAATGTAATTCAAAACCAAAATGGAAATAATGAAGTCTATAAATGTCTTGGATATTTAACTGAATTTATTTATGATAAAATAGCAGTTAAAAGGAAACGGGCAATAGACGATATGCAAGCGTTCTGCATCCAAGGGATTGACAATACAAGAGATTGGAAAGAAGTAAACGAAGACTTGAAAGATTTTATTTATTACTATTTCAATTCAAAATACGCAAAAACAGGTTATACTGCAAGCAATGCCGAACCGTTTTCATTAGTTGATGATACTGATAAAGGTAAAGAGTCGCCAAGCGATATTGTCTTGAAATATATGCGGGTAATAGATATTGATGATAAAGCTTTCGGACCAGGTGAAACACCAAAAGATAATATCAAACATCTTCATGGTGCTGTAAAACTTATAAGACGGTCATTAACAGATACGAATCCCGCGTTGGATTTGCTAAATGCCTTTTGTTTGTTTTATCTTGGAACAAATGACAACGAAACGCTTGAAAAAGAATTAAAAACATCATATAAAGATGGGATCATCGGCTTTTCCGAAAGATTAGACAATTATTCAGAATTTTGGAACTTCTTTGAAGAGTACCATGAAAATATTTCTTCAAAAGCAAAAGAATATCCTATTGAAAATCTAAATAATATTAAAGATGAGCTAATCGCAGAAATCCACGCTAAAATAGTAAGAAGTTTAACTAATAAATATACTGAAAAATGAACGAAAATTTAAACAAAATATTGGGGGAACTTGAAGAAGACCTCAAAAATCTGCAATCTGCCAGAAAACAGGTTGAAAGTGTTGTTTTAAGTAATACTGAGTTTGCTAACTCAGCAAATAGCTTAGTAAATAATACGCAAAAGTTTGTTGAAGTTATTACAAAATCAACTAATGATGCTGTAGATGGTTTTGTCGTAACAGTTAGGGAAGTTTCCAATTTAGCGAAGTCAAGTCTTGAAGAACAAAAAAATGAAAATCTCAAAGTTCTTAATCACTTACTTGAAACTCAAAATCAAATCAAACAACTTATTGGTCAGTTATTGGATTTGAATTTACCTAATACTCTAAAATCTATTAATAGCAATTTAGAAATAATTCAAAAACAAAATCAAAATCAATTGGATATTTTAAAAAATTCTAAGTTGTTGTTAATTATTGGTTTTGGAGTAATATCTCTATTAATAATAATTTTAAAATTTGCAGTATAATTTTACAGCAGCAACTAAAATAATTATTTAATCGGAAATAATCAGAGTATTACTATCAAGTAAGAATATTTGTAATAACAGCATAGAATATGCCTATTTCTACATTCAGTATATAAAATGAATGTAAAAATTGATTTTCATACAGTGATAATTATTAAATTTTACAGGGACAATGCTGAAATCATGCCTTGTCCCCCTTTCCATTCCCCAACTCCAGCCCTTTCATTCCTAAAATAATAAAAACTTGATTAGAACGTATAATTAGATTATATTTGCAAAAAAATAAATGAATTAAAATTATGGAATTAAAACTTACATTACATTTAGAAGAAAGTGCGTGGGCTATCTGACAATATCAAATGCTTTGCAATGGCGACTGCAATATCAGAGAATTGTAACTCTCAATGAAAACGTCGAGGGAATTTCCAAACTAATTGATAAAGTAACTATTTAATGAAAATATTTGAAGCAAATATTTCTTTTCAAGTATTCACATTTCTAAAAAAATTTTTAGATGGGATTTCCTCGTTTGAAGTTGCAAATCAAAATTTGAGTGATATCTGCGGTATTATATCTTTTTTTGAAAACG
>JAGOIG010000192.1 GCA_017995735.1 Candidatus Kapaibacterium sp. | reverse complement strand
ATTCATATATTATTCATGAATGTACGGACATAATCTTGCATAATGGATATTTATTTGTAAGTACTGATGAGGAAAGCAATTGGTGTGGAATAACTCGGTATAAATGGAGCGATATAATGCAATTTGTGCGGTTTGCAGATGTAAAGGATGAACAAAATAAAGCAGATCTATCTATCTATCCCAATCCCGCCGGGGATTATATCTATATCAATTCCCCTCTCATAGATGGTATCGGTGGTGAATGGGAATACCAAATCTATGATTTGCTTGGCAATTGCGTGCAGAGCGGGGTGATTGAATCAGATAAAATTAACATCAGCCAATTATCAAGCGGATTTTACACAGTGCGGTTTTTCAATGGAGGCAAACAAGTTGTTGTGAAGATGATGAAGGAATAAAAAATAGTGGCATAAGCGTCCCCGATTGTGTAATTCCCCTTTAAAAAAGGTGCAAGGTGATATATATCCAATTGAACCCACGAATTGAAGTTGTGGGTTCAAAGCACAAGCGGGGACGCTTATGCCACATTGTCATTCTGAACGTAGTGAAGAATCCATAGTCCAATAGGATAGATTCCTCGCAATGCTCGGAATGACATGGTAATTGTAGGGGCGTATTGAATGCGCCCCATAATTTTTAACTCAAATCTTAAAATGTTTGGTTTTCCATTTGATTATCTGTCGTTGCATCTTATCTGATGCATCATTTAATGATTTATGAAAATCTTCGCTTTCTGACCTGGCTTTTAGAATTTCACCATTTACGTGAACAGTGAATTCTACGATTTTATTTTGTTCGTTGATGAACTCTACATTTGCGCTGAGTATTTCATCTGCATAATGAGTAAGGCGATTTGCTAACTCGATAGCTTTCTCTTGCAGTTGAGGTTGCGGGCTATTGAAATGTCTGAATGTTACGTTTGTTTCCATATTATTTCTCCGAAAGTTAATTAAACAAATTTATTAATGTTTTATTAAATACTTTTCAATATTAAAAGTTAATCCAATATTTATGTCAAGATAAAATGGCATAATTCCTTTGCCTCCTTTCATTTCATCGGGGAATGGCACAATTTGAGATTCTAAATTTCTGAAAATTCGCGGATATCTCATTACAAAATACAAACTTGAAGATATTGAAGCACTTTTCATAAAAAAATCTGGACGATCTTTATCCCAATCCAAATCCACCCCAAAAGTTGTATATAATGTTGGATAAAAACTTATTGAATTATAAACTGTGCTACTTTTTCGTACATCATATCTTATAGGTGAACTTACTAATTCTTTCCATAGAAAATATGAATATGAAATACCTAGTCCCGTACCAAAATAGCTTTTATATTTTTCATAGAATTGATAATACTGTCCCGTAATAATAATTGGAATAGTAGTAAGTGTCATATCTTCATAAAAGTTTCGCCAAAGACCCTTATGAACGGGGTCTTCTTGCGAGAAATTGTCTTGCAAAGAATTAGGAATATATTCAGCATTTAATGAAACCCGAAAATTTTCCTTTATTTGATAGTTTATAGATCCTCCAAAACCCCAATATGTTTGGAATTCCGATTTTACTCCCCCCATTTGATCTTGATATTGTTTCAAAAATCCTTGTGCAAATATAGGGAGAGATGACCCTGTATATATACTTATTGTTATTCTATTATTCAATATATTTTCTTTTGAATAAGTATTTATTTTGATTACTAAATTAAGAAAAACAAAAATAAAGAGCAATTTAAATAATTTGCTTTTCATCCATTAAACCAATTAATGACTTTAATTATTGTTTCACGCAAATGAGTTCTCGGGACAATCATATCCACAAACCCCGTTTCAAGAACAGTTTCGGCACGTTGAAAATTGGGCGGAAGTTTTTTTCGGATAGTCTGTTCAATTACTCTTGGTCCTGCAAACCCAATTAAAGCCCCTGGTTCTGCAATATTTATATCACCAAGCATTGAATATGATGCGCTAACACCACCCGTAGTTGGATCGGTTAATATAGAAATATATGGAATATGACCTGTATGAAGTTCAGCCAAAATAGCTGCTGTTTTTGGCATTTGCATTAATGATAATGCGGATTCCTGCATTCTTGCACCACCTGAGACTGAAACAATAATCAATGGCTCTTTTTTTTCTAATGAATATTTTGCAGCTCTATATATTTTCTCCCCAACAACAGAGCCCATACTTCCGCCAATAAAATTGAAATTCATCACTCCAATTGATATTTCCTTGCCATTGATTTTTCCTATCCCGGTTGTAATTGCATCATTTAAGCCTGTTTTGGCTATTGTCTCTTTAATTCTATCAGCGTAAGGCTTTGTATCAATGAAGCCGAGTGGATCTGTCGAGCGAATGTTTGTGTTAGTTTCTTTAAATGTATCTTTATCAATTAATATTTCTATATAATCATTGGAAGAAATACGGAAATGGTAGCCGCATTTATTGCAAGTAAAAAAATTCTCTTCAAGTTGCTTTTTATAGAGCATTTGACCGCACGATGGACATTTTGTCCATAAACCATCGGGCATATAAGCAGGCGATGTCTCAGCAATATTTTTCTCTGAACGAACAAACCAAGCCATTTTATTCCTTAATAATTTTTAACAAAATTATGAAAAAAGTTTATATAATATAATATCTTAATTTTTCATTTCAGTGTATGCGTTAAACATTAAGTTGCAATGGATCCTCATTTTCACGGGAGAGCCGAGAAATTGATGGGGTTCAAAATTTTGTACTCTGCCTTATGGCAATTAATTCATCACTTTTGTTAGGATGATAAAAAGACTAATAGTATAAAATTTACTAATTTTGAAATGATTATTAATTGGAGTAATTAAAAATGGTATGGCGATTCCCAAACCAAACTTT
>JAGOIG010000191.1 GCA_017995735.1 Candidatus Kapaibacterium sp. | reverse complement strand
CTGAAGTTCATCATACACCTGATGGAGAAAAAATATTGGAAAATTTTGTTCGCAAAATATGTAATATTAGTGAAATTTGGAATGCAGGCTCATTTATTGGCAGCGAGATCACAAATATTCGAGAAAAAGTTGGAAATGAGGAAGTGCTATGTGCATTGAGTGGGGGCGTAGATTCGACTGTTCTTGCTATTTTAATGCATAAAGCTATTGGAAATCAATTGCATTGCGTACATATCGATACGGGTCTTATGCGCACAAACGAAAGCCAAGATCTCGCAAAGCTTTTTAGAGAGAATTTTACAATTCCCTTAGATGTCATTGATGCAAGTAAAGAATTTTTAAATGCATTAGCGGGTGTGGTAGATCCCGAGAAAAAACGTAAAATAATAGGCAATAAATTCATAGAAGTTTTTGAAAGATATGCCCAGCAATTTCCAAATGTCAAATGGCTTGCTCAAGGAACATTATATCCTGACGTTATAGAATCAGGTTCAGTATTGGGTCCCAGTGTAACAATTAAGTCACATCATAATGTTGGTGGATTGCCTGAGAAAATGAATTTGAAAATTATCGAACCATTTCGCAATTTATTTAAAGACGAAGTACGAGCAATTGGTGCAGAATTGCACATTCCTGATACATTTTTGGGAAGGCATCCATTTCCAGGTCCTGGATTAGCAATAAGAATCTTAGGTGAAGTTACCCAAGAGAAATTAGCAATATTGCGGAAAGCAGATGATATTTTTATTGAAGAAATACGGAGAAATGATTTGTATGATGCTATATGGCAAGCGTTTGCTGTCCTTCTGCCAACACAAAGCGTGGGAGTGATGGGCGACGAACGTACTTATGATAACACAATTGCACTTCGAGCAGTTCGCAGTGTGGACGGAATGACGGCAGATTGGTATCCATTTGAACCTGAATTATTAGCGACAATATCAAATAGAATTATCAATGAAGTAAAAGGTATTAATCGCGTTGTATATGATATCACGAGCAAACCGCCAGGCACGATAGAATGGGAATAGGTTTATTTAATTAATCCTTCTGCAATTTGTATTGCATTTGTAGCTGCGCCTTTTCGAACATTATTTGCAACTACCCAGAACCAGAATCCATTTGGTATAGTTATATCTTTTCTAATTCTCCCTACAAAAACCTCATCACGATCTTTAGTCATTTTTGGAGTAGGATATTCTTCTTGTTGTAAATTATCTAAAACAATAATCCCCTTTGCATTAGTTAAAATTTCTTTTATTTCATTTGCAGAAGTAGCGCGTTTTGTTTCAATATAAACAGCTTCACTATGGCCTACTTCAATAGGCAATCTAACACAAGTTACTGTAATTACAAGATTCGGTAAATGAAGTATTTTACGGGATTCATTAATCATCTTAATTTCTTCAATTGTCCAATTTGGATCTTCGGTCGAAACAGGATGAAAGACCGCATTTGAAAGAATTGAATGCTTAATATTTGGATCATAAATTCCAATTTGCTCATTATGCAATTGATTTAATCCTTTTTGCCCTGCACCTGAAATAGATTGATATGTTGAAACAACTACTTTATTCAATCCAAAAGCATCTTCTAGTGGTTTAAGTGCAACAACAAGCTGGATTGTAGAGCAATTAGGATTTGCAATTATATTATTATTTTTTGCATCATCTTGATTTACTTCAGGAACAACCAATGGGATATTTTTATCCATTCTCCAGGCTGATGAATTATCTATGACAATTGCTCCTTTTTGTGCAAATTTTGGTGCATATTCGCGACTAATATTTGCACCTGCTGAAAAAAATACAAAATCAAACTTATCAATATTATCGTCTTTGAGTTCTATAACGTTGATTGTCTTGGATTTGAATTCAAATGATTTACCAACTGAACGTGCTGAAGCATAAAGTGTTAATTCATCAACTGGAAAATTGCGTTCTTGAAGGATCTGTTGGATAGTTCTTCCAACAAGTCCTGTTGCGCCGACAATTGCTACTTTCATTAAATTGTTCCCCCTGAGTCGGAGTGACTGGATTTGAACCAGCGGCCCCTACGTCCCGAACGTAGTGCTCTACCGGGCTGAGCTACACTCCGTTTTTATTATAATTATACGATCTAATTTTATGCTTCATTTAGAATTTCGTCTAGATTATCAACCAAAATTTTACGATAATTATCGTTAGTTCTGTCTGTTTTGATTGTAATCTTAATTGCTGAATCATCAATCAGCTTTGTTCTATCAGCCCATTCTATAAGTTTTATTGCACTTGGATCATTTAAATATTCAGAAAAGCCAATTTCTTGTAATTCCTTATCACTTTCTATTCTATATAAATCTATATGATAAATAGTTATAGGGATATTCTTTTCTTTGCCTTCATATTTATTAATAATTGTAAAAGTTGGGCTCACCACAATTTCATCTACATCAAAATAATCACAAAATCCTTTTATTATTGCGGTTTTTCCTGAGCCTAAATCACCATAGAAAGCAACAATATCGCCTGGTACAAGGTAGGTTGCTAATTTTTTTCCAATGTTATATGTATCTGATTCACTAGTAGAATTGAATTCCATAATTTTTCAAAAAAACAAAATTAATTAAAAAATTTATATTTGTTCTAAAAATCCAATTTTTTTAGGTTTAAATACGTTTTAAAATAAAATATTATGTCAATGAAATTTTTTTACAAAAATTTTTATTTTTTGCTTATTTTTTTTCTATATATTTTTAATATTTCAATTCTTTGTGCAATAGAAAAGCCACAATCACCACTTGAAGTGCGTTTCATTAGAGTATATGGGGATGATAACGAATCGTCTCCGCCCATACTAATAATGAAATCTAATGATGCTACTGCAAATATAAATGTTGGCGCTCG
>JAGOIG010000190.1 GCA_017995735.1 Candidatus Kapaibacterium sp. | reverse complement strand
ATTACATAGTATAATATAATCATACAATAATATTAAATTGTATCTGTAATATTAAATTTGTAATATTAAATTGCATCTGTCATCAATATTAAATCTGTCATTCCGAACGAAGTGAGGAATCCACTGAAGAGAATAGATTCCTCGCTATGCTCGGAATGACAAGGAGTATATATATACTTAATGACTCAAAAAAATTTATTTTGTAGTTATTTTCATTTTTTTTCTTAATTTTGTATTCTTTAATAAAAAGAGAAATCTTTTTTGGGATGTAGCCAAGTGGCAAGGCAGTGGATTTTGGTTCCACCATTCGTAGGTTCGAATCCTGCCATCCCAGCAATACTTTTGTAATACAATGCATGATTTCCAAATTGCAACGGGCAGATCAAATCCTCAATTAGCTCAAAAAGTAGCCAATCTTTTAGGCCTTGAGCTAACACCAGTCACAATACAAAATTTTAGCGATGGCGAAATATGGGTTAAATATCAAGAAAACATACGTGGTATAGATCTATTTATAATTCAATCTACATTTTCACCTTCTGATAATATATTTGAATTATTGATGCTCATTGACGCAGCTAAACGTGCATCAGTGAAGCGTGTTTGTGCTGTTATTCCATATTATGGATATGCTCGCCAAGATAGAAAAGATCAACCACGTGTTTCGATAACAGCAAAATTGGTAGCAAATTTAATCGTTAGAGCGGGTGCTGATAGGGTTATCACAATTGATTTGCATTCTTCACAAATTCAAGGTTTCTTTGATATTCCTATGGATAATTTGTATGCTTCCCCTGTCCTTATTAAAGAAGCAAAGAAATTGAATTTAGAACCAATTTCAATTGCATCTCCTGATGTCGGAGGTGTAAAAACAGCTCGCTCGTATGCCCGACGCTTAGGTGGCAATTTGCTTGTGGTTGATAAGCGACGTCCCGATCATAATGTGGCAGAAATTATGAATATTATCGGCGACCCTCGCGATAAAAATATATTTATTGTTGATGATATAATTGATACGGGAACTACATTTTTGAATTGTGCTGTTGCATTGAAAGAAAATGGAGCACTTGATATTTATGGAATTTGCTCTCATCCCGTTCTATCAGGCAATGCAATAGAGAAAATTGAACAAAGCGATGCTATTAAGCAAATTTTTGTTACAGATACAATTCCTCTTAAGCAAAACTTGACAAAATTCCACGTTGTTTCTGTTGCTGAATTGCTTGCCGAAGCAATCCTGCGCACTCACGATAATCGTTCAATTAGCACTCTTTTCGATATTGAGAGATAAAAATTTTTTTGGAAATTATAAATATTAATAAATAATTTAATTATAATATAGAAATAAAATAAAAATATAAAATGAAGACAGTAGATTTAAATGTAAAAACCCGAGAAAAAGGTCATAAAATTGCAAAAGAATTAAGACAAAATGATTATGTTCCAATTAATTATTATGCAATCGGTAAAGAAAATCTCAATCTTTACGCAAAAGTACGCGATTTGCGAGAAATCGTGTATACAAATCATAAACCAATTGTATTATTACATATTGATGATAATCAAGAACCATTAAAATGCATTGTTAAAGAATTATCATTTGACCCCATAACTGAAAAAATTTTGCATATTGACTTCCTGGGCCTAGTTGATAATCATTTGCTATATACAGAATTACCAATAATATTGAACGGAACTCCGGAAGGCGCTCGATTAGGCGGTGTGCTTCAGCAAGTGCTTCATAAAATAAAAGTAAGAACCATCCCTGAATTATTGAGCGATTCAATCGAAATCGATATTTCTAATCTTGAACTTGGGAAATCTGTGCAAGTAAAAGATATTCAAAGGGAAGGATGGAAATTTACACTTCCACCCGATACTGTAATTTGCTCATTGAAACATTCCCGAATCCAAGCAAGCTAATTAAAAAATTTGAATATATCTAATATAAAATGCAAAAAGTTGCATTAATTCTTGCGGGTGGCTATGGTTCGCGATTATGGCCACTTAGCACTGAATCTAATCCAAAGCAATTTTCCCATTTCTATGGCGAAGGTTCGATGCTTTTTAATACTTATCAAAGAATATTGAATTTCTTCGATAAGCAAAATATCTTTATCATTTCGCAATCAATTTTTTATGATAAAATTAAAGAGCAATTACCTGATCTATCTAATGAAAATATTATTCTCGAACCATATTTAAGAAGCACTTCTGCTGCAATTACTTATGCAAATCTTTACCTTCAATCTTCTTATAACGACAACTTCATTCTAAATGTTTTCCCCTCGGACCATTTAATCTCAAATTTAACAGATTTTTCAAATAGCTTAGAAATTGCACAAGAAGCAGCCGAATCCCTAAATGCAATTCTTACTCTTGGAATTGTCCCTACTTATCCTGAAACACAATATGGTTATATAAATATTGATGATTCAAAGGATATTCCCGATTTCTTTGAAAAAAATGTTCGATACGTAAAAAATTTTGCCGAAAAACCTGATAAAGGTACAGCGGAACGTTTCATTAAATCAGGGGATTTTGTCTGGAATTCAGGTATTTTTGTGTTTCCATCGGATGTGCTTTGGAGAGAATTACAGATCAATCTCCCTGAATTTAACAAGTTGTTTAGCGATCTGAAGGCTGCCATAAACACGCCTTCTTTTGCTAGAAAATTAGACTACACCTATCGCAGCTTACCAGCAATTTCCTTTGATAATGGCATTCTTGAAAAATCAAAAAACGTATATTGTGTTCTATCAAATTTTGAATGGTCTGACCTCGAAAGTTGGGATGAAGTTTATCGCCAAGCAAAAAAAGATACTCATAATAATTTTGTGAATGGCGAAGTAATTGCTTTGCAAACAGAGGGTTCGTATATCATTGCAAAAGATAGATTAGTGGCAACTATTGGTCTAAAAGACTTAATTATTGTTGAAACTGAAAAAGCAACACTGATTTGCAAACGT
>JAGOIG010000189.1 GCA_017995735.1 Candidatus Kapaibacterium sp. | reverse complement strand
TGACAAGGTAGCACAATCAAGGATGATTGCGCCACTTACAGAAACAGGGTACGCGTTTCTTCATAAGGTGGCATAAGCGTCCCCGCTTGTGCAATTCTGTACCAGGATGGTGCAGGAAATGGAAAAGATGGAGTAGTAGTATAGTTGAAAAAAATTGTCATTCCGAGCATTGCGAGGAATCTATCCTATTGGACTATGGATTCTTCACTGTGTTCAGAATGACAAAGAATATGCAACAGAGGGCTTTAGCCCTCTGCAAGGATGTCACTACATATTTTATTCCTTCATCATCTTCTCAACAACTTGCTTCCCATCATTGAAAAATCGCACTGTATAGAAACCTGTCGATAATTGGCTGATGTTAATTTTGTCAGATTCTATTAAACCCGACTGAATACAATTGCCAAGCAAATCATAAATTTGATATTCCCATACACCGACACCATCTATGAGAGAGGAATTGATATAGATATAATCGCGCGCAGGGTTGGGAGAAACAGAATAATGGTTATTTTTATCTAGCTCTACACTGATTAATATTCCTGGTATTTCAAGGGCGGTTGTATCGGGCATTGAAATATCTCCCCATACTTCTCCATTTGATCTATAACCTACTATTTCAATCCAGTCATCTTCATATTCAACCCATACAGTTAGGTCGTAATGTTTTAATGAAACAGGTAAGATATAACCTTCGCGTGTAATACCAAACTTTGAATCTAATTGAAATAAATAATAACCACCATCAACCAAAATATGATCAATTTGACAATTTTGTTCATCTACGTAAAGAAGATCTGATTCACCTTCATAATAACTAAGTGCCAGAGCAGTATCTGAGCCATATATTACAGGTTTTTGACATAGTTTATGAACAACTTGCTTGAAATTCTTTTGTTCATCTGCGAAGTATGATGTTGACAATAGCAAAAAATCATTTGTAGGCGCATTGAAAACATAAAGAAGTTCTTTAAGTGGATATGCTTCCCTTTGAGTACTCGTTTTAGTCCAATACGGATTATATGGGGGTTGGTGAGGATTAGAATAACCATCGATAAAAGGTATAACAGTATTAATTTCAGTTCTAGCGCAGGTAATAATAATTGAATCAGCTGTTCTTTCAACAGAGATAATAGAATCCCGCCTATGATAATAATTTTTATAAGTTTGTGATTCCCATTTGATTATATCACCTGCTTTGTAATTCATTATCTGATCATCTCTGAGAGAATCAGGCATTTGTACTCCAAGTGATTGTTGTTCATCCTTGATTCCTGCTAATGTTATCCTTGTATCATTAAAATATCTTAATGCAGTGATTGGTATAAAATCAATGAAACCAAATTGTTTGCTGAAAACTATGGTATCAATACTATTGTCTCCCCAATTAACAACATATATAGCTACTGAATCTTCCAAGTTAAAAGTAAGTGAATTTGTCCTTGATATACATTTTGTAGAAATTGCTGAATAATTATCAGCAGGTTTTTGAATGTATTCATCACCAACTTGCAAATTTAATGGGAAGGCTATATCAATTTGATCATTTTTAGTTATTTTAGCATCCCACGAATCAGTTTCGATGAAAAGCAAATGAAAGATTGCAGTATCTTTTTTAATTGTATAGATATCTTCTTGGAAATAGTATATGGCAGGACCCCAGCCATTAGCTGCTTTAAACCTGCCAAAAATATCCATTGTATCATTGATGCAAGGAAAATTATGTTGTCGCAAATAGCGCTCAGAATAGTATGTTTTATTTCCACTTTCATCAATCGAGACAGAATCAAATCGCACTGTAAAATATTGCCCCTTTAAACTAGCCTGTTCTTGCGTGTACCCATATCCATCCCCATATCCGAATGTATAGTCAGTTGTATAAATCAAAGATTTCCCATACGGATAGGGTTCCCAATTGTCAGCGTGTAATATTGCTAAGTTAAATAAAACACACATCACCGAAAAAAGAATACATTTTTTCATTTTACACTCCTTTTATTTTGCGTATTTTAAAAATGGTAAAATACTAAAAAAATATTAAATGTCAACTATTTTTTCGAATAATTACAAAATAATTATAAATATTTTATTTCTATATTTTTATTTCAATCTTTTTTCTTAATTTTGTAATCTTTTAAGGAGTCAATTATGGCAAAAACACAAACATTTGGCGATAAGTTAAAAAAGAAAAAAGGGACTGAAAAGCCAACTGTTAAAATAATAAAGGGTATTAAAGGTGACGACGGCAATACTCACTTTATGGAGACATTCATCAAAGTAGATGATGTTAGTTCAATTGATAAGATTAAAATATAATTATAGGCAATAAAATGAAAAAAGGAATTCATCCCGATTATCATCCGGTTGAAGTAGTTATGACCGATGGAACAACTTTCACAACACGGTCCTGTTATAAAAAAGATAAACTTGTGCTCGAAATAGATTCAAAATCGCATCCATTCTTTACAGGCAAGCAAATGCTTGTCGATACAGCTGGACGCGTAGAAAGATTTAATAAGAGACTTGAAAAAACCCAACAAATGAAAGAGGCTAAAAAGAAATGAATAACGAAGGAGCATTATTTCCATTACAACCCGAATCCAATGATAAAACTCGACAAAGGGTAATCCGAAAACGAGCAAATCCAATTCGTGGCCAAAAGCAAATAGACTATCTTGACGTCAAATTTTTACAAAGATTTATTAATTCACAAGGCAAAATTCTGCCTGCCAGAATTACAGGTTTATCAGCTTATCAGCAAAGACGCGTTCAAAAAGCTATAAAATATGCTCGGTATCTTGCCTTAGTGCCTTTTGTAGGACAAGATTTATCATAAACTAATACTCACAATTGATCTTACATTAACTGTAGAGACACAATATTTTGTGTCTCTATACCTATTCGATCATTTCTGCACTACAATCTTCTGCACTTCCTTGAATTCCCCTGATTGCATTTCGATGAAATACACTCCACTTGGCATAATTTCAAGTGGG
>JAGOIG010000188.1 GCA_017995735.1 Candidatus Kapaibacterium sp. | reverse complement strand
CTTTTAGATGATGCTGACGAAACAAGTAAAAAAATATATTCTGATTTTATTCAGAGTTGTAAAGAAGGTAAATCTTGTTATGAACCTGTTTTGGGCTTGCATAATTGTCCTGCCGAAATCGAATTTATAGAAGAAGGAAATTTTGAGTTTGTTCCCGATGGAAAGTTTTCAACCAAAGGCTTTGTAACCAATAAACATAAGCCGGAAGAAATTAAAGAAGTAAATTTCAGAATAGGTTTTGATAAAATTCCTACTTTCCAGAATGATGATTTTTGGAATTTACCGGAAGAATATGTTGCTGTAATTTATCCTTCGAATGATAATGAATTAACGGTAAGTGGAGAACATTATATTTTTAATAATGATTCGAAATGGTGTTTGATTTGAATTTTCAATCTCATCCAGACAAAACACTAGAAGAACATATTTATGGGGTTATTGAAAAATCCCGCAAATATTCTTCCTTGCCTATTGTTGAATTAGCTTCGTTATTTCATGATTTAGGTAAAATAAATCCGAATTTCCAGGCTAAACTTAAAGGTGATAAAGTACAAGGATACTCCCATCATGCTTATCTTTCTGTATTGGCTTTTGTATATTGTTTCAAAGCAAATCAACCGGAAATATTGAATCTATTACAAGCTAAGAGTAAGGACGATTGCATACTTAAAATATTACAAACCGTCACAATAGTAGCTTATCATCACGGAGATATTCCCAATTTAGAAGAAATGCCTAATATGGACGAAATTGAGTCAGCGGCGGACTTTTTGAATAAAAACACTTTACCTTTCAGTGATTTTTTAACTCAAAAATTGAATCGAAATTTCAATTCTTTTTCTGTAGATTTTAATGAACGGGAATTCAGAAGGGTTGCGAAATATAACTCGATTACTCATGAAAAAATTTGGATAAAAAATGCTTTGGATAATTTTTCGAATACCCAATTTGCTTTTGCAAGCTTAATACAAGCTGATAAGAGGGATGCAGGGAAAAACAATTATTTTCAAACAGAAGAAAAAATTGCTCACTCAATATTAGAAATTGATTGTTCGCTTGGTAAAAAATTTAAGGAACATGAGTCTGAAACTAATCCCACAAAATTGAATCAATTGCGAACAGCTATTCGAATTGAAGCAACTGAAAATATTGAAAAATATTTAAACCAGAATCAGCGTATTTTTACGCTTACAGCACCTACCGGTGCGGGAAAAACATTTACTCTTCTTTCACTTGCAAGACAAATACAAAAACAAAAAGGCAATTTGGGAATAATTTATGCATTACCATTTTTGTCAATTACTGAACAAGTACAAAACATTTTAGAAGAAGATTTAAATATTAATTTTCTGGCTATCAATTCTAAGACACAAAACAATAATATCGAAAAAGCTCAAAAGGTTTATGAATCTAATCCAACCAATGAAAATTTACAGCAACTAATTCAACTTGATTTTGCAGAACAAACCTTTGATCATCCTTTTATTGTTACAACTTTTGTTCAGTTATTTGAAACATTAGTGAGTAATAAAAACAGTGTTTTGTTGAAATTACCAAATTTTTCAAATCGTATTTTTCTAATAGATGAATTTCAATCCATACCACCTCGTCTGTACATTTTCTTTTCAGCTTTGTTGGATAATTTTTGTAAAAAAAATAATTCGTATGCAATATTATCTACCGCAACCATGCCCAAATTAGATTTTCCAATTAAAGATTATTTACCAGCTGAAAAAAAGCCGGAATTGTTATTTAAAGATTATCATTTGCCAATAGAATTGACGGAAGCTGACAAATATTTTAGCCAATCTGTTTTTAGTCGTTACCAGATTGATTGGATAGATAATGACAAATTTTTAATGAATGACCTTGCTGAACATATTATTAATCAAGGCCAATCTTGCCTTGTTATTTTGAATACGATAGCAGACACAAAGTTTCTGTATGATGAATTACTCAGGGAATTAACAGATATACAAATTATACTTTTAAATACACATTTTATTCCCGAAGATCGCATCAAAAAAATTGAAACAGCAAAAAACTTATTGGAATCAGGAAAACAAATTATTTTAATTTCCACTCAATTAATTGAAGCTGGCGTAGATATTGATTTCCCAATAATATATCGAGACTTATGTCCACTACCAAGCCTTATTCAAAGCGCCGGTCGTTGTAATAGAAACAAGAAAATTGATAAAGGACATGTCTATTTTTTTCAATTACAAAAAAAGCAAGGAAGACCGAGTTCGGAAATAATTTATAAAAAAGAAGCAGCTGAATTTTTAAAGTTTTCAAAAAAGGAAATTCAAAGTGGTATAGAAGAAAAAGATTTGTTCCATATTCAATCAAAGTTTTTTGATTTTATCAAAAATAATTTATCGATTGGCGATTTTGATTATAGCTTTAATCAACATTCAAATATGATTGAATGCATCAATAAAGCTCAATTTGAAATACTTGGGAAATTTCAATTCATAAATAAAGATACATTCGGAGAGCAATACAGATATTATATACCGAAAGATGATAACGACGATACCTACGATCAATTAGTTGAAATACTGTCCATTTTAAAAAGTTCAGAAACTTTTGAAGAACGTAAGCAAATCAAAATTCGTTTGAATAATGGATTGAAGAATTTAGAGAATAGAATTCTTAACATACGAATAACTAATAATCAAACAGCACCATCTTATTCAAATAGCAATGAGAATTTTGGTATTAGAGTATTGTCGGATTTAACTATATATTCGTATGATAAAGGATTAGAAATTGGAATTGAAAATCAAATGTTATAATGAGGCAGGTAACCGGTACACTTATTTCTTATTACTTCAATTGTAAAAGGAGAATGTGGCTTCATGCCAATGGCATCAATATGGAGCATACCTCTGACCTAGTGTATGATGGAAAACTCATTCACGAAACAAGTTATCCGCAACGTTCAGAACGTTATGAAGAAGTGGAAATCGATGGCATAAAAATCGATTATTATGATG
>JAGOIG010000187.1 GCA_017995735.1 Candidatus Kapaibacterium sp. | reverse complement strand
TAGCAATTGAGTTAAGAGGATCTAACTCGTTGCAATTCCATGTATCCTCATAAGGATAACCTGCACCTTCTGGTTTTGTACCATCTCTTCTAATATAATCTTTAGGATAGGGAATATATTTTTTATAAAATTCGAGTTGGTTTTTATTTTTTGAATAAAAGAGAATAGTATCATGATTTCTTATCCAGTTTTTATCAGCTGTTTTATAACCTGAAATCCATCCTATCCGCCATATTATTTCTCTTTGGAAATTTTCTCTTCCAAATATTTCATCTATTAAAACTTTACAATAGTGCACTTCGTTATAATCTAGTTGGACATAAATAGCTCCATCCTTCGCTAATAAATCTTTAGCTATCTCAAGTCTGTTTTTCATAAAAACTAGCCATGTTGAATGATTGAACTTGTCGTTGTACTTAAATGTATCTTCTACTCCTCCCGTATTATACGGCGGGTCAATGTAAATCAATTTCACTTTTCCCGCAAAGCGTTTTTTGAGGGAGTGGAGGGCTAAAAGATTGTTGCCTTTAATAATGAGATTGTCTTTGATATTACCTTTTTCATCGGTCCTAAATCCACCTATATTATGCTCGCCGTCCTTATCAATTCGTTTGGCATTGGTAAAAACTTTTGGGTCTAAAAGACGGCTGATTTCATCAGGCGCTAAAGTTTCATTCCAAAATATTTCATTGCGCTTTTGGTCTTCTTTTGTCATTCCGCCTTCAAGCACGCAATCCTTATAGGGCCAAGAAAGGACAACATCTTTTTTTTGACTAATAAATTCTCCGTCGCCATCAATTAAACCTATTTTATTTTTGAAAGCCGTATAGCTATCAGGCAAAAATTGCTTGTTGGAAACAAACTTGACGAATTTATCTTTATCAAAAATAAGTGTCTTATCTACCTCAATAAAAAATACTTCTTTCATCTTTTCATCTGACAATAGAAGTTTAATAAGTTCTTTATCCAATTTTAAAGCAAGCTCAATTGTTTTATTCTTCAAAAGCGCACCCTCGCTAACAAGGCGTTCATCTTTCTGAAGTAAGTTTTTTAAATTGTCTAAAAGATTAGTTCTTTCCAAGAAACCCTCGTTAAAATCAATTGAATACATATATTTACTTATACTGAATGAGTAAAATGCAAATTTAAAGAATTTATTTTAAAATATTAGGACTTATTTTAATTTTTTTAAAAAAAATGTATGTACGAAACATACACAAAAGGAATTTTAGACAAAACTAAGTATTACTGTTATAATACATTGGGTAAGATACAATAAACTATATTTATGCAGTAAAAGCAGATGAGGGAGTTTTCCCCCTTGGTGGGCCCGGAGGGACTTGAACCCCCGACCGACGGATTATGAGTCCGTTGCTCTAACCAACTGAGCTACAGGCCCTTTTTTTGAAATTTCTTATATTTCAAAAAAATTGGATTACAAAATTATGAAAAAAATCTATAATATTTTATTAAAAATATAAATCTCTATCACCTTTTTCTATCCTGTCGAGATATTTCATTGTGGTATTCCTCACATTATCAGTGGGGATTTCCCTTAATTCTCTTTCGATAAGTGCCTCGCCAAGCTGCTTTGTTTCGGGATTGGCATAATCAACCAAATATTCCTTCAGAGTTGTCAATGCGTTTGGTAAGCAGAAAAGCTTAATTAATCCAGGCTTTGCTAAATCCATAAAATCCTGCCCTACACGGCCTAATCTATAGCACGCTGTGCAAAATGATGGTATATAACCTTGCTTAATTACGCCTTCAATTACTTCGCCTGAACTTCGTGAGTCGTTTAAAGTGAATTGCGAGTCGTCAGTCGTTTCGTCAAATGCTTGCTTATATCCGCCAGGGGAGGTACGCGATCCTGCCGATATTTGCGAAATACCTAAATCAAAAAGCTGCATCCTAAGCCCTGCGCTTTCACGGGTGGATAAAATCATACCTGTATATGGAACAGACATTCTCAAGATTGCTACTAATTTTTTGAAATTCTCATCGCTAACTTCATTTGGAATATGCATTGCTGCGGGAGCTCCACTTGCAGGGCGTATTCGTGGAATCGAAATTGTATGGGGTCCCGTGCCAAATTCTTTATCCAAGTGCTGTGCGTGAGTAACAAGTGACAATACTTCAAATCGATAATCAGTAAGCCCAAACAATGCTCCAATTCCAACATCGTGCATACCATTTGCAAGCGCTCTATCCATTGTATAAAGCCGCCATTTGTAATTTGCTTTCCTTCCCGATGGATGCATAACTTTATATACTTCAGGGTGATAAGTTTCTTGGAATAATGTGTAAGTACCGATTTTTATATCTTTTAGCACATTGAATTCCTCTTCTGAAAGTGCTTGGATTTCAATATTGATTCTGCGAATTTGACTTCCTTTTGAATCTTTAACGGAATATGCCGCTTCGATTGTTTTATAAAAATAATCCAAATCACTCATCTTATGGTCTTCGCCCATTAGCATCAAGATTCGCTTATGTCCTTGCTCCAAAATTGCAAGCGTTTCTTCTTTTACTTCATCAATTGATAGCACACGTCGTTCAATATCTTTATTCTCTAAGCGAAAACCGCAATAAAGGCAGTTATTTGCGCAATAATTTGCTACATATAAGGGTGCAAAAAGCACAAGCCTCTTGCCATATATTTCATCTTTAATTTTATGCGCTGTTGCGTATAATTTTTCAAGATTATCCTTATCTTTGATATTTAAGAGAGTTGCAACATCAACTAAATCCAATCCTTTAAGTTCCATTGCCTTAGCAAGTATTTCATCAACTTCTTTTGAATCGGGATTTGGTTTGCGGTCGATTAATAATTGAATTGCATTTTCATCAATAAAAGTTTTTTCTGGTATTGTAATAGGTTTCATTGGAAAAAATATATAACAAATTCTATTGACGAATCAATTAACAAAAGCATATATAAATCCATATTTGTATATAAAATAATACATATATAAATTTGTCTTTAAATGTATGTTTGAATATTTTTCTAATAATGAAGATTATT